>JAHECP010000028.1 GCA_024641665.1 Acidobacteriota bacterium
CGCCAGTCGGTGGGCAACATCGATTCGATCACGCGCCACTCGTCAATTGGGGCAGGCTTCATAGACAGAGACTACCGCCGGCCTGCCACGTAGGTCAACACTTAGGTTAACGCCTATGGGGATCAGGGGTCAGGGGTCAGAGGTGAGCGCAGCCCCCAGTCCCCAAGTCCCCAGTCCCAGTCCTGCAGAGAGAGAGCCATGTCCACCTTCCCTCGCGCACCGTACATGCAGTGGTCCAAGTCGCGGCCGTCGCCCACCTACGATCTCGCGGCGAGCGCCGTCGCGTCGTGCACGGTCGACGAGCTCCCGGGCGCGCGTGACGCCATCGAGCTGACCGGGCGCAACGAGAACGGCTACGAGCCGCTGCTCGACGCGATTGCAGGGCACTACGGGGTGAACGTGGCGTCGGTGGCCACGGCGCCGGGCGCGTCGGGCGCGAACCTGCTGGCGTGCATCGCGCTGTGCGGCCCGGGCGACGACGTGCTGATCGAACGGCCGGCCTACGACCCGCTGCTGGCGCTGCCGCGGCTGCTCGGCGCCCGGGTGGTGCGGTTCGAGCGGCGCCGCGAGGCCGGCTTCTCGCTCGACGTCGAGGCGGTCCGCGCAGCGTTGACGCCCGCGACACGGCTGATCATCCTGACGAGCCCGCACAACCCCACCGGCGCGCGGGTGTCCGAGGCCGATCTCGCGGCGCTCGCCGCCCTCGCGGCCGAGGCGGACGCGTACGCGCTCGTGGACGAAGTCTACCTGGACGCGAGCGGCGGGCCTCGGCCCCGCCCCGCCGCCACGATCGACGCCCGCCTGGTGTCCTCGAGCAGCCTGACGAAGTCGTACGGACTGGCGGGACTGCGGTGCGGATGGTGCGTGGCGTCGCCCGAGGTCGCGGAGCGCATCCGGCGAGCCCGTGACGTCGTGGACGCGGTGGGCGCGTTTCCCGCCGAGCGGCTGGCGGTGCGCGCGTTCGAGCACCTCGACGCGCTGGCCGAACGCGCGCGGCGGATCGTCACGCCGAACCTCGCCGCGCTGCGCGCCGCGCTCACCGCCCGGCCCGAGATCGAGTGGCTCGAGCCGGTCGGCGGCACCGTGGCGTTTCCGCGGCTGCGCGACGCGGAGACGAGCGACGAGCTGGCCGCCTGGCTGCTCGCCCACGCGCAGACCGCCATCGTCCCCGGCCGCTTCTTCGACGAGCCGGCTCACTTCCGGATCGGGTTCGGGGTGAAGGCGGAGACGCTGGCGGGCGGCCTGGCCGCGCTCGCCCAAGCCCTCGACCGGGGCGTGCACCGCGGGCGGGGGTGAAAAATGGGGTCTGACCCCATTTTTCGTGGCACGTGCGCGAAAATGGGGTCTGACCCCATTTTTTCACGCCGACTGGAGGGGGGGCAGCCCGTCGACCATCTCGCGCCACGCCCTGAAGGTGGGGCCGTCGGTGGAGACGACCGCCGCGCCGCACCGGAGCTTCTTCGACTCGCGCGCGCGATCCATCCAGATGAGCTCGACCAGCAGCGGCTCGCCGAGGGCGGGCACCGTCAGCGACACCACCGCGGGCAGGCGATCTTCGGGCTCGGCGATCTCGAAGCGGACACCGCCGTAGCACACGTCGAGGAGCGCGGCCGGGATCTCCCCCACCAGGACGGGTCGTTCATCCTCGGCGCGCTTGCGCACCCAGCGCCGCCGGTTCACCAGCCGCGCCAGCGCCCGCGAGACCAGGGCCACCAGGCGCCGGCCGTTCACGGGCACGTCGAGCGCCGGCGCGCCGTACCGGCGGGCCTCGTCCCGCGCGTCCTGGTCGTAGACCGACGTGAGGGCAATCGCCTCCATGCCCGGAAACAACAGCCGGCACTGACGGATCAGGTGGAGTCCGTTGTGGGGACCGATGCGGGCGTCGGTGATGAGCAGGTCGAAGCTCTTGGCCGACAGCAGCTCCCGGCCCGCCTCGTAGGTGGCCGCCCCCGTGCAGTCGAAACCGGCGTCCCGAAGAATATCGAGCAGACCGAACAACACGTGCAGGTCGGCTTCGACGACCAGGATCGTGCGCGGCGTTCGCATGATGCGATGCTGCAGTGGAGCGGGCCGAAGCACGCAGAACGATGAGCCGGACGCAAGAGCGGTGCCGGCAGGAGAGTGCCCGCCGCACGCACAATTTCGTGGGCCGGAGCCCGTGCGCCGTTTCAGATCGGTAATCCGTCTTGCACTTCCGTAAGGCTCGGGAAGAGCGGGGAGGGAGGATAGAATAGGGCGTTCGAGAAAGGACCTCCGATGGGAACGGACCGGGTGATGCTCTTCGCGGGCAGCTTCTCGGGAGGGCTGGCCGTGGCGCTCGGCGCCTTCGGCGCTCACGGCCTGCGCGCGCGCCTCACACCCGACCTGCTGGCCATCTACGAAACGGGCGTGCGGTATCAGATGTACCACGCGCTGGCGCTGCTGGCCGTCGCCTGGGTGGCCTCGCGCTGGCCCGGCACGGTCCTGACGGCCTGGGCGGGCTGGGCTTTCGTGACGGGCACCGTGCTCTTCTCGGGAAGCCTCTACACCCTCGCCCTGACCGACCGCACCTGGTTCGGCGCGGTCACGCCGCTCGGCGGCCTTGCGTTCATCGCCGGTTGGGTGTGCCTGGCGCTCGCCGCGCTCTGGAACTGACCACCGGCCACGGAGCCTCCATGCCCGATCTGCGCTACCCCATCGGCCGCTTCAGGTTCGACCCGTCCGTCTCCGACGACAAGCGGCGGCTGTCGATCGCCGAGATCGCGGCCGCGCCCGCCAGGCTGCGCGTGGCCGTCGAGGGTCTCGACGACACGCAACTGGACACGCCCTATCGCCCGGACGGCTGGACCGTTCGGCAGGTCGTGCATCACGTGCCCGACAGCCACCTCAACGCGTACGTCCGGATGCGGCTGGCGCTCACCGAGACCAACCCGACCGTTCGCCCGTACGACCAGGCGGCGTGGGCGCAGTTGAACGACGCGTCCATCGCGCCGCCGTCCGTGTCGCTGGCGCTCCTCGAGGCGCTGCACCGGCGCTGGGTCCTGCTGATGACCTCGCTCGATCCGGCCGACTGGACGCGCCCGCTCCAGCACCTCGAGGCCGGGCCGATGACAATCGACACGCTGCTCCAGCTGTACGCATGGCACGGGCGGCACCACACGGCCCACATCACCGCGCTCCGGGAACGGGAGGGCTGGACGACCTGAGGTCGCCGGCCGCCGCGCTCAGCGCTCCACGACGCGCGCGGTGCGGATGAAGTCGAGCTTGGGAAAATGGGCGGCGAGCCAGGCGTTGCCGCCCTCGAAGACGGGGTCCTGCCTGCCCCGCCGGATGCCGCCGCCCGATTCCTCGCCGTACCCGGAGTAGAGCCGATCCACGGCGTCCATGCCCTCGACCACCCGGCCGAACGGCGCGAACCCCTGCCCGTCGAGGCGCTCGGCGTTGTCCCGCAGGTTGATGTAGACCTGCGTCGTCCTGTCGTTCGGGCCGGCCATGGCGTACGCCACGGAGCCGCGGTGGTTCGGCTGGCGCACCGGATCGTCGGGGAACCGCGCCGTTCGCCAGATCTGCGCGATCGCCGGATCGGCCGGGATGCCGAACTGCGCCCACGCCCCGGCGATCACGCGGAAGAAGCGCGCCTCGTCGTAGAAGTCGTGTCGCACGAGGTTGTAGAACCGATCCGCCCCGCGCGGCGCCCAGTCTCGATGGACCTCGATGACGACGGACCCCTGGCTCGTGTCGAGCCGCACGCGGTACGTGTCGGGCGCCGTCCGGTTCACCTCGGGCGCGCGCGGATCGAGCAGCGCCGAACGGTCCCCGCCCTGCCCCATCACGGCCAGCGCCAGCAGGACGACGGTGAATCGGATCATAGCCGGCTCCGGCGTCGGGCGCCGGGACAGCGTGACAGGATGCTCTTCAATCGGCAATTGGCAATCGGCGATCGGCAATGAGCAGCATTCGCCATTCGCCATTCGACATTCGCCATTCGACATTCGCCATTCGACATTGGACATTGTCACCGTCGGTGCCAGTAGTCTCTCCTCATCTCCTCCGGGTCGTCCATGATCGGCGACTCGGCGAGACCCCGCCAGTTGAAGCGCCGGTCGAACGGCTTGAGCGCGGCGTTCGGATCGAACAGGCGCGGATCGACGCTGCGCGCCGTGTAGGGCGCCAGGTCCGGCGTGGCGGTGAAGGCGTCGAGCGGCAGGGCGGCCGTCGCGTCGAACTGGTTGAGCGGCGCGAGGTCGAGCAGCGTGAAGATGAGCCGCATCAGCGAGCCGAAGCTGGCGAGCGTGTGCGACACGTAGCCGCGTCTCACGTAGGGGCCGATGAGCATGAGGACGGACCGGTGCGCCTCGACGTGGTCCTGTCCGCCCTGCGGGTCGTCCTCGGTCACGATGACGAGCATGTCCTTCCACCACGGCGAGTGGGAGAGGTCGTCGATGAGCCGCCCGAGCGCCAGGTCGTTGTCGGCCATGTACGACGCGCGGAACGGGTAGCCCGCCTCCGGGTGCGGCTTGGTCAGGTGGTCGTTGGGCAGCACGAGCGTGACGAGGCGCGGGAAAGCCTCGCGCCCGCTCAGCCACAGTTCGCGGAGCGTCTGCTCGAACATGTCCATCCGGTACTGGTCCGGGATGGCCATGTTGAACGTGGGATAGGTGCGCGAGCTGTGGTCGAAGAGCGGCTTGGGCAGCGGGTAGCCGACCGCCATCCGGATGCCCGTCTGCCGCTGCAGGGTGTCCTCGATCGACGCGGGCATCTCGGCGCCGAAGCCGAAATTGAAGAACGGGACCGCGTGCCGGTCGAGATGCTCCCAGAGCGCGCCGGCTTCGTTGTAGTCCTCGGGCAGCACCGTGGCGCTCGACCCCGCGACGTTGCGCCGCCCCGGCGCGCGCGAGAAGACGCGGGACTCGATCCGCGACCGCGCGTTGACCTCGACCCACTCGTTCGGGTACACGCCGACGACCCAGCGGTGACCCGTGTTCGACTGGTCCGAGTCGCAGTAGAAGTTGTCGCTGATGGCGAACCGGTCGGCGAGCGCCTGGTGGTTCGGCGACACGTCCGCGCGCGCCAGCCCCGGCGCGCCATCGTCGCCGGCCACTCGCACGCCCATGCCCAGCTCGGCGAGCGTCGAATCGCCGCGGACGCCCTGGCGCTGGCCCGGGAGCGGCGGCACCGGCGCCGCGGCGTCGTCCAGGACCTGCCGGGCGACGTAGGTGTTGGTGACCACCCGCGCGGTGCCGCGCGCGAGCGCGGCCGCGTCGGGCTCCGGCAGCACCTGGAGCGTTCCCTGCATCACGTCGCCGGGATGCAGCCCGCGCTCGGTGGCGACGTAGCCGCGCCCGCCGTTGGGCCCGGAGCCGAGCCCCTTCGCGCTCGACACCACGAGGCCACGGCCGTCGCCGGTCACGGCCACGAGCGAGGCGAACCAGCCGGCCGGGACGTAGCCCTCGACGCGGCGGCCGGCCACGTCGATGACCGCCACGGCGTTCAGGCCCGCGCACGCCACGTACAGGCGCCGCTCGTCCGGATCGAGCGCGAGGCCAAAGGGCAGCACGCCGCGCAGCGTCTCGAGGCCGGGTACGGCGAGCGTGATCTCGCCGGTGATCTCCCCCGTGCCGGCGTCGATGATCGACACCGTGTCGTTCGTCGCGTTGGCGACGTACACGGCGCGCCGCCCGACAGCGACCGACGCCGGGCTGGCGCCGCCGACGGTGCGGATGTTCTCGCGCGCGACGCCGACGAAGTAGCCCGTCTTCACACGCCGCACCACGGCGCCCGCGGCCAGATCCACCGCGAACACCGACATCGCGTCGATATCGTTGGGGCTGCCGAGACCCGGCACCGCGAGCCCTTCGGCGACGGTGCCTTCCTCCGCTTCGCGTGACGGCACGCCGTAGGGCGGGAACACGAGGCCCGCGGTCTCGCGATTGTCGGACGTGACGCCCGGCAGCAAGGGATACTCGAACATCCCCACGTTCGACACCCACGCGAAGCGGCCGTCGGGCGAGAGCGGCACGGCGAACGGATGCCGGCCGACGCGGACGGACCCGACGACGGCGCCGCGGGCCAAATCGACCGTGACGAGGCGGAAGTTGGCCTGGTCGACGGCGTAGAGTCTCGTCCCGTCGGCGCTCAGCGCGAAATCCCCGACGAAGCTGTCCTCGTAGCCGCCCCCGTCCAGATCGACGACGGTCTCGATGGTGCCGGTGTCGAGCTGCAGCCGCTTGATGGCGCCCTCGTCGGCGCTGCCGAAATAGAGCGCGCGGCCGTCGGGCGCGAACGCCACGCCCATGTAGGTGCCGGCGCCGATCGAGTCGTCCGGCTTCTCGCCCCAGGGCGGGATGCGCGTGACGGGCCGTCGGCCCGAGAGCGGCACGATCTCGACCGCGTCGGCGTTGACGAGGGCGGCCATGGTCTGGTCGGGGCTGATCGCCAGGCCCCACGCGTAGGACTCGGTGCGCAGCACGCGGCCGGCCGGCGTCACCCGCCGGCCGTTGGGCAGGATCGCCGTATCGCCGTCGATGCGGGCGTAGGCCGTAACGCCCGGCGGCTCGAGCAGCGTGACACGCGGTCCCGCCGGCGGCCGCGCCGTCCACGTCAGGACGGCCACGGCGACGAGCAGCAGGACGAACGCCGCGCGAGCGGGGGCGACAGGCCAATGGGGCATGGGAACCGTCCGGCGGCGATCTACTGTTTGGCGGGCTCGGCGGGAGGTGTCTTCCCCGCCGCCTGATAGATGCGGCGGCGGATCTCCTCGGCTGCCACGTGCTCCTCGCGCCATTGATAGAGGTAGTGGCCGAGGTCGGCATCTGCGGGCGGATACCCGTTGGCGTCGATGTACCACTGGCGGATCTTGTCCGGCATCGCCAGCCACTCGTCGTAGGTTGGCGGCAGGTGCAGGAGCGCGCGGCGCCCCGCCACCGCCGGGGACGCGTCCTCCAGCGTCTTCATCATGCCCGCCGTCCCGACCTGACCCGCCGACGACGTGGCGCAGACGACGCAGTGGCCGAGGTTGTCGATGAAGAACGCCGCCCGCACCGCCGCGTCCGCCTGCGGCATCCGGTAGGGCTCCGCGCTCCAGAAGCCGGTCGCGGCCGCCACGCCGGTGCCCGCCAGCACCATCAGGGCGACCATTGCCGCGACCAGCCGCGGCACGGCGAGCCGGTTCAGCCGTCCGACCCACCCGCCGTCCGCGCGAACCCGCCGATCCGCCCATGCCGGCCCGACCACGAGCGCGGCGAGGAGCGCGAGCCACAGGAACGTGATCGCCACGTTCGCCCAGGTCCCGGTCCACGGCGCGCCCATGAACCTCGGCATGAGCAGCGTCGTCTTCCAGCCGCTCGCGCTCCAGTCGTTCATGAGCGCGACTTCCTTGTACAGATGCCGGTTGTAGGCCCACGCGTTCTGCAGCGACAGGAACAGCAGCACGCCGAAGGCGGACCGGCACAGGCGCGTCCGGCAGCGGACCGACAGCAGCTCCGCGAGGGCGAGCGCCACGAACGGCAGGGCGGCCACGAGATAGCGCAGGGGCGTGCCGCCGCCGGCCGTGATCCCATGCCCCGCCGCCGGCCCGACGAGCGCCAGCACCAATCCGGCGCTGAAGAGGAGCAGGCCGCGGCGGCGGCGCCACAACAGCCACAGCCCGGGCAGCGCGAGCAGGTAGATCGGCGACGGCCCCAGCAGCCCCCAGTTACGGTCGAGGAGGATCGCCACGAGGCCCCGGCCAACGGCGGGGAGCGAGAGCGGGGTCTGCGCGCCGCCCGCATCGTACATCGCGGTGGGCAGCACGCTGCCCGTGAGCTGATACGCGTAGAGCGAGAAGCTCCCGAGCGAGACCGCGAAGCCAGCGGCGAGCGCGCCCACCCGCGCCCGATCGTGCCGCCAGGCGACCACCGCCCAGCCGACCAGCCAGAACGCCGCGAGGCCGAAGCGCACGTGCAGCCACAGCAGGAAGCCCGCAACCAGGCCGTAGACGAACGCGCGCGGCCACGTGCGCCGCCCGCCGAACCAGACGTGGTGCGCGAGGAGGAGCGCGAGGATCCCGCACGCCACCTCGGGATAGAACTGAAAGGCGTAGCTCTCCCCGGGGAACGTGAGCGCCACCACCGCCGCGGCGAGCCACGCGGCGGCGGGGTCGCTCACCGCGCGGCGCAGGAAGCGGAACGCGAGCGCCACCCACGCGGCGTACATGGCCAGGAAGAACGTGTTGATCGCCGGCAGGTTCGCCGGGAACTCGTCCTGATAGCCGGGCGTGCCGCTCTCGAACGTGCGATCGACGTAGTAGGCGGGAAACATCAGGAACGACAACCCCGGCGTGTGCACCTGATAGACGCCGCCGTTCTTGCCCCGGATGAACCAGGCGCCCAGGTACGTCGCGCGGTTGAACGTGTGTTCCGGGTGGCGCGCGAACATGGCGGCGTCCGACGCCAGGCTGGCCAGCTCACCGGGCAGCGTGGAGGCGAGCAGCGTGACGTTGTGCCAGACGCGCGACGAGAAGTCGGGCGGCAGCTTGGTCAGCGGACGAATGTCGGTCAGCTCGAAGCCGAGGCCCTGGTAGAAGTTCTCGCAGTACCGCACGTACTTCGGCTCGTCGCCGTGCAGCGCGCCCGAGAACCGGAGGTTCGGCGTCCCGGCGACGACCCAGACAACGCCCAGCCCCACCAGCACGGCGCCCGCGGTCCGGGGGCTCCGCGCGCGCGCCCACGAAACCCACGCTTCGGCCCACCCCGGATTGGGCCACAGCCGCGCCGACAGCCGCGCCAGCACCCAGGCCAGGACGACGGCGGACCACCACCACCGCAGATCCACGATCCAGTAGATCGCGACGGTGGAGAACTGCGCCACGCCCAGCAGGACGCTGAGCACGGGAAGGACGGACAGCCACGACAGCAGAACCGGCGTCAGGTATCGCGCATCGTCGAGGGACCCGGCCGCGGCCGCCGTGCCTCGCCGGCCCTCGATCGCGCGCGCGAGGCCGTGCAGGCCCAGGACGCCCGCCGCGGCCATCGCGAGCGCCCGCGCGAACGCGCCGAAGCCGGCCGAGACGAACACGAACTCGAGACCTGCGGGTTCGCTCAGGGACAGGAAGACGCCAGCCGCCAGCCACAGGTGCACGGCGAGGCCGGCCACTGCCAGGGTGATGAGCAAGGTGCCGGGCCGACTCGGGATCCGTGTCATCGCGACGGGGCTGAGGGATGCGAAGGCGGGCGCATTCTAGCACACGTTCCCCACGCGACCGGGTCGTCCACGTCCCCTTACTCGGGCTTCCCGACCGGATCCGGCTCCGCTTCGGGTGGCGGCGCGTCGGTCGAAGTGCCCTCGCGCTGGACGACGATCTGGCACTCGGTGAGCAGTGCGGCGAGCGCGCCGACGGCGGCCAGAATCGGCGCGAACACGGCGCCGACGACGCCCGCCGTGAGCGGGAACTCGGCAATCACCCGGTCGCCCTGCTTGATGACGATGCGGCGGACGTTGCCTTCGCGAACGAGCTGGGCCACTTTGTCCAGCAGCTCGCCGCCCTGCACCTTGAACGATTCCCACCACGTCTGGTCGGTCATGCGCGCCTCCATCTTACGTGGGGCTTCGCCCCACACCCCAGCTCGGTCGCTTGCGGGGACCCCGCCGCCCCGCGCCGCTCCCGCGCGGGCCGCGCCGTGCGCGGCCTTGCCCGAGGGCTTCGCCCCACACCCCAGCTCGGTCGCTTGCGGGGACCCCGCCGCCCCGCGCCGCTCCGTCCCACCCCAACGCGCAACGTCCGCGCGTTGGGGACCCCGGCTCGCGGGCCGCGCCGTGCGCGGCCTTCGCTGTCATGCGCCATGTACAGCAGACGACGGCGGCTGGGGTAAGGTTCGGGGACGGGGGGCTGGGCCGCCTTCGCGGCCGAGCGACTACAGGCCGCTACGGCGGGCCAAGGGGCTGGGAGCTGGGCGCTGGTGATTGCCTATTCCTTCCGCAACACCGTGACGGGGTCCACGGTTACGGCGCGCCGCGCGGGCAGGTACGTGGCGCCGAGCGCTGCCGCCACGAGCACGGCGACCGCGCCACTCACGCTGACGGGATCGGTCGGTTCGACACCCTGCAGGAGCGCGCCGACGAGCCGCGCCGCGGCGAAGGTGGCCGGCAGCCCGAGCGCGAGGCCGAGCGCGACAGCGCCCAGCGTGTGTGTCAGGACCAGGCGCACGATGTCTCGCGGCTGTGCGCCGATGGCCACGCGAATGCCGATCTCCCGCGACCGCTGCGCCACGGCGAGGCTCATCACGCTGAAGATCCCGGCCGCCGCGAGCGCGAGCGCGAGCAGCGCGACGACGGAGAACAGCTCGGCGTTCATGCGCTGCGTGTAGAGAAACCCTCGAACCACGTCGGTGTACGGCAGGACGTTGACGATCGCGATGTGCGCCTCGAACGCGCGCAGCCAGGGCTCGAGGGCCGGCACCGCGGCGGCCGGGTCGATGGTCGTCGCGACCAGCAGGGCGTTTCCCGGGGCGGAGTAGTGCTGCGGGAGCGCGAAGTAGACCATGGCCTCGGGTTCGGCGAGCAGGTCCTGGGCCCGCGCGTCGCGCACGACCCCGACGATCTCGAAGCTCCGCTCGTCGGCGCCCCGATCACCGCGCCACCAGACACGACGGCCGAGCGGGCTCCGGCCTGGAAAGAACCGGCGCGCCAAGGTCTCGTTGACCACCGCCACGGCGGGCGCGCCGGCCGTATCGGTCCGGAGGAAGCTCCGCCCCTGGAGGATCGCCATCTCCAGCGTCTCGAAGAACCCGGGCAGGACCTTGGAGTACACGAGCGTCACGGGCTCGCGCCGGCCGTCGACCCGCATGTCCGCCGACGCGTGGGGCGAGAGCGGCGCGTTGTCCGACACCGTCACCGCCCGCACCCACGGCTCTTCGGCCAGCCGATCCGCCAGCTCCTGGAAGAAGCGGACTCGATCGGGGATCCCCACGTTGGTGCTGCTCGTCGAGATGTAGCTGGTCAGCAGGTGGTCGTAGGCGAAGCCAGGGTCCACCTGGCGGACCGACGCCAGCGTGCGCAGCACGAGGCCGGCCACCACCAGCAGGACCACCGACAGCGCGACCTGCATCGCCACCAGCAGGTCACGGGTGCCCGGCAGGCGCCTCCGACCCGGGCGGACCGCGCCGCCGATCGACAGCGGCGTGTCGTTCCGGATGGCGTCCACGAGCGACGCGCGGGACGCCCGCCACGCCGGCAGCGCGCCCGAGATCACCGCCGTGAGCAGGGAGACGGCGAAGGCGAACGCGAACACGTGCCAGTCGAGCGTGACCTCCCGCGGCACGTTCGAGCCCCACACGCTGGGACGCGTGAAGTACGAACCCAGCCGCGCGGCGGCGGAACCGGCGAGCAGGAGCGCGCCGGCGCCCGCCGGCACCGCCAGCACCACGCTCTCGATCAGAACCCGCTGCACGAGGCGCCGCGGCGACGCGCCGAGCGCCGCGCGCATCGCCATCTCGCGCCGGCGGCCGCTGGCCACGCCGAGCAGCAGGTTGGCGACGTTGGCGCAGACGAGCAGCAGCAGGCCGGCGGCGGCCGCCACCATGACGCGCGCGGTCGGGGTCTCCGCGACCCTGGCGCGCGGATCAATCCAGGTGGTGTCGGCCACGTGGAGGCGCCGCGGCGATGGACGGCCCGGGTGCGCCTCGTCGAGCCCCCTGGCCAGCGACGCCAGCTCGGCCTGTGCCTGCTCCTGGCCGGCCCCGGGACGCAGACGGCCGTAGACGCGGATCATCCGCGCGTCGCGGTCCTTCGACCGCTCGGCCCAGTTGGTGTAGGTCGCCTTGAACGGCTCGGTCGGAATCCAGACGTCCGGGCGGAAGGAGGAGGTCGTACCCCGGAACGTCGGGGCCGTCACCCCGACGACCGTGAAGGCCTTGGAGTTGAGGAGGACGGTGCGGCCCAGGATGGACGGGTCGGCGCCAAAGCGCTGCCGCCACCACCGATACGAAATCACGGCGGCCGGGTCCGCGCCCGGGCGGTCATCGTCCGGCACCAGACCTCGTCCGGCGCTCATCTCGACGCCGACGACCTCGAAGTAGCGTCCCGAGACCGCCTGACCGAACACGACGTCGGTCATGGTCTCCAGACGCACGCTGGCGGCGAAGCTCGATTGCGCGGCGGCGAGGCCCTTGAACGCCGAGGTGGCGGCGGCCGCGTAGTCGTCGAAGTCCGGCACCGAGAGATTGCCGTACGGCTCATCGTCCCGGACGTCGTAGACGCGCACCAGGCCACGCGGCTCGACGCCCGGGAACACCTGGTAGTACGCGTTGACATAGGTGAACACCGCAACGCTGGCCGTGAGACCGATCGCGAGGATGCCCACCGCGACGCCGGTGTAGAGAGGGCGCCGGCGCAGGCCGCGTATGGCGGAGCCGAGGTCGCCGAGCATGGAGGCAACAGCATAACGCGCCCCGGCGCCAGATCGGCGGTCTTTGCGCCGGAGCACCTACGGACGCGCTTGCGGACTGACGCTGACACCCGTCAATCGGCTTGTCCCGCCGAAGCGCGCCGCGAGCCGCCACGCGAAGGCGGACAATCGGAAATCGGCAATGATCTGCCGGGGGTGGGGGTCGAACCCACACGGCCTTGCGGCCAGGGGATTTTAGGTCCCCAGCGTCTGCCAATTCCGCCACCCCGGCACGTGCAGGGATTCTGGCAGATCTCGGGCGGGCGGGCCGTCGCTCAGGCACAGGGGTCGAACACCACCCCTCTCAGCCCTTCAGGCCGGCCCTTCCCTTGCCCCCCATGCCGGCCCGTCACTCGGCACGGGCAAGCCCGGCGGCGGGGATCGTGCCTCCGTGCATTGCGGTGCGGAAGTCCTGGAACCGCAGCTGGCAGTCGTGCTTTCGCAGGAAGCTCAGGAAGCGCTTGTAATCTTCAGGCGGCATGTTGAACACATCGAGAAGCTGCTTGTAGCTTCCCTGGGTGAACTCCAGGCCCTGCCTGATCACGAGGCGCACGTGAGCGCGCGTGAGATCGTGGGACAGAAACGGTGCGTGAACGACGTCCCAAAAGACCTCACCTTCCGTCACGATGCGATGGAACAGGTCATCTGACTCGGACTGTATGGTCTGGCGTGGTGCCGGACCGACCGCGCGCAAGAACGCGGTCGCCGACGGGAGCAGCTCTTCCAGATCCTGCATGGCTTGGTCTTGCAGCAGAACAAGCCGTTCCGCCAGGTTGCGCAGCTCGCGGACGTTGCCCGGCCACTCATAGTTGAGGAGCTGCTTGAGTAGCTCCGGCCGGCACCTGGGCACCGGCACCCCCTGCCGGGCCGCGGCCTCACGCAGGAAGCTCCCGAGCAGCACGGGGATGTCGTCCCGCCGCTCGTAGAGCGGTGGGATCCACAGGCGAATCACGTTCAGGCGATAGTAGAGATCCGGCCGGAACTCTCCGGCCGCAATATGCTTGGAGAGATTACGGTTCGTTGCCGAGATAATCCGGACATCCGCGCGTGTACTGATGCCGGAGGTTCCCACGCGGTGGATTTCTCCCGTGTCGAGAAACCGCAGCAAGAGCGCTTGCATCCGCGCGCTCATCTCACCCACTTCGTCCAAGAACAGCGTCCCACCGTCGGCGAGACTGAGCACGCCGGGACTATCCCGATACGCGCCGGTGAAACTGCCGCGGACGTGCCCGAAGAGCTCGGCTTCGAGCAGCGTGTCGGTAATCCCAGCGCAGCTTATCGTGATCAGCCTGACCGCACGCCGCCGGCTCTGGGCATGGATGCACCGGGCCGCAATTTCTTTGCCCGTGCCGCTTTCGCCCGTGATTAGCACTTTCGCATCAGACCTCGCCGCGCGCGAGATCTCGCTCCGAACTCGGCAAATGTTGCCACTTGAACCGAGAAGGCACGGCGTCTCTGATGCGTCGATGGGTAAGTGTTGCACCTGCCGGCGCGCTGGGGAGCTCGGGGGGACGCAACACCGACGAGTGCGCATTATAAGATCTCAGAGGCCCGCTGGATTACCGGATTTCCGGCATTACACAATTCGCGGGGAACCGTGGATTGCCGGGTTTCCGATACGAAACAGCTCACATCGAGCTTCCGGTGTGCAGATAGTCTCTTTACAACCGAAATGGCTGAGCCACCCTCTGGAGCACGCGCTCCTTGGCGAACAACTCGGGCCCGGTGCGGTTGAAGGGCGAAGGCCTTCCAGATCCGCGCCACGGCCGCTGAGCAGCGGATCCTTCGACAACTTGAACGTCGTGCCGGATGCAATCGTGGGTCCGCCGCTCCGGCCCTCGATCGGACCGCCCCGCTGTTGCCCCTGCGGCGCATGACAATGCCCGATCACGGTGCCGGCCTTCACATCGAGGGCGGCAAACAGCCGAGGCCTGTTACAATTCTCACGCGATCATCGAGCGTGGACCGTCGTGCGCGCTTGCTCCGGTTCGCGCACGTGTGCCGCGCGAGCGGAAAGAAGAGTCTTGCGATAGGTCGACTATCGCGGCTGACTTGTCGCAATTAGGCCGACTCTTGTCGCATGCGGAGGAATTCGGCGGTGTCCGGCTCATTACGCACACGCGTTCGCAATCGGCGAGTGAATGTGATGTCGTGACAAGCGGCCTGCTGCTGCCAACGCACTGACAAACAAGCTACTGCCCCCTGCGTCGCGGCCCATCCGACTTCGCCGGCGCTACCAGGTTCGCAGCCGGGCCAACCCTTCCGGCAGTTGCCCGAACGATTGTGGTCTCCTGATTGCACACCGGTGCACACGACACAGTGAAGCCAGCGCGGCTTCGCACCTCAAGAGTCACGAAGATCGTGAAACGACATTTCCGCGCCTTGGCGTGTCCGATGCTCGTCCTGGCGGTGACTGCGGTCGGCGCGACCGCGCCGCAGCGCTCCGCCAGAATCCAGGACGAGGTGCAGCCCACGCGCTTGCCATCCACCGAATACCGCCTGAACCCGAGCGACGTCCTCGATCTGGACTTCCGGTTCACCCCGGAGCTGAATCAGTCCGTCATCGTCAGGCCCGGTGGCTTCATCACTCTCCTCGGCGTCGGGGAAGTGCGGGCGGTGGGTCTTACAGTGCCCGAGGTGACGCGCGCGATCGAGCGGGCCTACAGCTCGCTGCTCCGCGATCCGCTGATCACCGTGTCGCTCAAGGACTTCAAGAAGCCTTACATCATCGTGGACGGCGAAGTCGGACGACCGGGGCAGTACGAGCTGCGCGGCAGCATGACGCTCACCGACGCGATCGCTGTGGCTGGTGGCTTCACGGAGCACGCCAAGCACTCTGAAGTGTGGGTGTTTCACCGGCTGCCGGACGGTACCGTGGGGTCCCGGCAGTTCAACGTGAAGCGGATGGAGGACCGCGGTGACCTGAACGACGATCCGCGCGTTGATGCGTCCGACGTGATTTTCGTCCCGAAGAGCATCATGTCGAAACTAGGGCGCTTCTCCCCGCTTTCCTGGCTTACTACCTACTTGCTGTGGCGACGCTGAACGTCGAGAGCGGGATCATGTTGCCCGGCCATGTCCATGCCGCGAACAATGTCCATGTCTGGTGCCGATAGATTGATTGAATTCTACGGCCTTCGGGAGCAGCCTTTCGTCAGCGGCTCGGACTGCCGTTTCGCGCCCGTCGATCGGATGCGGCGCGAAGTCCTGGCGTCGCTGTACTTCGGCGTGCTCTGCAACCGGAACCTCTTGACGCTCGTCGCCCCGGACGGGCTGGGGAAGACGCTCCTCCTGCACCAGTTGGTCGCCCGGTTGCAGCGCGAAGCGCGCATCGCCTTTCTGGTCGGTGCACCGCGCGACCGTTGTGGGCTCCTGCGGGAGGCACTCGAGGAATTTGGCGTCGCTCCCTCTGGCGGGGATCTCGTCGCGACGCGCGACCAGCTCTGCCGGTTCGCAACCGATCAGCGAGAGGTCGGCCGGCGCTCGGTGCTGATTGTCGACGATGCGCACAACCTGGATGCGCCGGACCTCGAGGAAATCGAGCTGCTCTCGCGCCTCGGTGCGGCGTCGCCCGATCTGTTGCAGGTCGTGCTGGCCGGGGCGCCGTCTCTGACTGACGCCCTGCAGGACCCGGGGCTGGCGGCTTTCCGGCAGCGACTGACGTCGGTCCCCGGATTGGACCCGCTGTCGCCGGCCGACACGGCCGGCTACATCGACCATCAGCTGCGGACCGCGGGATACGACGCGACGACGCCGTTGTTCACGCCCGAGGCGCTCAAACGCGTGGCCGCCGCGACCAACGGCGTGCCGCAGCGCATCGACGTCGTCTGCCGCCGCGCGCTCACGCTCGGGTGCATCCGCAAGGTCACGCGCATCGGCCGCTTGATTGTGGAAGAGGCCGTCGCCCGCCCCGCCCCCGACCACTCTCGGCCGGCGCAGGCGCCTGGCGCAGTGTCGGTGGAGCACTCGCTCGAGCCACTGCCAATGGCGGCCGGGCAAGGCAGCATGCGGGTGTTCCCCACGATGACCGGACCCGCTTTGGCGCCGCGAGGCGCGCGGCCCGATCTCCAGGCAGCGGGCGGGCAGGCGCTGGTGCCTGCGTCGAGAACCGCGAGTCCCGCGGCCGAGCTGCCGCAGGCCATCGCGTCTCCGGGAGATCCCGATGCTGTCGCCCAGGGCGGGCCGTGGCGACTGTGCCCTGCCATCGAAGAGGCGATGAGGCCCCGCGAACGCGTTGGGGGGCTACGCCCCCCGGTGAAGTCCGCTTCCTGGTCTCCCACGCGAATCGCCGCGGCGCCGGCCAGGCCGGCGCCCGCCGATACGCCGGCTGAATCACCGGAGGCACCGCCCGTCGCGGACGCGACACGGCGGCAAGAGGAACGTCCGGCGACGACCGACACGCCGGTCACCTACGCGCTGCCGGCGGACAGCCTGCCGCTGTCGAAACTGGTTCAGAGCCTGCTGGCGGCCCGGAACGATCCCGCTCCGCGCAATATCCTCTTCGTGAGCGTCGATCAGGGCGCTCAGACCGCGCACCTGTGTGCTGACGTCGCGAAGATCCTTGCCGCTTCCGGGACCTCGCGGGTCCTGGTCGTGGACGCGGATCGAAACTTGTCGGCGCTTCAGGACCAGTTCGGTGTTGGTTCCAAGCCCGGGCTCGCGGAAGTCCTCGACAGTCGCCTGTCGATCGAGGGTGCCACGGTGCCGGTCGGACCGAAGCTGTCACTCCTGACCTCCGGACTCGTCACGCATCCAAGCGCGTCCTGTCTTCTGCCCCAGCAGGTGGCAGATCTCATGAGCGAGCTGCGGAGCCGCTTCGATTACGTCCTGGTCAACGGCATGCCGCTCAAGCAGGGCAGCGACAGCGTGGTGTTCGGGAGGAGCGCGGAGGGCGTGCTGCTCGTCGTCGCCGCGCATGCGACGCGGCGCGCGGCGGCGCGTCAGGCGAAGGCGCAGCTCGAGACGGCCGGCGCCCGCCTGCTCGGAGCGGTTTTGACCGAACGGACCTTTCCGATTCCGGACGCCATCTACCGCCGGCTGTAGGCCGGGCAGGTGGTGTCCGGACGCGGGCAGCGGATGTACCCCCGCCAGGCGAAGGCCGGCGGGCTCGGATCACATGGCGGTTGAAGGCGATGAACACCTCTGTGACTCATCGTGGCGAAGCCTTGCCCGGCCACGGGGGGCATCGCATCGAGATGCCGCACGAACCCGTCGCCGGAGCCTCGTGGTTTGCCGTGCACACCCGGCCTCGATGCGAGAAGAAGGTTGAGCGTCAGCTTCGCGAGCGGGGCATCGCCAGCTTCCTTCCGGTCGTTCGCGAGACGCACCGGTGGAGCGACAGGTTCAAGACGCTCGACGCGCCGATGTTTCCCTGCTACCTCTTCGTTCGGATCTCCACCGCCGGCCACGCACGGACCACCGTGCTCGGCGTCCCAGGCGTGGCCGGCTTCGTTGGTGTGCGCCGCGCCGCGCTGCCGATTCCCTCATCGGAGGTCGAGGCGCTGCAGCGACTTGTCGCCAGCCGCCTGGACTGCCAGCCTCACGTGTTCGTCAAGACGGGCCAGCGGGTGCGGATTCTCGGAGGCTGTCTCGACGGCGTGGAAGGACACGTCGTTCGTTACGATGGGGGCGATCGCCTGGTGATTGCGGTCAGCGGGATCAAGCGTGCGGTGGCCGTGTGCGTGCAGGGCTACGACTTCGAGCTGCTTCCGACTGATGCGAGCTAGTCTTCCGTGATGCACGTCCGGCTGCATTCGGCCGGCGCTGCATTCCTCCTCCACCCCACGGCGTGCGCGGCGGCCCCCCGGGCCTCGCCGCGCTGCGCCTCCCTCTGATGCGGGCTGTCTTCTCGGGTCGTCGCCCCTGGCCAGCCGGGCGCATCGCCGCCCTCGGCGCTCGACACACTCGGGCCGCCCCGAGCCGGGCGACAGGCGGTGCGACGCCGGACTCGCACCACGAACTGCCAATCCCCATGACCGAGAAGCGACATGGTGTCTGAACCGACTCTTTCCGACACGCGCGAACGGGTGCGCGAACTGGTGGCTGTGGTCTTTCGCCGACGCGCGACCGTGATCGTGAGTTTTCTGGTGCTCTCGGCGCTGGCCACCGTCGCGGCCTATCTCCAGCCGGTTCTCTACCAGGCGCGCGTCCGGCTGCTCCTCACTCCCGCCCGTGCCGACGCGACCGTGACGCCGACCAAGGAGGGTGCCGCGCCGAGCCTCACCGAGGTGACCGACAAGGATCTGCAATCGGAGGCCCAGATTCTCCAGTCCAGCGACCTGCTCCACGCCGTGGTCACCTCATGCGGACTGACCGAGCGATCGAGCTGGCTGCAGCGGGCGCTCGTGTCGGTCCGAAGAACGCCCGCGGGACCCGACGGTCGTGTCGATCGGCTGGTCGTGGAGCTGAAGCAGCAGCTTCAGGTGAAGGTGGTCGAGAAGAGCAACCTGATCGAAGTGACCTACGCCAGCGTCGCGCCTTCCAAAGCCTACTGCGCCCTCGACACGCTCGCCCGGGACTACGTGCGGAAACACGTGGCGCTCCAGCGTCCGGCCGGCGCGCTCCGCTTCTTCCAGGACGCCGCAGCCCGCTACCGGGTATCGCTCGAGGCCGCCGAAGCACGGTTGCGCGACTTTGGGCAGACCGTGGGCACTGGCGCCGTCGATGTGCAGACGGACGTCAAGGTACGCAAGCTCGGAGAGGCCGAGGCGCTGCTCCGGGAGACCAACGCGGGCATCGCGGAACTGACCCAGCGTGCGCAGACGCTGCAGACCCAGCTCACCGAGGTTCCCGCGCGGCGGACGACGGAGATGCGCACGTCGGACAACCCTCAGCTTCTGGAGCACCTGCAATCGACGCTGCTCGACCTCGAGCTCAAACGGACGGCGCTCGCGGCCCGCTACCAGCCGGACTATCTGCCGCTGCAGGATCTCGAGCGCCAGATCGCGCAGACCCAGGCCGCCATCGCGGTCGCCGACATCACGCCGCTGGTCGACAAGGTCACCGACAGCGATCCCGCGCACGACTGGCTGCGCGAGGAACTGACCAAGACGAGGGCCGAGTTCGCGGCGCTCCAGGCGCGCGCCACGGCCGCGGCCCGGACGGTCGCGGCCTACCGGGAGGAGATTCGGGCCTTGAGCGACCGGGCCATTGAGCATCAGGACCTCGAGCGGCAGGTCAAGGCGCAGGAAGAGACCTACCTTCTCTATCTTCGCAAGCAGGAAGAGGCGCGCATCGCGCAGGCGCTCGATTCCCAGGGCATCACCAACGTGGTCGTCGCCGAGGCGCCCCACGTGCCGACGATTCCGACGTCACTGCGGGTGCCGGTGTGGCTCGTGGGGATGGCGTGCGCCGCGCTGGCCGCTCTGCTGCTGGCCTTCCTGGTCGATGCCGGAGACCGGTCGTTCCGCACGCCGGAGGAAGTGCAGCAGGAACTTGGTCTGCCCGTGCTCGCGGCCTTCCCAAGAGGCGCGGTCCAGACGTCCGGGTCCGCGAGGTCCTCATGAGACACGTCCTCGCCGTGCCGAGCGACAGAACCGTCCCACAACCGCTCACGAACGCCCCGGCGCTCTCGGATTGGCTGCGTGCCTCGGAAGCCGACTCCACGGTCAAGTGGTGCCTGCCGAACCAGATGGCCCGGGCGCTGACCTGCGAGCGGGCGCGCGCGTGCCGCACCGGCGAGGCTTTCAGCCTGGTGGTTTTTTCCTGGCTGGAGCCGGATGACGAGCGCGCGGGGCTCCCTGCGCTCCGCCGCCTTCTCGGCGAGCGGCTGCGCGCGACCGACCAGGTGGGCTGGCTGAGCGAGCGGCACGTCGGCGTGCTGCTTCCGTTCGCGGACGCCAGCGGAACTCGTTCTCTCGTGGACGACCTGATGGCCTCCTACCCGACAACGCTCGCACCGCTGACGTGCGACGTCTATTACTCCGACCGGTCGCGCGAATGGCGGGACACCGACCACGCGAGGGGCGGCGTCTCTCGTCTCGATTCCGGGCGCCGGCGCCGCACTGAAGGAGCGCGCCCGGCGTCGGGCGGGCAGGGCGCAGGCGTCGGTGCGGCTCCCCCTGGGGCCCCCGGCAGCGCTGCGAGAGCATCGGTCCAGCCGATTCAGGTGCTGTTCGCCCAACGACCGGAATGGTGGAAGCGCGGCCTCGATATCGCTGGGGCACTCGTCGGGCTTGTCCTCTTTGCCCCGGTGCTGCTGGTCGCGATGCTGCTCATCCGCATCGTCTCGCCGGGGCCCGGGCTGTTCAGGCAGGAGCGGGCCGGCCGTGGCGGCGTGCCGTTTACGATCTACAAGCTCCGCACGATGCAACTCGACGCCGAAGCGCGAAAGCCGCAGCTGCTGGCGGCGAACGAGCAGGACGGCCCGGCCTTCAAGCTGACGCGTGACCCGCGCGTGATCCCAGTCGTCGGCTGCGTGCTGCGGACCACAAGCCTTGACGAGCTGCCGCAGCTCTGGAATGTCCTCAAGGGCGACATGTCGCTCGTCGGGCCACGCCCGCTGCCCCTCAGCGAGGCGGCACAGTGCGAGTTCTGGCAGACTCAGCGCCTCGACGTCACACCCGGCCTCACGGGGCCGTGGCAGGTCTATGGCCGGTCCCGCACGTCGTTTGTTCAGTGGATCCGCATGGATCTCGCGTATATCCGCAAGTGCTCGTTCCTGCACGACGTCAGGCTGCTCGCGAAAACCATTCCGGCCGTCGTGAGGCGGAAGGGTGCGCACTGATGCCTGCTTCAACGCCGCGCGCGCGCGTTCTGATCCTCGCAGCCTCGTGCCTGCCTGAGCGGGGCTCCGAGCCGGGCGTTGGTTGGAACCGGGCGCTGCAGGCCGCGCGGGAGTTTGAGACCTGGGTCCTCTGCAAGCAGTCCGCTGCTCTGGAGATTCATGAGTACCTCTCGAGTCATGGGGCCATCGACGGCCTGCGGTTCGAGTTCGTGCAGAGCCCCAGATGGGAGCGGTGGCTAGAGAGAATCCCGGGTCTGTACTACGCGTCGTACAACCTGTGGCACCGACGAGCGTTTCGGACCGCTCGCGCGCTCCACGAACGCGTCCGGTTCGACCTCGTCCATCAGGTGACGCTTTGCGGATATCGGGAGCCGGGCTACCTGTGGAGGCTCGGCGTGCCTTTCGTGTGGGGACCGCTTGGCGGCACGCAGAACTACCCCTGGCGTCTTCTCGGCGAGGCTGATTGGTGTGGAGCCTCGTACGAGGGCCTGCGCAGCCTGCTCAACCGGTTGCAGCTGCGCACCAGCCGTCGGGTGCGCTGTGCGGCATGGCAGGCTTCGGTGCTGCTCGCGGCCAATTCGACGAACCAATCAGACTTCGCGCGCGTCCAAGGCCGAGCGCCGGCGCTCATGCTCGAGACCGGCCTGAGCAAGCTGACGGCCTCGGCGAACCGTCGATCACCGGGTACGCCCTTGCGCATTCTCTGGTCGGGAGAGCTGCGGGTGCACAAGGCGTTGTCGTTACTGTTGAAGGCGCTGGCGCGGCTGCCGGGGGATGTCGCCTACGAAGTGCGCGTGCTCGGTACCGGACCTTGCGAGAGGCGTTGGCGAGTGCTGGCGCGTCGCCTGGGCGTCGACCGTCATGTCCGATGGATGGGATGGCTGGCGCACGCCGAGGCAATGCGGCAGTACTCGTGGGCGCATTTGCTGGTGTTCACGAGCCTCCGCGACACCTCGGGCAACGTCGTCCTCGAAGCGCTCGGCGCCGGCATTCCGGTCGTCTGTCTTGACCACCAGGGCGGTCACGACGTCGTGACCGATCAGTCGGGCGTGAGAATTCCGGTGACGACGAGGCGGGAGGTTGTCGAACGCCTGGCCGACGCGATCGCTCGCCTCGCAAGCGATATCGGGGCCTGGCAGCGTCTGAGCGACGGGGCCCTCGAACGCGCCGGAGAGTATCTTTGGACCCGGCAAGGGGCGCGCATGGAAGCCGTCTACCGGAAGGTCCTCGAAGGTCCGCGCCTGTCGGATCGACCGGCACGGCCGACCGTGGCCGAGCGTGGATCGCAGGCCGCGAAGGAGCTCGCGCAGCGCGCGGCCGGCGCGATTGCCGAAGCGCTCAACGGCGTGCTGCCCGACCGCACGGATCTGAGCGTGGGCATTCTCACCTACCACCGAGTTGTGCCTCACCCGCCGGGAGTGGCCAAGCCGACCTACAACGTGCGGCCAGAGCAGTTTCGCGCGCAGATAGCAGGCCTGCTGGCGCGTGGTTTCCACGTGTGGCCGCTGCGACGGGTGATCGAATACGGCCGGAGCGGTCTCGCGATTCCCGACAAGACCGTGGTGATCACCTTCGACGATGGGTATGAGTGCGTCTACCGTCACGCCTGGCCGGTGCTTCGCGAACTGGGAGCTCACGCGACGGTCTTCCTGAGCACGCAGTACCTCGACAGCGACCGGCCGTTTCCGTTCGACCCCTGGGCCCGGCGCCTTCAGCCGTGCCTCCCGGCAGAGGCTTATCGTCCATTGAGCTCGTCCCAGTGCGACGAGATGGTGAACTCCGGCGTCATCGAGCTCGGTTCCCACACGCACAGCCACAGCGATTTCAGGAGACGCCCGGCGGCCCTGCGGGCCGACATCGAACTGTCGCTCGACATCCTCCGCAGCCGCTTCGGCTGCGCCGAGGCGACTTTTGCCTTGCCGTTTGGCCGACGCTCCGAGGGCTTTGTCAGCGACGAACTCGTCGCGGCGACACGGAGCGCCGGCGTCATCTGCAGCCTGTCGGCTGACGGCGCGCTCGTTGATCCGGCGGCGGATCCGTTTTCATGGGGTCGGTTCGCCGCCTACGACTGGGACACCAGCGCAACGCTCGCGGCCAAACTCGAGGGCCGCTACGGGTGGGTCGAGCGGCTGCGTCGCTGGGCGCACCGGTCGCGACCGACATCGGATCGGGAACCGCTCCACGTTCATACGGGGAACTCGTGACGATCCAGGCAGCCACGTTTGGCGAAACCGCCTCGGTATCCCGGCCGGTTGGCCGCCTGCTGTGGGTGCCGCTGGTATCCCTCTGGATGCTGCTCTCAGCGACCTTCACGCTGCCGGGCCGGACGGGACCCGAATCGCTCGCATCGCTCGACGCCCTTGCCCTCTTCAAGGTCGGCGTACGCGGCCTCGTCTTTGGCGCGCTCGTGCTCGCGATCATGAGGCTCCGGACGAACGCCAGCCGGCCGGCCACGTCGCAGGACTTCAGGCCATTCGGCATTTTCGTCGTGTGGTCGCTGGCCTCGTGCCTCTGGTCGCCGCTGACGGCCTTCTCGGCTGGCCAGGCCCTGACGCTCTTCACGCAGTTCCTGCTCGCCGTCGCGCTGGCTCTAGCCTGGAGGAGCGGTCGCGACACGTCGGCCGTCCTCGGCCAGTTGAGCGTCGCGTTTCTGCTGGTCTGTGCCGCGCTGCTCGCCGTTCACGCGGTAAATCCGGAGTTGAGCGGACTGGGTCGCGTGGGCAGCGATCGGCCCGCAGTCGGGCTGTTTCACCCGACGACGGCTGGCGGGACGGCCTCGCTCGGCCTCGTGCTTGTCGTTGCGTGTCGGCTGATCTGGGGGTGGCGCTGGACGCGAGTGCTGCTTCTGCCCTCACTCGTGGTGTTTCCGATCGTCCTGTTCATGGCTGCCAGCCGGACGGCGCTTGGGCTGGCCATCGTACTAGTCGTCCTGCTCGTCTACGGCATGGGCGACCGGCGCTGGCTGGGAGCGCTGGCGCTCGTTGGCAGCCTCGGCGGCATCGCGTATCCGCTTGCCGATCCCGGACTCGACACGGCGCGTCGCGCCATCAACGCGTCGACGGACTACGCTCGCCGCGGCGAGTCGACCGAGTCGCTCGAAAGCCTGACCGGACGGACCGAACTGTGGGCCGCGCTCTGGGAGTCGTTTCTGGAGGCGCCGCTCGTCGGGCACGGCTACTTCGTCACGTCGACGGAGGGAAAGGTCGACGTCTGGAGTGGACCCGCGAATCGATCGGCGCACAACATCTTCCTGCAGGTCGCCGTGTCGACCGGGCTCATCGGGCTCGGGCTGTTCCTGGTGGGGCTGTGGCGACCCATCGCCGCCGCGTACCGCCGGTTCGGGGTAACCGGCGAAGGCCGTCGGCTGCGCCGCGCGGCCGTCGTGCTGGGCGCTTGGTATCTGGGCTGGAGCGCGCTCAGCGAATCCTTCATGGGACCGCTTTCACCCGAGTCGGTTCTGGCCTTTTCGCTGCTTGGACTGATGGCGGGTTTCAGGGAACCGGAGACGGCATGAAGGTGCTCAGGTGCCACACCTACTACCAGGTCCGCGGAGGCGAGGACGAGTCGTTCGATGCCGAGGTGGCGTTGCTCGAGTCGCGTGGTGTCGAGGTGCTGTGCTTCACGCTGCGCAACGACGCCATCGACGGCATGAGCCGCCTGTCGGTCGCACGCCGGACGATCTGGAACCACGACGCGTTCCGGCAGCTTCGCGACCTCATCCGCCGTGAACGTCCCAACGTCGTGCACTGCACGAACAGCTTTCCGCTGATCTCGCCCTCCGCCTGCTACGCGGCCCGCGCAGAAGGCGTGCCCATGGTGCAGTCGCTGCACAATTTCAGGCTCCTGTGCGCCAACGCGTTTCTTTTCCGCAACGGACAGGTGTGCGAAGACTGCCTGCACACCGCTCTGCCCTGGCCCGCCGTTGCTCATGGCTGCTATCGGGACAGCCGTTCCGGCAGCGCAGCGGTGGCGACGCTGCAGACCGTCCATCGCGTGGCGGGCACGTGGCGGCGCGCAGTGGACCTCTTTGTGACCCCGAGTGAGTTCGCGCGCCGCAAGTTGATCGAGAGCGGCCTCTCAGCCGATCGCGTGGTGGCCAAGCCCAACTTCCTCGTCACGGATCCCGGGCCCGGCGACGGCCGCGGCGGCTACGCGGCATTCGTCGGCAGACTCTCACGTGAGAAAGGGCTTAGCACGCTCGTCGACGCCTGGGCCAAGGTGCGGTCCGACCTGCGCCTGAAGATCGTCGGCAACGGCCCGGATCGCGAGCTGGTGTCGGCTGCGGCTGCACGAGACGCTCGCATCGAGATCGTGGGACGCCGAACGAACGCCGAGACGCTGGCGATCATTGGCGACGCCTCGTGTCTCGTCATGCCCTCGGTCTGTTACGAGACGTTCGGCCGCGTGATCATGGAAGCCTTCGCCGTCGGCACGCCGGCGATCGCGTCACGGCTGGGCCCGATGAGTGAGCTTGTGGACGAGGGGCGAACGGGTGCGCTGTTTGAAGTCGGGAACGCGGCCGACCTGGCGACCGCAGTCGATCGGCTAGTCTCGGAGCCCGAGGGACTCGCCCGGATGCGTGCAGCCGCGCGCCAGGAGTTCCAAGACAACTACACGGCCGATCGCAACTATGCATTGATGACGGCCGTCTACGACCGCGCGGTAGAGCTGGCCGGCAAGCCGCTGCCCGAGGGGATGTCCGCCCGTCGCGTCGGCGTGCGGAGCCAGAGCTCGTAACACCAGCCCATGATGCAATCACTTCGTTCCGGCTCTCTGGTCCTGTTGGATCAGGCGATCGTCAGCGGCACCAGTTTCGCGACGACGATCATCGTGGCCCGGATGAGCGGCCCCGAGGAGCTGGCCGTCTACGCGCTGGCCATGACACTGTTGGTCCTGATCGGGGGTGTGCACGAGGCGCTCGTTTCGCAGCCGTACACGGTCTACGCCCACAGGATCCACGCGGTGGCGCGCCCGACGTACCTGGGTTCGGCCTTCGCGTCCCTGGTCGGCCTGGCACTCGCGGCGGCGCTGGGACTGTCGGCGGCCGGCATGCTGCTGCCCGAAGGCGTCGGTCCGGCCCGGCTGGGGCCGATGCTGGTCGGCCTCGCCGGCGTCGCGCCGTGTTGGCTGCTGCGGGAGTTCGCGCGCCGCACGGCGATTGCGCATCTCGCGGTCGGAACGGGACTGCTCCTGGACGCCTCGGTGGCGCTCGCTCAGCTCGGCTCGCTGGCGTGGCTGGCCACGACCGGCAGACTCTCGGGCCTGACCGCACTGTTCGCGATAGCTGCAGCGTCGGCAGCGGGCGGGATCGGATGGCTCGTCGCGTGGCGGCACCGCCTGCGGGTGCGGCCATCGCACTTCGGTCGGCACTCGCGCAGGAACTGGCGGCTGGGTCGCTGGATCCTGGCGAGCCGCGTGATGTCGCATCTGAACTCCGACGTGACGATGATGTGGCTGCTCGTGTTTCTGGCAGGTCCGGCCGCTGCCGGCGTATTCGCTGCCTGCCTGACGGTCGTGTTCCTGTCGAATCCGATTGTGATCGGCGTCGGACTGTTCCTGACGCCCAGGATTGCTGGCACGGCGGCCAGCAAGGGCCTCGCTGAAGCGTGCGGGGTCGTGTGGCAGTCGACCGTTGGCCTGGGGATCGTCCTCGCGCTGTTTGTCGGCGCGCTTGCGCTGCTGGCACATCCCGTCATGCGGCTGATGTACGGCAGCCAGTTTGCCGGCCACGAAGCGAGTCTCGTAGTTCTGGCCGCTGCAATTGCGATCTCAGCCGTGGGGCTTGGGACGGCGAACGGCCTGCTGGCGATCGAGCGCGCCGACCTTAACCTGCTGGCGAGCGTCTGCGGCTTCGTTGTTCTGTTGGCCACTGCTCCCGCGCTCATCAATCGTTGGAGTGTTCTCGGCGCGGGGCTCGCCCTGATCGCGGGCAACACCGTCGATACCGCAACACGCCTGCTGATGTTCTGGCGACTGACGCGGACGGCGGCCGGCGCACCCCGCGCGGGACAGATCGGCACAAGCTACCGGGAGGAATTACCGTGAGCGTTGTCATTGTGACCGGCTCGGCCGGCCTCATCGGTGCTGAAGCCTGCCGGCATTTCGCCGATCTGGGCATGGACGTCGTGGGCCTCGACAACGACATGCGCCGGCAGTTGTTCGGCCCGGAGGCCTCGACCTTCTGGCAGCGGACGCGCCTCGAACAGGAACTCGGCGCGCGATACACGCACGCCGACCTGGACGTGCGCGACGAGGTGGGAGTCTCCCGCCTGTTTCGCCGTTACGGTCCGGCGACCTCGCTCGTGCTCCACACGGCGGCCCAGCCCTCGCACGACTGGGCGGCGCGAGACCCGCGCCTGGATTTCTCCGTGAACGCGCAGGGCACGCTGAACCTGCTGGAAGCCACCCGACAGTGGGCGCCGCACGCCGTCTTCATCTTCACGTCCACCAACAAGGTCTACGGCGATCAGCCCAATCGACTGCCGCTCGTCGAGCAGGAGACGCGCTTCGAACTGCCCGCCGGACACCCGTACGCCGACGGCATTCCGGAAGACATGTCGATCGACCAGACGCTGCACAGCGTGTTCGGCGCCTCGAAAGTGGCGGCCGATGTCATGGTCCAGGAGTACGGGCGCTACTTCGGTCTGGCCTCCGCCTGTTTTCGCGGCGGCTGCCTGACGGGACCCAACCACAGCGGCGCGGCGCTCCACGGCTTTCTGGCCTACCTCATGCGCTGCATCGTCTGCGGCACGCCGTACACCGTGTTCGGGTACGGCGGGAAGCAGGTCCGCGACAACATCCACAGCGCGGATCTCGTCAGGGCCTTCGAGTGCTTCTTCCGGAATCCGCGGTGCGGAGAGGTCTACAACATCGGAGGCGGCCGGAAGAGCCACTGCTCCATGCGTGAGGCCATCGGGATTGGTGAAGCCATCGTCGGCCGTCGGCTCAACTGGACCTATTCGGACAACGCTCGGATCGGCGATCACCTCTGGTGGATCAGCGGGCTGACAAAGTTCCGTTCGCACTACCCCGGCTGGAGTCTGACATACGACGTGCCGCAGATCTGCCGGGAGATGTTCGAAGCCAATGCCGATCGCTGGTCAGAGGCTACGGCGTGAGCGGGCACTGCAGAAGCACACGGGACCGAATGCACGATCGGTACAACGTACTCGGCATCCGGATCGCCGCCGTCGATTACGATTCGACCGTCGAGACGATTATCGACGCGGCCCGCGCGCGCCAATCCCTGTCTGTGTCGGCGCTGGCCGTGCACGGCGTGATGACCGGAGCGCTCGATCCCGTCCACTGTTTCCGGCTGAATCATCTGGATCTGCTGGTTCCGGACGGTCAACCCGTCCGGTGGGCACTCGGCTGGCTGCATCGCGTCCACCTCGCCGACCGAGTCTACGGCCCGCTGCTCATGCTCAGCCTGTGCGAGCGTGCCGCGGCGGAGGGGATCCCGATCTTTCTCTTCGGCGGGTCGGCCGCGCTCCTGGCCGCCCTCGGCGACCGTCTCATGCGCCGGATACCAGGGCTCGCCATCGCTGGCGTGCAGGCCTCCCGCTTCCGTCGGCTCACAATGGAAGAACAGCGGGATCTCGTGGAGACCATTCGCGCGAGCGGCGCCGGACTGATGTTCATCGGTCTCGGCTGTCCGCGGCAGGAAGTCTGCGCCTTCGAGCTGCAGCCGCATCTGTCGCTTCCGCTCGTCGCAGTCGGCGCGGCGTTCAATTTCCATGCGGGACTTCTGCCCCAGGCGCCGCCCGCCCTGCAGAAGGCCGGGTTGGAGTGGCTTTATCGACTCGTGCAGGAGCCGCAACGTCTGTGGCGCCGCTACCTGCTCCTCAATCCGTTGTATCTCGTCCTGGTCCTGCTCCAGCGCATCGGACTCGGCCGGTTCGACCCTGATCGGGCGCTGCCACCGATCGAGTCGCTGCGGTACGGCTAGAAGGACCCGTCGGCATGGCTGAGCAGCCTTCATAAGCCGGAGACCGACTCTCTCCACCATCTCCCGGCACACCGTGGCGGTACGTCAATCGATCGATGTGCAGCTGGTCAGGCCTGGAGCACACACGTGTCCATTGGTCTTGTCTTCGCCAGCACGCCCAACGGCGACAGCACTAGACGGGCGTCTGACGTCCTGTCGCTGTCGCCAATCGACAACATGGCGCTTGATCTGGAACTTGACAGACGGTTCGCCTGGCGCTGGTTGCTGACCGTAGTGCGTGGCGATTGCGTGCTGCTGCTTGGCTTCGACGCACACGAGGCGGCTTTCTTAACGCGGGCTTTGGTTCATGCCGACGTGACGGAAGACGCGAGGGCGGCGAACGTGTTGTTAGTCAATGGTCTGCGGCCAGAGTGTGCTGCAGGCTTGGACTTTCTGCAATTGCGCAGTCTCGCTGTAGTGGCGAGGGGCAACGTCGTGTCGGCGTGGCACCACTGGATGGCTGGCCGCTTTGCGCACGTCAGTAATTACGCCCTGCTAGCACCGACTACCCCTCGTCTGATTGTGCCCTTAGGCAAGAGAGATTGGACTATAGCCGGTCTCGCGTTGCATCGCCCAGGCCGGTCGATCGCACGGGTCGCTATGGCCGTGCTCACGGTACTGGCACGGGTCGGCATAGAGCAGCCATTGCGCGGCAACATGGTGTGCATTGCCAACATGGATGTCAACCTTCCACATCACGGAGCGAGACTCACTGGGCTGGACCACAGCAGTACTAACTCATCCCAGACCTATGCATTGTATTTGGGCACACCAGACGCCAATCGAAAAACCGTGATTCTTCCACTGAACGGTGTGAGGACGGTGATTCTAAAGCACGGAGACTCTCCCATAGCACGAGCCGCGTTGCGCAACGAAGCGTCCGCGTTGCAGGCGATGAGTCAGACCTCTTTGGCCGCGCAGGTGCCGCTCTTGTGTGACGTGGTGGACCGGGATGGGTCGGTGACGCTGCGTCAAGAATATCGAAGCAGGCAGCGCATGGGATCCGCTCGTCTGAACCGAGCGGCGGTGGAGTTCTTGGGCGAGTTGTCGCGGCAGGGTCGTTGTTCCCGGCCTTTGGCCGAGGTGTTATCACAGCCGGGTCTGATGTCGGTCAGTGAGGCGCGAGCACAAGGGCACGCGGCCTACGCAAGGGTGAGAGACCATCTGGATGTGTTGGCCGCAAAGCGCACGATGATTTGGGGACATCGTAGTCACGGCGATTTTGCTCCTTGGAACGTCTCCTGGACGACTAAAGGATTCTTTGTGTTTGACTGGGAAGCGAGCCAGACCTGGTGTGAGGCATTCTGTGACGCTTTCTACTTCGTGGTTGCACCTGAACTACACGTCAAGAAGAGGACTGATCCGACACGAACAATCAACAAGGCCCTCAAGATGGCTGCGAATGTCGCGAAGAGAGGTGGATTCGAAGGCGCCGACCTCACAATCTGCTTCGCTCTTTGGATTCTCAGAGTTTGCAAAGAGCACACCTTCTATCGTGACATGCTCAGCGAAATAGAAATCAGGATGAGACGCTGATGAGCCGTGGGCCACAGCTCGGAGAACTCCATTTGGGCCCTCTGGACCGTGGCGGGCGTGCCGGACGGTCATGACAGTGAGAGGACGGACCCATGGGACCACCAACTCGCGACGCTCGTGTAGGTCGACTGGTTCGAGACTCCTCGCCTGCGGGAACCGATTGGCGAGGTGCCGGCGGCGGAGCACGAGACGGCGTCTCACCGGCACGCGGAAGGGAGGGCAGCTATCTCATGCGCTCCATGGCAACGCCGATGCAGTTCGGGAACGCCATCCTCGTCGTCGTGACGGTGCTGCTGCTGGTCGGATGTCATCCGTCGTCGCCAACCAGCCCGACTTCCACAGACTCAGGGACATCGACCTCAGGGCCATCGACCTCGTCGGTAGGTCCGGTACATTTCGATTTCGACGCTGGTATTACCGACAGGGACAAGGCCACCCTCGAAACCTCGGTAAGACTCGCCACCGACTACTTTCAGAGGCAGTTCCAGCGCACGCTTCTCGGTCCCGTGACCGTGTTGGTGCGGAATGCAGACGGGCCGTTTGCCGTATCCGCTACGACCGGAACCACAGTCGTTACCGTCTACGTTCACCACGCCGATTGGCAGACACACGGTCCGATGAAGCGAACCACGATGATGGTTCACGAACTGTACGAGGTCCTGCAGGAAGAGGTTGGCTGGCCGGGTGAGTGGGGTGGCTGGCTTCAAGACGGCAGCGCGGACTACGTGGGCGACGCAGTCGTCATCGACGCCGGAATGGCTGGTATTGACGAGGTCAGACAGTGCCAGATCTCGAATTATTTCGGATCTGACGGCCCGTTCGCCCCTCCACTCGAAGAGATCTCTTTTGATGTTGACAGTCCCACGAGCAGTCGTTACGTGATCGCGTGGCTCGCCTGGGACCGACTCCTGAACGGACCGGCCAACACTTCGAAGCTCGCCGTCTACTGGAACAGTGGTTTTGAATCGGCGTTCGGCCAGTCGGAACATAGGTTCTATCGGGATTTCGAGCAGTATCGCCGCGGGCTTCAACCGCCAGATGACAACGCCTGCGCTTCTCTGGACTGGCGCTGACATTCGGTCGGGATTCCTTCCCCGCGTATCCCGTGAGCCCCCCGCCGTGCACGCTGCCACACGTCTGACGAGCGAATTGGACCGCGAAGTCGTCCTCGATGTCGACGCAAGGACCGCCCCGCATGGCTGATACCGCACTGCCTCTGTCGCCGCCACTCGAGCGGCTGATCCGATGCCTCTCAGGCGGCATGGACGTGGCGTTCGAGCTCTTTTCCCCCGAGCTCACGCCGCTGCTGGCCGCATCGGAGGATCGAACGCTTGCCGCGCTTCGCCAGGCCGTGGCGACGGCCGAGGACGAGGCCATGCGGACGGCACTCTCGGTCGTGCTCGGGACTGACGCGAGACAACGGATCGAGACGGCCACCCTGGTCATCCACCTGCGTCCAATCCGGGACGAGCTGCGAACGATCGGGCTGTTGGCCGCGGCCATGCCAACCACCGGCGACGCGAGTCACGCCGAGCGGCACATGGAGATGGCCGGTGAGGCGATCAAGCAGCTGCTCGAAGCTGAGGTCCAGAGTGCGCGCGCCGACAGCGCGCGAGAGCGGCAGGGTGCCAGGTGGGTTCAATTGATCGGCTACCTGCCAGGCGTTGCCAGGGAAGCCGAGTTGTTCGATGTGTTCCTGCAGGCGCTCGCCATCTGGCACGATTGTGATACGCGTGTCTATGTTCGCGACGTCGGTCAGCGATTCGTCCTGGCCGCGAGCCTGCCGGGCAGTCGAAACGAGGGACCGGTGCAGCTCCCTTCGGAGTTGGCCGAGCGTCGGGGGCTCGACCGAATCTCATCGATCGCAGAGCTTGAGAGACTCGGCTGGTACGGCCCTCCGTACCAGCTGACGCTCATCCCGCTCGGTCCACAGAACGAGGCCACCCACGTCGTCGCGATCCGCGGTATCCTCGATGCCAGACTCGAGCCGAACGTCCTCATGGGATGCCGCATTCTGGAGGTGTGCCTGGATCGCGCCTTGGAGCGCGAAGAGCGCCGCCTGGAGGAGCGGTTCTTCTGGCGCGTGCACGAGATCGGTGGGGCATCGACGGTCACGCTGACGACCCTGATGCGGAATCTCATCGACGACCTGGCGCGTTGGGTAGGCGCGGAGCACGGCGCCTTCCATGTGGGTGCGCCAGAAACTCCGCAGGCCGGCGCCACTCCCTTGGCCGCGGAGGCTGGGGCCGAGGCCAACCGGTTTCTTGTCCCGCTCAGCCTGCCTGGTCCGGCACCCGTGCTTGAGTTCTCGACCTCATCGGCCGCCCCGTTCACGGTCCGGCACCTGCGGCTCGCCCGGGCTGGCGCGAAGGTCTTCACACACTGGCTGCTTGGATTGAACCAGGCCAGTCAGATACTGGAGCGCGATCGACAGGCTCGCGGCGGCGGCCCGAAGAGTGGCCCTCATGCGATCTGACGAACTGTTGCGGCACAGCTCTGCGCTCGCCCAGCGCATTTTCCAGACGAAGGGCGAAACCGCCGTCTGCCAGCAGGTTGTCGACATGATCGCTTCGCTGCTCGAGGCGCAACAGGGATCGATCACCCTCTACCGGCCGCGGGAACAGGACCTCGTCATCGTGGCGACGCACGGGTACCCCGCCGTCCTCATCGAGACGATCCGCATCAGACCCGGTGAGTCGGTCATTGGCGGCGTGTTCGCCGCGGGCGTCCCGCTCGTCGTAGAAGACGTCGCGACGCACTGGTCGGATCGGCCCCCGCGCCGCCGCTATCGTTCGAGGTCGTTTCTGTGCGCGCCGATCATCGGCGGAAGAGAGGCGCTGGGCGTCGTGTCGTTGACCGACCGGGTCGGCGGCCAGCCCTTCGACGCGGACGATCTGATCGCCGTGCGGGCCCTGACGACCCCGGTGGCCCTCGCGCTGGCACGCGAGCAGCTGGCCGCCAGAATCGAGGAACTCTCCCGGGAGATGGTGACCGACACCCTCACCGGCGCCTTCAGTCGTCGTTACTTCATCACGCACGCGGAACAGGATTGCCAGCGAGCCCGGCGCGCGGGATCGGCGCTCGCCCTGCTGATGCTCGACATCGACAACTTCAAGCAGTTCAACGACTCGATGGGCCATCCCGCCGGCGATGACATGCTCCGGCGAGTCGCCAGCACACTGAAGCAGACCGTCCGATCCTCGGACATCTGCGCCCGCCTCGGTGGCGAGGAATTCGCCGCCCTGATGCCTGAGACTTCCGTCGCGAGCGCCAGGCAGATCGCCGAGCGCATCCGGGAGCGCGTCACGCAGCACCTGCACCCGGTGAGCGTCAGCATTGGCGTGGCCGGACTGACGCCTGAGTGCTCGTTTCAGGATCTGGTCCAGCGGGCGGATCAGGCGCTGTACCGGGCCAAGGCCGAGGGCAAGAACCGCGTTCGCGTCTGGACGCCGTAGGTAGCGGTCCCGCGCCTTGTTCATCACACGCCGCACACAAGGGTCATGCCGACACGAGATCGCACGACCAGCCAGGTTTACGAAGCGATCGGCGCGCTCGAGCGCCTCAAGAATTCCAGGCTCCGGGAAGTCAGGGCCATTGACAACGCCATCCGACACCTTACCACTGCCATGCCCGTCCACTATCCGGAGGCTGCGCCCGCGAGCCTCGAATACCGGAACGTCAGCATCATCGATGCCGCCAAACACTGGGTCAGTCAGGCCGGTTCGCCCCAATTGACCCGCGAAATCGCGGAGGCCCTGGTGAGCCGAGGCATCACCACCAGGTCCAGGAACTTCGTGTCGACGGTGTACGCCACCTTGGCCCACGCCGAGGAGTTTCAGCGGACGCACGACGGGCGCTGGATGCTGCGCGAGCAGAAGGAGCGCGGCCAGGGCAGGCCCCCGGATGCTTCAGACTAGGATCCCGATGAAGGCCATCTACATCACCACAGACGAGGCGCGTGCCGACAGCCTGAAGCGGCAGCTCGCTGAGCTGTCGCCGAGCACGGATCTGGACACTCGCGCCCGAGCGGCCGACGCGCGGGCGCTCCTGGCGTCGGGCGTCGTGGACGCGGTGCTCACTGACACGCAGTTGTCCGACGAAGATGCGTTGGACCTGCTCGCCGACATTCGTCGATACACGCTGCCGCTCGTGGTCATCGTCACGGCCGCAAGAGGCGTGTCCGCGGGTTCCCACGGGGCCCTTTATGCCCATGCGGACGACTATGTCTGGTTCTCCGCTGCGGGCACGAGCCCGTCGCTCAGCCGGCGGAGTTTCGCCTCGGACGTGTCGGTGGCAATCCGCCGCGCCGTAGAGCGCCGCCGGGGCGACGACAGCGCGGGCGAGAGGCCTCTGCGCACGGCCTACATCGGCAGCGACGAACAGGTGCGCGCCGCCCTCGAGAGCGCGCCGGGCGTGCGGATGACCCCCGCCGACGGCTCGGGATCCGACGTGGTCGTGATCGAGGCATCGCCGTACGACGCGATCCCGCTGGTCCACACGCTGCGGGAATCGGCGCCCACGGTGCCCGTGGTGCTGCTGTGTCGTACGGACATCCGTGATCCCGACGACGTCGCGACGATGCTCGGCATCGACCGGGTCCTCGTCAAGTCCGGCGATTGGCTGGCGCAGCTGCTCCCACTGCTACGCGCGGTGACCCGAACGGGACGACCTGGAGCGCAGGACCTGCATGAACCGGCGATGCCGGCACACGGGCGCCTACCGCATCTCGAGGCCCCGGTCGGACTCGATGCGGTCGGGCCACCCAGCGCGAACAGCGGCGATCGCGTCTGCTCGGACGTGGGCACGCCCGTGGGCGACCTGCAGCCATCCGTCTTGGAGGACACGCAAGAGTGTGGCGGCCGATCGCAGGCGCTCACCACGCAACAGCAACAGGAGCTGGCAGCCGAGCGGGCCCGATGCGAGGAGCTGGAGCGGCAGCTAAACGAAGCACGGGCCAGAGAGGCGCGTCTCGCGTCGACGCTCGAAGCCGGGCGTGCCGAGTCGAGGGCGCCGGAGCACGCGGTGGCCGTCGAGCACGAACAGGAACTCGCGCGGAGACGCGCCGAGTTCGAGGAGGTTGGGCGGTGGCTCAAGGACGCGCAAGACGAATTGCGCCGGCGGTCCTCGCTGGTGCAACTGATCCGCGCCCAGTCTCGCATCGCGCGCCGCAACACGCGGCTGGCCGAGCTCGCCGTCGGCGTCGTGACCGAGCTGGACTCGCTCATCAGCCAGATGACGGAGAGTGCCGAACGCGCTGCCGAGGCGTCGCCGTCCGACACGCAGCTGGATCGCGGCGACGTCGTGACCGAGCTGGACTCGCTCATCCGGGAGATGACGGAGAGTGCCGAACGCGCAGCCAAGTCGTCGCTCCTCGACGCACAGCTGACTCGCGCGCGACGAACCGCCGCGCGCGCCCGGGACATCGCGCGCCACTTTCTGCTCTTCAGTCGCTGGCAGGCGCAGCCGCCCGAGCCGACCGACCTCGGCACAGCCCTCCGCGAGTTCGAGCCCACGCTGGGCCAGTTGGTGGGAAGCAGCAACGAACTTCTCGTCCGGACCGAGCCCACGACCGCGCTAGTCTCACTCGGCTACGAGCAGATCGGCCGGCTGCTCGTGTCGATGGCGATCCTCTGCCGCGACGCGCTGCCCATCGGCGGACAGGTGGTCTTCGAGACCGAGAATGTCGAGACGGTCCCATTCTGGAATCCATCCCTGTCTCACGCGGAGCCCCTTCCGTTCGTTCGCCTGTCGGTCACTGTACGGGGGCATACGCCGCAGCCCATACACGTCACACCCGCTCTCGACGTGCTTGTTCAGGAATGCGACGGACACTGCGAAGAAGTTCCGATCGATGAGCCTTCGACCGGATTCTGCATCTATCTGCCCCGCGGCGCCAGCGGCGAGTGACTCCTTATTGGGCGGCATGTTGAGGTATCCAATGAGACTGGCCAGGCTGACCTGCCTCTTTGCGATGTGCGTCTCCGTCTCAGCCTCGCTTGCGTACTGTTCCATCACCAGGTACGACACTTACGACCCAGCGACATCGCCTTCACGTTCGGCATGGCGAATCTTCTTGGCATCACCTGTTCTGGAGTATTTCTATTCCTTCTCCTCAAAGCCCCCGGGTTCTCGGACAGTGAGAGCTTGGAATTCTCTCGGCGATTGAAGGCTGGGGCGCCCTATGGATCCTCGGCGCGTACGGATGGACCAAGGCAACGAGACGCGAGAGCGATCCCCTCAAACGTCTTCGTTGGCTGATCCCGATTGTAGCCGTTGTACCTTTCTTGATCGGCTCGAACGTTGGGAGGGTCTGGTTCCTGTCGTTTCCCGCCATGCTTCCGCTCTCGCTCTTGGGCCTCAGAGCCCTTTCAGAAGGGGGTTCCCCGGTCTGTGGCTCGGAGACTCCACCATCTTGATTGTCAGTGACCGTGACACCTCGCTGGGCTGACAGATCTTCCGCGTCGCGGAACAGCTAGCTGCGGTTCACGCGGTGCAGTAGTTGAGAGGAGCGCACTCATGTCGTTCTGTGGATCTCGTCGTGCATTCGCCGTCGGCACGGCGGCGATCGCTCTCGGCCTGACGCTCGCATCGGTGGCGGCTGCGCAGGGCGGCACCGGTGCTCTGCACAACGCCCGTCGGTTCGGTGGCTCGACGGCCTTCTACCGGTTACCCGTGGAGACGGTCGACGCTCTGCAGCGCATGATGGCCCAGCCCGGGATCGTGGCGGATATTCGCCACGTGCTCGATCAGGCCGGCCTGTCCAGCGCCGCCGACGCGGTGGTCGCCACGCTGACCGAAGCGCGTACGGTGATGAGGGGAACGACGTGCGCCGGGGCCACGCCGGCTGACGGCACGCTGGTGGAATGCGACTTCGAGCCCGGCGGAACGCTGCTGTGGATGGCCTACCGTCCGACGGGTCAGGGGGGCCGCCCCGGACTGATCGAGGGGGGAATCCGCTGGGCCGGCGAGCGGTCGTTCCGGGCGTTCCTGTTCCGCGTGACCGAGGGCGATCGGATCTACACTTTCGTCCTCCCGACGGTCTGCTCGAACCTGTCGCTGGTCAGCGTACACGAGGTGCCCGAGCTGCCCGCGCAGATTTCAGTGGAGAGGACGTGCGCGCCGGACGGAACGCTGCGGGCCGTCGTGACGGCCGCCGGCGACCTCTCCCGCGTCGCGCGCGTGCGCGTCGCCATCGACGGGCGACCCGCCGGCGAGCTCACCCCGTCGTCCTGGTCGATGACCACGTACACTCCCGGCACGTACAGCTTCGACGCCAGCGACGCAGCCGGGCACTCGTACCCCGTGACGCGCGCGTCTATCGTCGTCGAGGCCTGCCCGCCGCCCCCGCCCCCGCCCCCGATCACCGTCGTCACGCCCACGTGCGACGTGTCCCTGTCGGCCGGGCGGGTGAAGGGCGGCTACCAAATCACGGTCGATGCGACGCGAAGCACGACCGGCACGAGCGAGGTCGCACCCGTCGTGTCCGTGGAACTGCGCGACCCCTCCGGCGCCGTCGTCGGACAGACGCTGACGCTCGACAGCCGCCGGAGCGGCACGGTGATGGTGCGCCAGCCCGGCACCTACCGCGCCACGGCGACGGTGAGCACGCCTCGCGTCGTCCAGTCGGGCAACAACCGATACGAAGGCACGGACACGTGCGAGGCCAGCGTGACAATTGCGCCGCCACCCCTTGCTCCGCTGTTCTTCATCGAAGCCCTGGGCGGCAAGGAACGGCGCGTGCGCCCGATCGGCGACCCGGCGGTCGATGTCGCCCACTGCTCGCCGCTCGTTGGCCTCAAGGTCGGCGTGGCCAAGCCGTTCGACAACGGCTGGGAGCTGGCAGGCGCCGTGGGCGTCGCCATCAGCGTCGACACGGGCAACGACGACGTCGAGGACGTGCTCATCGTCGACCTCGAGCAGTCCGCGATCTTCATCGACGCCGAAGTGAACAAGTACCTGGGCCGCTCGTTCATAGGGACCGGCCTGTCGTTGTGGGACGTCACGTACAGCGAGAGGTTCACGCCGGCGTGGCTGCTCCACTTCGGTGTGCCGGTGACGACGGACGGCGCCAGGTTCCCCGTGTTCGTCGTGGCCGAGAGCCGGCTGTTCTTGGACCACGCCGACGACGTCACCAACAACTATCTAATCTGGGGCGGCCTGCGGTTCCAGTTCGGGAAGCGGTAGGCCCCGTGCCGCCCTGCACACCGTCACGATCAGGAAGGGGGCGCGGCAGCTGACGTTCGGGCGGGCTCCTGGTGGCACGCGTGCGCCGCCGCAGCCCTTGCACGTCGAACCCGCTCTCGACTCGCTCGTTCAGGAGTACGAGGGACACTGCGACGAAGTCTCGACCGAGGAACCCTCGAAAGGACTCTGCATCTATCTGCCCCGAAGCACCGGCGGCCGGTAGGTGACCTTGCCTCCGAAAGCCCCAAGCCTCAAGAGCGCTGTCTTCCCGCTCGCTCATGCGTTGAGGAACGGCTCACGTCTGGCCCGATTCGGCGATCCGCGCGCCGGTCGGGCCCGACGTGCGTACGGCCGTACGTGCGCTGAATATTGTGACGGGTTCGGTGGTGCCGCAGGAGGCCTCGGCGCCACGGGGTGTGGCGGTTGCGCCGAGCAAGCGCCACCAGATCCGGTCCGAAGCAGTACGGCTCTCGTCGAGGTGCGGCGGTCGTTTGGACGATCATCCGAAAGGAGGAGCCATGCGCCGTTCCGCGAAGCGGCGTGCCGTCGTCCCCTGGCCGACAGCCGTCGTCCTAGCAGTCGGGTTCACCCTGTCCGGCACCACGCGCGACGGGTGGGCAAGGCAGGCGCAACAGCCGCGCGAGCAGTGGCAGCGCGCGGCTGAAGTGGTGGCAGCGGTCGGCGCGATCCCCGGCGCCCGCATCGCCGACGTGGGGTGTGGCGACGGTTTCTACACCGTTCGGCTCGCCCGGGCTGTCGGTCCGCAGGGTCACGTCTATGCCGTGGACGTGAATCCCGAGGCACTCGGCCGGCTGCGTGTGCGTCTCGAGCGTGAGAGCCTGACGAACGTCGAGGTGATCCGCGGCGCGCAGGACGATCCCCGCCTGCCGGGCGACACTCTGGACGGCGTGCTCATCGTGAACGCGTATCACGAAATGAGCGAACACCAGGCTATGCTTCGCCACATCCACGAAGCGCTCAAGCCCACCGGGCGGCTCGTGCTCGTCGAGCCGATCTCATCTCGGGAGCGTGACGAATCGCGCGCGGGTCAGGCCCGTCGTCACGTGATCGCGCCTTCGCTCGTCGAAGAGGATCTGCGCCGCTCGGGATTCGACGTGGCGCGGCTAGAGGACCCGTTCGCGACTCCCCCACGGGACGACAGCACGTATTGGCTGATCCTCGCTCGACCCCGGACCGCCCGCGACCCCGGCCAGGTGCAGAATGCCCTTCAATCGACATTCGACATTCGCCATTCCGCATTCGACATTCGACTGGTGCCGGGGGTGGGGGTCGAACCCACACGCCCTTGCGGGCAAGGGATTTTAAGTCCTATTTGGCCCCTGCCGAGATCTCCCCTGAAACTGGGGGGATCTGCCGGCAGGAGAGGAACTTAGCGCCCCTGCCAGCGTGAGCCAGAATGAGCACGAATCAGCGGGACTTGGTGACATCCTTGGTGACAGGCTCCGTGACCCCCGCCGCGAGGTCCAGCCGGGCTGCCGCGTCCTTCAGGTCGTCGCCCGAGACGATGTTGTAGCGGTCGACCACGGAGCGCGTCAGGTGCCCGCTGAGCCGCATGGCGACGGCGTCCGGCACACCCGCCCGCACGAAGTTCCTGACGGCCGTCCGTCGCAGATCGTGCGGGACACGACCTGGAACCGCGGCCGCTGTCGTCGCCGTCTTCCACGCCTTCCTGAGGCTCCGGAACATTCTTCTACAGGTGAAACGGAGGAACGCGAATATAACCGGCCGCGAGATAGTGCCGATCGAACGAGAAACACGCAGCGATTCCCAGTCTGAGCATCACTGCCATGTTCGCCGCGTCCGTTAACGTAAGATTGAGCGCTGCGTACCGGTCAATCAGAGCCCGAGCTTGAACCTCGTCAGCCGCGACAGTCCGAATGAGATTGATGGGCCCGTTCAAGACCTCATCTACGCACTGCTTTGCTCGGTCGGATCCGAGATCAAACAGGAATCTGCGGTGGGATTCGTAGACGGTCGGAATCGATACGAAAAGGGGCAGGCGATATCTCGCAATGCTACTCAGGCATTCCACGGCCTCGTTGTGGTGCCCGTCCGCGCTGTTTGCAATTGCGAGAAACGCACCAGTATCGATCAGGACCGCTCTCGAGTAGAGGCTCTTTCCAACCGGGAGCACGGCTCTCCCACCGACGGCAGCGGCCTACTTGTCCGCGTCCACCAACCGGAACAGGCCGGCATCCTCAGTGAACGGGACAGCACCGGGCGGTGCAGATTGCTCCAAGCGATACACGTCGCCGTGAACGACTAGCAACGTCGTTGGGGGCATCGTCTGGCGACCAGGTTCAGCAGCCTGAGGTGCAGGCCCGTAGAAGATTCCCCGCTCGACCTCGGCGGTCGAGAACGACAGCTGCATTGAACGAAACAGCCCAGGGAGCGCATTGGTCGTCGGGAGACTAGGGGCCGATGCGCTAGATGCCTTCATCGTTGGTCCTCCAGCCGAGCTTCTGAATACCCCAGTCATATGTTCTCACGACCCAGGGCACGAGTGGTAGCGCCGAGCCAGCTGGCACCTGAATCTGCACATTTGGCGGCAGATTCGGCCTTTGCAGGACTTTCATTTCGAGGACGTGGACCAGGGAGAAATCGGTGGCCTCGAGAAACGCACCGTGTGCCGTTAGGTCTCGAGAAGGCTGATCGGCCATGTATTCAGGTAGGTTGAACTTGTCCCGGAGATGGAGAGCGTCCACGTAATGGCCCAAGAGCGACCAGATCAGCGGCTCTTCGGTCGGCGTCGGAGCTTTCACCCACTCGCCGAGCAAGGCCTGGGCTTCTCTCCTGCTTATTGCATGCACGTGCGAGTAGAACCGCTCTGTCAATGCGGTAACAATGGACTTGATTCTTTCGTCTTCCGCCTCTTCGTTCAGGTGGAGCGCCAGCAGGCTCCGCGCTAACCTCCTGATCTGCATGTAGACGCGCTGGACATTTCCGAGAGCTAACGGATGAACCGTGCGCGTCAAGTCCTTAAAGACCTCGACCTTGTACGGCTGTTCAGTGATGCCAACGCGTTCCTTCGACAGCTCGAAATAAGCTGCAACGTCCTCAACGCTGATTCCGAACCGGTTTTGTGGATTCGCCGGGTCCGTCGGGTTGAACTGATTGCCGGTGGTCGGGTCGATCGGGCTAAGTTCCGCGGCCTCGGTCATCACGATCCCGTCTGCGCCGAGGCAGATCAGGGTGCCACCGCTGTGAGCCCTGAAGGGAACGATCACCTCCAGCCTGTCGCAGTGTTCTCGCAACAGCGTTACTAGCGGCCAGACCGACTCCGTGGCCCCCCCACGCGTGTAGAGGAACAAGTCAATCTTGGGAACTCGTCCCCACGAGTGCAGTCTTTCGGCAAGAAGTAGCTGAGGTTCCGTGGCCAAGTTCGTGCCGAAGCCAGGGATCCCGCCGGGGAATGTCTCCCTGTCGGAGAGGACGTAACCGAGAACGCGCGAGCCTCGCGCCGCCTCGAGCTGCTGGATCGCGTCTCGCCTATCTGGGTAACCCACCAAGTCCTCCGTGGATGGCAAACCCGCGAACAGTCTCAAGTCTACCCCATGTCCGCCAAGAGGGGGTGTAACTGGTATGGCAGTGACAATCCCAGTGACAATTGGGCCAGGAAAGGCCCCCGTCCAGCTCCAGCCCAACCTGCCTAAGTCCTTTGTTGTCTAGGTGGTGCCGGGGGTGGGAATCGAACCCACACGGCCTTGCGGCCAGGGGATTTTAAGTCCCCAGCGTCTACCAGTTCCGCCACCCCGGCACGTCGTGGATTCTGGCAGATCCCGGCCGGGCCGGCCAGTGCCGCCGGGGCGGCGCCCGGCGCGCGAACGGCCGGCCGCGCAGGCAGGTCAGGACCGCCCGGTGGTCGTCGGCGGGCGCAGGATCCACGGCCGCTCCCACCGGCTGAACGCCACGGCGAGCGCCAGCCCGGCGATCAACCCCGCCAGAAAGCCCCCCGGCATGCCGACATCGGCCACCCAAGGCAAAACGGCCGCCGCGAGGCCGAGAAGAAGCACCAGGGCCCGGAGCGCAAACTCCCGAACCGGCGGAGACACCGCCATCGCTCACCCCCCCAGAATGTCGCCTCTGGACGCATAATAAGCGAAAGAGCCGCCGTGCGCATCCGCCCCATGACCCGCGACGACCTCGAGGACGCCGCCGCGCTCAGCGGCGAGCTGGGCTACCCGACCGACACGGCGCACGTACGCGCGCGCTTCGACGCGCTCGACGGCCGGGCCGAGCACGGCCTCCTCGTCGCCGAGGACGGCGGCGGCGGCGGCGGGTGGATCCACGTGCACGACGACTGGACGCTCGAGTCGGGCCGGATGGCCGAGCTGCTGGGCCTCGTCGTGCGCGAGGCGCGCCGCGGCGCGGGGATCGGCCGCGCGCTCGTGGCCGAAGCCGAGCGCTGGGCGGCCGCGCGCGGCTGCACCCGGCTGCGCGTGCGCTCGAACGTCGTCCGCGAGCGCACCCACCGGTTCTACGACGGGCTCGGCTTCCGCCGGGTCAAGTCGCAGCAGGTGTTCGACAAGGAATTGGGGTAGCGCTCCTCCCCGCCTTTCAGGGACAATCACCCGACTTCGCCCCAGGAGGACCGATGCCTGCTCGACCGACTTCATCCGCGCACCTTCGCTTCGCGGTCGCCGCCGCGCTCGCGGCCGTCCTCGTGCTGCCCGTCGCCGCGCAGCGCGCGCCGGCCCCCGAGCCCGCCCGCGACACGTTCTTCGACGCCCTCCCGTACCGCTTCATCGGCCCGGTCGGCAACCGCGTCAGCGCGGTCGTGGGCGTGCCGGGCGACACGCAGGTCTACTACATCGGCGGGGCGTCGGGCGGCGTGTTCAAGACGACCGACGGCGGCGTCCACTGGACGCCCGTCTTCGACGATCAGCCGGCCGCGTCGATCGGCTCGCTCGCCGTGGCGCCCTCCGACCCGAACATCGTCTGGGCCGGCACCGGCGAGCCGTTCATCCGGAGCAACGTCTCGATCGGCAACGGCATCTACAAGTCCACCGACGCCGGCAAGACCTGGACGCGCATGGGCCTCGAGGCCACCGGGCGCATCGCGCGCATCGTCATCCACCCGACCAACCCCGACGTGGTGCTCGCGGCCGCCATGGGCACGCTGTACGGCCCGCAGCCGGAGCGCGGGGTCTTCAAGACCACCGATGGCGGCAAGACGTGGACGCGCGTGCTGTTCGAGGACGAGAACACGGGCGCGTCCGACCTGGTGATGGATCCGAACAACCCGCGGATTCTCTTCGCCGGCACGTGGCAGATGCAGATCTGGACGTGGGGCCGCGTGAGCGGCGGGCCCGGCGGCGGCCTCTACAAGTCCACCGACGGCGGCGACACGTGGAAGAAACTCGAGGGCCACGGGCTACCCGCGCCGCCGCTCGGCAAGATCGGGCTGGCGATGAGCCCACGCGACTCGAACCGCGTCTACGCGCTCATCGAGACCAACTCCAATCACGACTTCGCGAAGCTCGAGGAACACCAGGGCGTGCTGTGGCGGTCCGACGACGGCGGCGGGACGTGGACGATGGTCAACGCGGACCACACGCTGACGCAGCGGCCGAACTACTACTCGCGCATGGCCGTCGAGCCCGACGACGCCAACGAAGTGGACTTCATGGCGACCCAGCACAGTGTGTCGCTCGACGGCGGCGTCACCATCAAGCGCGGCTCGGCCGGCGGCGACAACCACGACATCTGGATCGACCCCAAGCTTCCCGACCGCATCATCGTCGGCAACGACGGCGGCGTGAACATCTCGCTCAACCGCGGCAAGACGTGGTTCCGGCCCAACCTGCCGATCGCGCAGATGTACCACGTCTACACGGACAACGAGATTCCCTACCACGTGATGGGGAACCGCCAGGACGGCTCGTCGGAGCGCGGGCCGAGCAACAGTTTGACGGGCGGCCGGATCCCGATCGGCGAGTGGCACGCAGTCGGCGGGTGCGAATCGGGCTTCGCGGTGCCCGACCCCAGCGACCCGGACGTCATCTGGTCCGGCTGCTACGAGGGCATCCTCGATCGGTACGACGACCGGACCGGCCACTCGCGCAACGTCAGCGTCTGGCCCGACGACCCCGAGGGCTGGCCGGCCGGCGAGCTGAAGTACCGCTTCCAGTGGACGTTCCCGATCGCGATCTCGCCCTTCGACCACGACACGGTCTACGTGGGCAGCCAGCACGTGCACAAGACGACCAACGGCGGCCAGAGCTGGACGGTCGTCAGCCCCGACCTGACGACCAACGACAAGAAGATGCAGCAGAAGATGGGCGGGCTGACGCCCGACGACGCGAGCCCGACCTACGGCTCGGTGCTCTTCGCGATCGCCGAGTCGCCGCTCGAGGCGGGCGTCGTCTGGGCGGGCAGCAACGACGGCCTCGTGCACGTGACGCGCGACGGCGGCGCGCACTGGACCGACGTGACGGCGAACCTCCCGAACCTGCCGCCGTCAGGCACGGTCAGCAACATCGAGCCGTCACGCCACGCGAAGGGCGCGGCCTACCTGACGGTGGACCGGCACCAGCTCGGCGATTCGACCCCGTACGTCTACAAGACGGCCGACTACGGCCGCACCTGGACGTCGATCGCCTCCAACCTCCACCGGCACGTCCTGGGCTACGCCCACGTCGTGCGCGAGGACCCGAAGCGCCGGGGCCTGCTCTACGTCGGCACCGAGAACGCGCTCCACGTATCGTTCGACGACGGCGCGAGCTGGCAGCCGCTGCAGAGCAACCTGCCGCACGCGCCGGTGTACTGGCTCACGGTGCAGGAGCACTTCGACGACCTCGTCGTCGCGACCTACGGCCGCGGGTTCTGGATCATGGACGACCTCTCGCCGATCCAGCAGATGACCGCGGCCATCCGCGACGCCCACGTGCCGCACCTCTTCGAGCCGCGGCCGGCCTACCGCTTCCGCATGAAGGAGCCGCCTCAGAGCGCCTCCGACGACGCCGGCGCAGGCGACAACCCGCAGTACGGCGCGTCGATCACGTACTACCTGAAGGCGGCGCCGACGGGCGACGTGAAGATCACCATCCTCGACGCGAAGGGCCAGGAGGTGCGCGGCCTCGACGCGCCCAAAGACGACGATGCGCCGGAGGTCGACGGGAAGAAGCCCTGGAAGACGGGGCTGGTGCGGGTGTACTGGGATCTCCGGTACGAGCGCTCCAAGGAGCCGCACCTGCTGACCAAGCCCGTGGAACATTCGCACGTCGAGATTCCCGACAAGGGCTGGCGCGCGCTCGCCGAGGGCTCGCGCGTCGCCCCGCTGGCCGCGCCGGGAACCTACACGGTGCGGCTCTCGATCGGCGACCAGAAGTACGAGCGCCCGCTGGCGGTGCTGAAGGACCCGCACTCGGCCGGCACCGACGCGCAGGTCGCGGCCCAGGTCGAGCTGCTGCTGCAGATTCGCGGCGAGGTGAACGCGGTGGTGGATCTCATCGACGAGATCGAGTCGGTCCGCAAGCAGGCGCTGGACCTCGCCGTGCGGACCAAGGGCCACGAGGCGGCCGACCAGGTGAGCCAGGCGGCCACCGCGCTCGACGACAAGCTGAAGGCGCTCGAGAACCGCCTGTTCGACCTGCGCCTGACCAACGCGCGGCAGGACACGCTCCGCTGGCCGCGGCGGCTCTACTCGAAGCTCGGGAGCCTGGCCGGCTACATCGGCCAGTCGGACTTCCCGCCGACCGACCAGCAGCTCGAGGTGCACCGGCTGTACCAGGAACAGCTGAAGGACTGCCAGGGACAGCTGAAGACGATCGAGGAGGGCGACGTCGCGGCCTTCAACCGGCTGTTGATCGACCACCGGATCGGGCCGGTCGTGATCAAGTAAGGGGTCAGGGGGCAGGGGTCAGGGGGCAGGGGCCGGGGACCGGAGGCCGGGGCTTGGGCCCCCTGGCCTCCGGCCTCTGGCCCCCGGCCTCTCGTCTCAGTGCACCCGCGCGCTCGTGCCGGGGTAGGAGGACCGCGCGGCGGCGATGACGCGCGCGATCATCTCGTCGAGGCGCTGCTGCTCGATCTCGAAGGGGCCGGCGACGGCCGCGCCGCTCGGGATCTCGATGGCGATGACCACCTGATCGTCCGACGGCTCGACGATCCAGCTGAAGCCGCGCAGGGTCACCGCGCGCGCTTCGCCACCGGGATTCGACACGCGATCGATGGCGCACAAGATCTCCTTGAGCACCGCCTCGACGTCGGCGTCGGTCCAGGCCGCGGGGTCGCGTCCCTCGTGGACGGCGGTCTCGCTGATGGCGTACTCCTCCCCTTTCGGCACGATCTCGATGTTGAACACCATCGACGTCACCCGTTTCCCCGGCGCGTCCCGACGGCGGTCGCACGCCCGGCGCCGCGCCGCCCTTCCACTCGCCCCAGTATAGCCGGTCGTGCCCAGGCCGGAGCCGTGCCGCGACGGCGCCTGTCGAGCTTCACGCGCCGCCCCGCAGCAGCGCCGCGAGCTCGTCGGGATCCGTCAGCGGCGCGCGGCAGGTGAACTCGCGGCAGACGTACGCCGTCGCGCGCCCACCGCGCGGCGTCATCGGCGCGATCCAGGGCAGCCGGGCCGCGAGCGCCTGCTGCGCGGCCCCCGGATGGACCGGCAGGACGATGGCGAACGGCAGGTACGTGGCGGCCACCTGGCGCCGGAGCGCCTGAAAGTCGTCGGCACCGGCCTCCCCCACCACGACGATCTGCACGAGGCCGGCGTGCCACGCCGACAGCGCCCGCGCGCTCAACGGCACGGCGCGCGCGACCGCGCCCAGCCGCGGGCCGAAGCGGGCCAGCGCGCGCCCCGTCTTCGCGGCGGCGTCCTCCGCGCCGGTGAG
>JAHECP010000337.1 GCA_024641665.1 Acidobacteriota bacterium
ACGCCGCGGCGGGCGCCCGCCCGGTTGATGGGCGCGACACGCCTCGTCTCGGCGCCGCGCGGCGCGGGCGGCGCCGCGCGCGCCGAGAACCGCTGCCGGACGCTGTGGTCCAGCGTGCGGTCCGATACGGCGTAGACCGACACGGCGTGCCCGCGGTGGCCGAAGTACCGGGTGGGCAGCACCGTCCAACCGTAGTGCGGTCCGTAGTGCGGGTCGTAGGCGTGCCCGGCGCGGAAGAACAGGTTCACGCCGAAGAGCGGCCCGCCCCCGAAGCCCAGCGGGCACCACGCCACGTAGTCGGACGCCCAGAGCCACGACACCCACGCCGCGCCCCAGCGCCGGCCGGGGATCCAGAACCAGGCCCCCGCCGAGTAGCCCCAGCGCCCGTAGTGGTGCGTGGGCCACGACCACGCGTCGTAGCCGACCCAGGTCCACCCGAAGGGACCCACGTAGCTCCACTGGCCGTTGTAGTACGGCCGCCAGCCCACGGCGACGTTGGGGTACCAGACCGAGCCGTACGACGGGTCGGTGCGCCATTGCCCGTAGCGGTCGAACGTGCCGCCGTACGCCTGCAGGTCGTCCGGCAGATAGGCATTCGACGCGACGCCGAGCCGCGTGTTGCGCTGCGTGTCGCTCCAGCTGTCGAACGCATCCCAGACGGCCGAGTTGTAGGCGTACGGATAGGACGGCGGCGCGCCGGCGCGCGCGACGGCGCGCTGGCCGGCCCCGACGCCCACCGTGCCCTGCTCGGTCGCCAGGTTCGCGGTGCCGCGCACGACCTTCAGCTCCACCTGCTGGGGGCCGCCATCGCCGGTGAGCGAAATGCGGTACTCGCCGCCGGAGCGGATGTCCACCGAGCCGCCGGGCGTATCGACGCGCAGCGACAGCGCGCCGTCCGCCTCGGATCCCTCCAGCGTCAGGCGGAGGCGCCCGTCGAGCAGGCGGAGCAGCGTGTCGGACTCGATGTCGAGCGAGGTGTACTGGTCGAGGTCGAGCGCGCTGCCGTCGGCGAAGAGAATCTCGAGGCGACCGCGCTCGGTGCGCACCCGGTCGCCCGCGAGCAGCGGGACGTTCACCGGTGCCGGATCCGCCCGGCCGTCGCGCTCGAGCACGGCGACCCCGTCGACCACCGCGATGTGCGCCGGGGCCTGGGACGCGGTGTCGTCGGTCTGCGCGCGAGCCGGGGCGGCGAGCGCCCCGATGATGAGGCCGAGAACGAAGACAGAGCCAGCGGCGGGATGGCGGAGCATGGGCAACCTCGTGTGTGCGTGGACGCGGGCTGGCGGGGCCCGCGCGCGATCCCGTCAGGCAGGCTGGCTAAGGCCAGTATACGCCAGTTGAGAACGAGGGGACAGCGCGTCGGAGGACTGCTCTTGGGGGCCGGAAAGCCCGCGGCAGAGGTCATTACTTGACGACAATACGCTCATATAATATCTTAGAACGAGCCTAAATGTTTAGGGTTCGACCGACGACAGGGTACGCACGCGAGGACATCAGATCATGAGCAAAATCATCGGAATCGACCTGGGCACCACCAACTCGGTTGTGGCCGTGATGGAGGGTGGTGAGCCGGTCGTCATCACTAACCCCGAAGGGAGCCGGCTGACGCCTTCGGTGGTCGGCTTCGCCAAGTCCGGCGAACGGCTGGTCGGCCAGGTGGCGAAGCGTCAGGCCGTCACCAACCCCGAGAACACCGTCTTCTCGATCAAGCGGTTCATGGGCCGCAAGTTCGACGAGGTCACCGAGGAGATGAAGATGGTGCCGTACTCGGTGGTGCGGGCGTCGAACGGCGATGCGCGCGTCTCCGCGTCGGGCAAGCAGTACTCGCCGCCCGAGATCTCGGCCATGATCCTGCAGAAGCTCAAGCAGGCGGCCGAGGAGTATCTCGGCCAGTCGGTGACCCGGGCGGTCATCACGGTGCCGGCCTACTTCAACGACGCCCAGCGGCAGGCCACCAAGGACGCCGGGCAGATCGCCGGCCTCGAGGTGGCGCGCATCGTCAACGAGCCGACGGCGGCGGCGCTGGCCTACGGCCTCGACAAGAAGAAGGACGAGACGATCGCCGTCTACGACTTCGGCGGCGGCACCTTCGACATCTCGATCCTCGAGGTGGGCGAGGGCGTGGTCGAGGTGAAGGCCACCAACGGCGACACGCATCTGGGCGGCGACAACCTCGATCAGCGCATCATCGACTGGATCATCGCCGAGTTCAAGAAGAGCGAGGGCATCGACCTCAGCCGGGACCGGATGGCGCTCCAGCGTCTCAAGGAGGCGGCGGAGAAGGCCAAGATGGAGCTCTCCACCGTCATGGAGACCGAGCTCAACCTGCCGTTCATCACGGCGGATCAGACCGGTCCCAAGCACCTGACGATGAAGCTCACGCGGGCCAAGCTCGAGCAGCTCGTCGAGGATCTGCTGCAGAAGACGGTCGGCCCGGTGAAGCAGGCGCTGGCCGACGCGGGGATCGACGCGTCGAAGATCGACGAGGTGGTGCTCGTCGGCGGATCGACGCGCATCCCGCGCGTGCAGGCCATCGTGAAGGACCTGTTCGGCCGCGAACCGCACCGGGGCGTGAACCCGGACGAGGTCGTGGCGGTGGGCGCGGCGGTGCAGGCGGGCGTGCTGGCCGGCGAGGTCAAGGACCTGCTGCTGCTCGACGTCACCCCGCTCTCGCTGGGCATCGAGACGATGGGCGGCGTCATGACGACGCTCATCGCGCGCAACACCACGATCCCCACGCGCAAGAGCGAGATCTTCTCGACCGCGGCGGACAACCAGACGAGCGTCGAGGTCCACGTGCTGCAGGGCGAGCGGTCGATGGCGCGCGACAACCGCACGCTCGGCCGCTTCCACCTCGTGGGCCTGCCGCCGGCGCCGCGCGGCGTGCCGCAGATCGAGGTCACCTTCGACATCGACGCCAACGGCATCGTCAACGTGTCGGCCAAGGACCTCGGCACCGGCCAGGAGCAGAAGATCACCATCACCGCGTCGAGCGGTCTCAGCAAGGACGAGGTCGACCGGATGATGAAGGAGGCCGAGTCCCACGCCGGCGAGGACCGCAAGCGCAAGGAAGAGGTCGAGGTGCGCAACCGCGCCGACCAGGCCGTCTACGCCGCGGAGCGGCTGCTCAAGGACACGGGCGACAAGCTCGCCCCGGCCGAGCGCCAGCCCGTCGAGGCGGCGATGGACGAGCTCCGGAAGGCGATCGAGAAGAGCGACGTCGCCGGCATGAACGCGGCGATGGACCGGCTGAACCAGGCCCAGCACAAGGCGGCCGAAGCGCTCTACCGCCAGACGGCGGCGAG
>JAHECP010000338.1 GCA_024641665.1 Acidobacteriota bacterium
GGGCCGCCTGTCGCCCGAGGAGACGCTGGCGATCGTCGCAGAGCTCAGGCGCCTGGTCGGCGGGTCGGCGCTGGCCGAGGCCGAGCGCCAGGCGCTCGCCCGCGCCGCCGCGGCGCTCCAGACCGCGGACCTCACGCGGCAGATCGGCCAGGCGCTCGGCGCCGGCGCGCTCGAGGACGCGGCCAACCGGCTCGGCGATCTCGCGTCGACGCTGCCGTCCGATGCGGGGCGCGCCGCCGAGCAGGCGCTGGAGAAGGCCGGACGCGAAGCGGGGCAGACGCCCGGTCAGCTCGGGCGGCACATGCGCGAGGCCGCCGACGCGCTGCGGAACGGCGACGTCGACACCGCGCGCGCGCGGCTCGCGCAGGCCGCCGGCGATCTGCGGGCGATGGCCGCCGACCGCGATCGCCAGGAGCTCGGGCGCATGGCCGCCCGCCAGCTCGAAGAGCTCGAGAAGGCGTTCGGCGAGCGGTTCCGCAGCCCCGGCCAGGCCGCGCGCGCGGCGCAGACGAGCGAAGGACAGGCCCTGAAATCGAACGACCTGAGCCCCGAGGGGGCGCAGAAGATGCCGGGCGCCGGCGAGGGCCGGGCCGTCGCCGGCCGGAGCGACCAGCAGCAGCCCGGCACAGCGATGGCGCAGGGTGACCGGTCCAACTCGGCGCCGGGCCCGCTCGGGGGACCGCCCGGACCGAGCGGCACCGTGCAGTCGCTCGGCGACGCCGTGCGCCGGCGGCAGGAGCTGCTGGCGGCGGGGAAGGCCACGGGCGAAGCGCCCGGACGCGAGCAGGTCGACGAGGCGACCCGGGCGTCGCGGGTGACGGTGCCGTACGCGCCCGTCGTCCCCCGCGCGTCCTACGCGCCGGCCGACCCGCTGACGCGCGACGTGGTGCCGGGACCCTTCCGGCCGCTCGTGAGGACGTATTTCCAGGTGCTGGGCCCGCGCGGCGCGGGCGAGCAGTGAGCGATGCGACGAGCATGAACACCGACATCGAGCGGCAGGTCGACACCTTTCAGCGCCGGTTCCGCGTCGTCATGGACGAGATCGCGAAGCGGATCGTCGGGCACCGTGAGATCAACGAGGGCATCCTGATCAGCCTGCTGGCCAACGGGCACGTGCTGCTCGAGGGGATCCCGGGGCTGGGGAAGACCAAGCTCGTCCAGACGCTCTCCGACGTGCTGCACCTGCGCTTCTCCCGCATCCAGTTCACGCCCGACCTGATGCCGGCCGACATCATCGGCACCAACGTCGTGCAGGAGACCGAGGGCGGCGAGAAGGTGTTCGTGTTTCAGCCCGGGCCGATCTTCGCCAACATCGTGCTGGCCGACGAGATCAACCGCGCCACGCCGAAGACCCAGTCGGCGCTGCTCGAGGCCATGCAGGAGAAGAGCGTGTCGGTCGGCCGCCAGACCTACCGGCTCGAGCTGCCGTTCTTCGTCATGGCGACGCAGAACCCGCTCGAGATGGAGGGGACGTATCCGCTGCCCGAGGCCCAGCTCGATCGGTTCTTCGTGAAGCTGAGGGTCACGTATCCTGCGCTCGAGGAGCTGCACGACATCCTCGACCGCACCACGCAGCCCGAGGAGCCGGCGATCGACCGCGTGCTCGACGGGCGGCAGATCCTCGAGATGCGCACGGTGGCGCGCGGCGTGCCGATCGCCCGACCGGTGCAGGGGTATGCCATCCGGCTGACGCTCGCGACCCACCCGCAGTCGTCCTTCGCGCGCCCGATCGTGAACCAGTACGTGCGCTACGGCGCCAGCCCGCGCGGCGCGCAGGCGCTCGTCCTGGGCGGCAAGATCCGCGCGCTGCTCGACGACCGCGTGCACGTGTCGTGCGACGACATCCGCGCGATGGCGCTCCCCGCGCTCCGCCACCGCGTGCTCCTCAACTTCGAGGGCGAGGCCGAGCAGGTCGACCCCGACGCGATCATCCGGGAGATTGTGGAGCACACTGAAGAATGAATGTCGAATGTCGAATGTCGAATGCGGAATGCTGAATTCTCGAACGCCGAATGCTGAATGTCGATTACTGTCCCCCTCATTCGACATTCCGCATTCCTCATTCGACCTTCGGAACGATCCATGCCCGACCCTTCTCTCTTCGATCGTGACTTCCTCCGCAAGCTGGAGTACCTGCACGTCGTGTCGAAGCGGGTGTTCGCGGGGCAGTTCCGCGCCGAGCGGCGCGCGCGCAAGCTCGGCGCCGGGCTGGAATTCGCCGACCACCGCGCCTACGCGCCGGGCGATGACTTCCGGCACGTGGACTGGACGGCCTACCAGCGTCTCGACAAGCTGCTGCTGCGGCTCTTCGAGGAGGAGCAGGACCTGCCGATCTACCTCTTCGTCGACCGCAGCCGGTCGATGGCGGCCGGCGCGCCGTCCAAGCTGGCCTACGCGCGGCAGATCGCGGCGGCGCTCTGCTACATCGGCCTCGCGCACCTCGACCGGGTCAGCCTCGTCGCCTACTCGAGCCGCCTGGACCGCGAGCTGCCGTCGCAGCGCGGCCGCGGCCGCATCTTCAAGGTGTTCACCTTCCTCGGCGACCTCGAGCCGGGCGACGAGACCGACGCTCGCGAGGCGTTCTCGGCCTTCTGCGCCCGCCAGCGACCGCGCGGCGCGGCCGTCGTCATTTCCGACTTCCTCGACCCGGCCGGCTACGCCGCCGGCCTCGACGTCCTCCGCTTCTTCCGCCACGACGTCTTCGCGGTGCACGTGACGACGCGCGAGGAGCGCGAGCCGGCGCTGCACGGCGACCACGCGCTGGTGGACGTCGAGACCGGTGAGACCTTCGACGTCGCGCTGACGCCGGCCCTGCTCGCGGCCTACCGGCGCGCCTTCGCCGAGCATGCCGCCGGCCTGGCTCGTTACTGCGCCAAGTACCGCTTCGGCTATCTGCCGGCGCCGGCCGAGGAGCCCATCGAGGACGCCATCCTGCGCACGTTCCGGATGGGCAGGTTCCTGAAATGACGTTCCTCTCGCTGGCCTCGTGGCAGGCGCTCGCGCTCGGCGCGGCGGTGGCCGCGGCCGTCACGTGGCTCTTCTTCCTCAAGCTGCGGCACCCGCGCGCGCCGGTCGCCTCGCTCCTGCTCTGGCGCCGCGCGGTGGACGCCGAGCGGCCCCAGGCGATCGTCGAGCGGCTGCGCCGCTGGATCTCGCTGGCGATCGCGCTCGCGATCGGCCTGCTGCTCGCCCTGGCGCCCGCGCGACCGGCCACCGGCGGGGACGGTGCGAACGCGGCGCTCCTCGTCGTGGTGGACACCGCGCCGAGCATGGCGACCCGCACCGCGGATGGCCGCACG
>JAHECP010000029.1 GCA_024641665.1 Acidobacteriota bacterium
GGCGACGCCCGCGGGCGCGGCGAGGACGAGCAGTCCGGCGGCGAGGACCCGGCCGGCGGCGTGTGGCGTCATCGGGCGCCCGCGACGGTCTCGTCCACCGCGCGGGCCAGCGCGGCGATGCCGCCCGCGTTCTGGACGTTGCACATGATCGCCACCGCGAGCCCGCGCACCGGGTCGCGGAGCAGGTAGGTGGTGCCGCCCGTGGCGCCGCCGCTGTGCGCGATCCATCGGCGGCCCTGCGCGTCGGTCGCGATCATCCAGCCGAGCCCGTAGTCGATGCGCGTGCCGTCCGCGAGCGTCCCCGGCGTGTACATCTCCGCGAGTGTCTCGGGCTTCAGCAGTTTGCCCGTGTCGAGCGCGTCGTGGAACCGGATCAGATCTTCGACCGTCGAGATGATGCCGCCGCCGCCCCACTTGATGCTCAGGTCGGCGTACGGTGCGTTCAGCGCGCCGTCGGGCCCGCCACGCACGTACTGCCGCGCCCGGTGCGGAACGATCGTCTGGGGGTGCTCGAGGTAGGTGCGCCGCATGCCGGCCGGATCCCAGACGTGCTCCTGCAGGTACGCCTCGAAGGTCAGGCCCGACGCCGACTCGACGACGCCCTCGAGCAGGTTGAAGGCGTAGGTCGAGTAGCTGTACTTCGTGCCGGGCGTGAAGAGCAGCGGGTCGTCCTTGAAGATCCTGATGGCATCGGCCACCGAGTCGTACGGCGTCAGGCTCTCCATCTCACCCGCCTTGTAGTGCCGGATGCCCGACGTGTGCGTGAGGATCTCGCGCAGGGTGATCGTGAGACCGCCCTTGTCTGGGAACGACGGCACGTACTTCTGGATGGGGTCGTCGAGCGACACGCGGCCGCGCTCGACGAGCTGCATGACGGCGGTGGCCGTCATCGTCTTGGAGATCGAGGCGATGCGGTACACCGTGTCGGCGGTGGCCGGCACGCCGTTCTCGACGTCGGCCAGCCCGTAGCCCGCCGACCAGACCAGGCGGTCGTCGAGCGCCACCGCCACCGAGATGCCCGGCGTGCCCATCTTCGGCCGCGCGTCCTGCACGAGCCGTCCGGCTTCCGCGAACCGATCCTGCGCGCGGGCCGCCGTCGCTCCCGCCTGGAGCACCAGCAGGGCCGCCGCCACCACCCACGTCGCGCGTCGTCGTGTGTTCAGCATGGCCTCCCCCGAGTGAAGCGGGCCTATGTTACCAGACGCGCCGCGAACCCCAACGGCACCACGATGGCGCGAAGCATCGAGCCCGACGAAGGCACGAAGGCCGTGGCACCCATCGTGCCCATCGTGGGACCGGGCATCCGTCTTCGTGCTTTCGTGGATCCGTCCGTGGAACGCCGCCCGCCCGTGCCGGGTTGCCGGCGGTCGCGGGCACCGGCGGTGGCCAGGGGTCGCGCCGCGGCAGTAGAATTGAGGCTGGCATTCGTCTTGCCATTCGAGCTGTCATGGCCGCACGCCGACGCCACGACCTTAATTCCGCGATCCTCGAGACCGAGCCCATGCCCATGCCGGACGCCCACCCGGAGGTTCCGTCGACCGGGCCAGTCCCCGCCCACCCGGAGACGGTCATGCCCGCGACGGTGGAGGACCCGTCCGTCCGCGACGCCTACGCGGCGTTCCTGCGTGCGTATCCGAGCTATGCCGGCACGGCGAAGCTGGACGCGCTGCGGACCTCCGAGTACTGGCGGCTCGACGAGTACGGCCACGTGTACCTGGACTACACCGGGGGCAGCGTGCACGCCGACTCGCAGGTGCGCCACCACATGGAGCTCGTGCGCGCCGGCGTCTTCGGCAACCCGCACTCGAGCAATCCGACGTCCTCCTTCTCGACCGAGCTCATCGCGCGGGCGCGCGCGTGCGTGCTCCGCTTCTTCGGCGCGCCGCCCGAGGAGTACGGCGTCATCTTCACCGCCAACGCGACCCACGCGCTGAAGCTCGTGGGCGAGTCGTACCCGTTCGAGGCGGGCGACCAGTTTCTGCTCACCTTCGACAACCACAACTCGGTGAACGGCATCCGCGAGTTCGACCGCGTGCACGGCGCGCGCACGAGCTACGTGCCGATGCTGCCACCGAGCCTGCGCGTGGACGAAGCCACGCTGGACGTGTTCCTGGGCACCGCCCGGCCGGACGGGCACAACCTCTTCGCGTACCCCGCGCAGTCGAACTTCTCGGGCGTGCAGCACCCGTTCGAGTGGATCGAGCGCGCGCAGCGGCGCGGCTGGGACGTGCTGCTCGACGCGGCGGCGTTCGTCCCGACCAACCCGCTCGACCTCGGGCGCTGGCACCCGGACTTCGTCGCGCTGTCGTTCTACAAGATGTTCGGCTACCCGACGGGCATCGGGGCGCTCATCGCGCGCTGGTCGGCGCTGGCAAAGCTGCGCCGGCCGTGGTTCGCCGGCGGCACGATCTCGGTGGCCTCGGTGCAGGCCGACCGGTACCACCTGGCCCACGGCGCCGCCGCGTTCGAGGACGGCACCGTCAACTACACCAACATCCCCGCCGTCGAGATCGGCCTCGACTACCTCGAGTCGGTCGGCGTGGACGTCGTCCACGAGCGCGTCCGCTGCCTGACGGGCTGGATGCTCGACCGCCTGCTGGCCATGCGACACGCGAACGGGCGGCCGCTCATCCGCCTGTACGGGCCGCGCAGCACTCGGATGCGCGGCGGCACGGTGACCATCAACTTCTACGATCCCGAGGGGCACGTCATCGACCACGCCCTGGTCGAGGAGCGGGCGACCGCCCACAAGATCTCGCTGCGCACGGGCTGCTTCTGCAATCCCGGCGCGGGCGAGCTGGCGCTCGGCCTCTCGCGCGACGAGATCGTCGGCTGCTTCCGCAGCGCGGGCGACCACATGGAGTACGAGGACTTCCGCCGCTGCATCGACGGCAAGAGCACGGGCGCCGTGCGGGTGTCGGTCGGCATCGCCACCAACTTCGCCGACGTCCACACGTTCCTCTCCTTCGTCCGCGGGTTCCTCGGCTAGCCGTGCTTGCTTGGCACCATGTGTGAAGCCGTCACTTTCCTCGCAAGCACGGCCAGGCCGCGCACAGCGGATGAGCGAGGGAGTGGAGTGGGCGTTGGGGCCCCACGGAACGACCGAGCCAGGCGGGGTGCATGGGGTCCCCGCCGATCCAAGAGAAGACCGAGCCGGGGTGTGGGGCGGAGCCCGAGGGGAGGCCGGCCAGGTGGCCGGCCAGGCCGCGCACGGCGCGGCCCGCGAGGGAGCGGCGCGGGGCGAAGGGGTCCCCGCGAGCGACCGAGCCGGGGTGTGGGGCGGAGCCCCACGTTAGAATGACGGTCGCCGAGGCGCTGGCGCGCACGCTTCGCGAGGCCGGCATCACCCGTCTGTTCGGGCTGCCGGGAGGCGAGATCCTCGACTTCGTCGAGGCGGCCCGCCGGGCGGGGATGGCCTTCACGCTGGTCCGTCACGAGGCGACCGCCTCGTTCCTCGCCGACGCGCTCGCGCACCTCGAGCGCCGGCCGGCGGTGTGCGTGTCCACGCTCGGTCCCGGCGCCGTGAACATGACGCTGGGCGTCGCCAACGCCTTCCTCGACCGCTCGCCGGTCGTGGCCGTCACGGCGGCGCTCGCGGCCGGGTCGCGGGACTACGCCACCCACCAGAACCTGGATCTCAACGCCGTCTACCGGCCCTTCACCAAGGCGACGTTGACGCTCGACGGCATCGACACCGCAGCCAAGACCGCGTTCGCGCTCGAGACGGCGCTCGCGCCGCGGCGGGGCCCCGTGCACCTGGCGCTGCCGAGCGACGTCGCGCGCCAGGACGAGATCGAGGCGGGGGAGTGGCGCGTGCGCGTGGAGGTGGCGCCGGCCGGGCCGCCGCCGGCGGACGCCCTCGCGCGCGTGGCGGCAACGCTCGCGCGCACGCGGAAGCCTGTGTTCGTCGTCGGCCTCGACCTGGACCCGCTCGCCGACGGGCTACCGGCGCGCCGCCTCGTCGAGGCGCTCGGCGCCCCCGTGTTCGTGACGCCGAAGGCGAAGGGGCTCGTTCCCGAGGACCACCCGCTCTTCTGCGGCGTGTGCGCGGGCGTGGCCGCCGACGGCGTCATCGTGGACTTCCTCGCCGCCGCGGACCTCGTGGTGGGCCTCGGCTACGACCCGGTCGAGTCGGACAAGATCTGGCACCAGACCCTGCCCCTCGTGTCGATCGGGCCGCTGTCGATCGCCGCGGGCGCGTTCGCGCCGCGCGACGAGCTCATCGGCGCGTTCGGCGCGTCGGTGGACGGACTCCTGGCGGCCGGGCTGCCGCGCTCGGCCTGGACCGCCGCCGAGATCGCCGCGTTCCAGGCGGACGTGCGGCGCGTGCTCGAGCCCGCCAGGCCGCCCCGCGACGGGCTGTCGCCCTACGAGGTGACGCGCGTGCTGCGCGAGCGGTTTCCCCGCGACACGATCGCGACGACCGACGTCGGGTCGGTCAAGTTCGTCGTCACGCAGGCCTGGACGACCTGGGAGCCGCTGACCTTCCTCGAGTCGAACGGGTTGTCGGCAATGGGTTACGGGCTGCCGGCGGCCATGGCCGCCAAGGTCCGGTTCCCGGGCCGGCCGGCGCTCTGCACGATCGGGGACGGTGGCTTCGGCATGGCCATGGCCGACATCGAGACCTGCGTCCGCGAGCGGCTGAACGTCGTGACGGTCGTCTTCAACGACCGCGCGCTGAGCCTGATCCGGGTAGCGCAGAGCCGCCGGCGCCTGCCCGACTACGGCGTGGGCTACGGCGAGGTGGACTTCGCGGGGATCGCGGCGGGTCTCGGCGCCTGGAGCCGCCGCGTGAAGTCGCTCGACGAGCTCAGCGCGGCCGTGGACGCGGCGCTCGCCGCGGAGCGCCCGGCCGTCATCGACGTACCCGTCGATCCCGCCGAGTACTACGCGCACGCCGCCCGGCCGCGGCACGCGTAACTCACGGCTCACGGGCTCACGGCTCAGGGGCCGACCTGAAGGCCGGCACTCCACCCCTCGGCGTGACGGACCTCGAGCCATGAGCCGTGAGCCCTGAGCCGCTCCCCAGCCCCGAGTCCCAGCTGGGCGAGCGGGGGTGTGCGGCCGACCGTCTCGATCGCACACACCAGTGTCAGTTTCGTAATTGCCGCCGGTCAGTCCGGCGGACGACCGAACGCCAATCCGGGCGTTTTCGTCCCTCGCGCCCCAGCCCGTGCAAGGCGTGCATCTTGCAGAGCGCCGGGTGTCGTTATCACGTGACGGCGTGGAGGCAGCCATGAGGGAGCGGACGGCACACGGACCGGGCGCGACGCTGGTGATCAAGGGCACGGTGACGGCCGACGAGGACCTGGTGCTCAGCGGCCGCGTGGAAGGGACGATTCGCGTCCCCAACCACGTGCTGACCTTTGGTCCCGAGGCGCGGATTGCGGCCGACGTCCAGGCGGGGACGGTCGTGGTCGGCGGCGCGGTGACGGGCAGCGTGCGGGCGACCGAGAAGGTCGTGCTCAGCGAAACCGGCGTCGTTTCGGGGGATATTCGGTCGCCGCGCGTCGAGATGCACGAGGGCGCCCGGCTCGAAGGCCGCATCGACATGCCGGGGCGGCTACACGCGGTGGTGTCCGCGGCCTGAGGCCGGCCGCCGCCGCGGCGTTCCGTCCGAATGGACCGGCGCTCAGCCTCGGGGCCGCCAGCCGGCCCTGTGAAGCGCCTGTTGGCGGGCGAGCCACTCCTCGATCAGGCGGGTCGGCTCCTCGAATCGCTGGATCTGCTCGGCCTCACCAAGCTTCCGCAGGGCCAGCTCGAATTCCGGGCCGTCCTCGGCCTGGCGCACCTCGCACACCAGCACTTCCGATTTACGCTCGAGAAACCAGACCATCACCCTTGATCCTCGGCCCCGCCCGGCCGGAGCCGGGGATTAGGGCAGCAACATGCGTGCCCGATCGGACGGCCGGGGTGCGCGCGGCAGCAAGGTTGCATTCTTATTTCAAGATCGCCGGAAGACCGGCCAATCGACCGGCCGGGCCGGCCAGCCGGCGGCCGGGCGGGGGCACCCACGTGTCGGCAGACGGTCGCCCACTGGGCGCCCGGGCGGCACCGGGAGCGAATCGAGGCCGTTCGGCAGGCAGCCAGCTGGCTCGGCGCAGGGGACTCGAAAACGGATACACTCCTCCAGAGACGATCAGGCCGCGCACGGCGCGGCCCGCGTCCCTCGACTTCGCTCGGGACGCCCTGAGCGACGCCGAAGGGCAGGGAGCGGCGCGGGGCGAAGGGGTCCCCGCGAGCGACCGAACCGGGGTGTGGGGCGAAGCCCCACGCTAGAATGAGGAGGATACGTCGATGGGCGAACCGGCGCGCTGGGCAGGACCGAAGACGCGGATCCACGGGGACGTGACCGCGAGCGAGGATCTGCTGATCGAGGGGCAGATCGAGGGCAAGATTTCGCTGCCGGCCCACCGGCTCGTCGTGGCCTCGACGGCCCGTGTGAAGGCGGACATCTTCGCGCGTGACATCACGATTGCGGGCGAGGCGACGGGGACCTTCACGGCGTCGGAGCGCGTGGAGCTGCAGGCGGGCGCGAAAGTGGACGGCCGCATCGTGTCGCCGCGGGTCGCGCTGGCCGACGGCGCGGTGTTCAACGGGCGGGTCGAGCCGCACAAGGCCGAGGCCGCCGTGCGGGTGGCGGAGTACCGCCTGGCGCACGGGGAGGCCGAGCCCAAGCCGTCGTGACGCCGGGGCCGGCGGCGCGGCCCCCCTCGCCCGGCGCGCGCCCCGCCGCTCCCCGCGGCGCCGGCGCGCCCGCGGGCTTCGTCTGGTGCCTCATGCGGGTTCTACGAGCGACGCGCGTCGTCTCTCCGCCGTGTCCTCCCGGTCTCCATCCTGTTTCTCTCTTCATAACCTTCGTTCCGGAGTCATCCCATGCCAGTCGATCAGCAGAATCCGACGTTGAAGGAGCGGCCCAAGCCACCGAGCAACGTGCTGCGCTACGAGGGGCGGCGCGCGCTCGACGCGATCTTCAAACCCAAGAACGTCGCCGTGATTGGGGCGACCGAGAAGGCCGGGAGCGTCGGCCGGACGGTGCTCTGGAACATCGTCCAGACGCAGTTCGGCGGCACGGTGTTCCCGGTGAACCCGAAGCGGGACAGCGTGCTGGGCATCAAGGCGTATCCGACGGTCGGCGACGTGCCGGCCGATCTCGATCTGGCGGTGCTGGTGACGCCGGCGGCCACCGCGCCGGGACTGATCCGCGAGTGCGTGGAGAAGGGCGTGAAGGGCGCGATCGTGATCTCGGCCGGCTTCAAGGAGGCGGGCGAGGACGGGGTGCGCTACGAGCGGCAGGTAGTCGAGGAGGCGCGCCGCGGGCGGATGCGCGTCATCGGTCCGAACTGCCTGGGCGTGATGAGCCCGCTGACCGGGCTGAACGCGACGTTCGCGAGCGCGATGGCGCGCCCGGGCAACGTCGGCTTCGTCAGCCAGAGCGGCGCGCTGTGCACGGCGGTGCTCGACTGGAGCCTGCAGGTCAACGTCGGGTTCAGCTCGTTCGTGTCGATCGGGTCGATGGCCGACGTCGGCTGGGGCGACCTGATCGAGTACCTGGGCGACGATCCGCACACGCGCAGCATCGTGATCTACATGGAGTCGATCGGCGACGCGCGGCGGTTCCTGTCGGCGGCGCGCGAGGTGGCGCTGGCCAAGCCGATCATCGTCATCAAGGCCGGCCGCACGTCGGCGGCGGCCAAGGCGGCGGCGTCGCACACCGGGTCGCTCACCGGGAGCGACGAGGTGCTGGACGCGGCGTTCCGCCGCTCGGGCGTCCTGCGCGTCAACACGATCGCCGAGCTGTTCTACATGGCCGAGGTGCTTGCCAAGCAGCCGCGTCCCAAGGGCCCGCGCCTGACGATCCTGACCAACGCCGGCGGTCCGGGCGTGCTGGCGTGCGACGCGCTCATCGGCAACGGCGGCGAGCTGACGCCGCTCTCCGACGAGGCGTTCGCGAAGTTCAACGAGCTCCTGCCGGCGCACTGGAGCCGCAACAATCCGGTGGACATCCTCGGTGACGCCGAGGCCGACCGCTACGCGAAGGCGCTCGAGATCGCCGCGAACGACCCGAACAGCGACGGGATGCTGGTGATCCTGACGCCGCAGGCCATGACCGACGCCACGCAAACGGCCGAGGCGCTCAAGCAGCACGCCGCCCTCGAGGGCAAGCCCGTGCTGGCGAGCTGGATGGGCGGCGCCGACGTGGCCGCCGGGCAGGCGATCCTCAACAAGGCGGACATCCCGACGTTCCCGTATCCCGACACGGCGGCGCGGCTGTTCACCTACATGTGGAAGTTCAGCTACAACCTGAAGGGCATCTACGAGACGCCCACGCTCGCCGCCACGCCCGAGGCCAGCAAGGGGCGCGAGACGGCGAGTGCCATCGTCGCGGCGGTGCGCGGAGCCGGGCGCACGATCCTCACCGAGCACGAGTCGAAGCGCCTGCTCGCGGCGTACGGGATCCCGACCGTCGAGACGCGCGTGGCGCCGACCGAGGAGGAGGCCGTGGCGGCCGCCGCGGCCATCGGCTACCCGGTCGTGCTCAAGCTCCATTCCGAGACCATCACCCACAAGACCGACGTGGGCGGCGTGTGCCTCAACCTGAAGGACGAGGCCGCGGTGCGCGGCGCGTTCGGGACCATCCGGGCCTCGGTCGCCGAGAAGGCCGGCGCGGAGCATTTCGGTGGCGTGACCGTGCAGCCGATGGCGAAGCTGGAGGGCTACGAGATCATCATCGGCAGCAGCGTCGACCCGCAGTTCGGGCCCGTGCTGCTGTTCGGGTCGGGCGGCCAGCTCGTCGAGGTCTACAAGGACCGCGCGCTGGCGCTGCCGCCGCTCAACACGACGCTCGCGCGCCGCCTGATGGAGCAGACCAAGGTCTTCAAGGCGCTCCAGGGCGTGCGCGGGCGCAAGGCGGTGGACCTGACCGGGCTCGAGCAGCTGCTCGTGCGCTTCAGCCAGCTCGTCGTCGAGCAGCGCTGGATCCAGGAGATCGACATCAACCCGCTGCTCGCCTCGTCCGACCGCCTGCTGGCGCTCGACGCGCGCATCGTCGTGCACCCGCCGGAGACGGCCGAGGCGGACCTGCCGAAGACGGCCGTCCGGCCGTACCCCGTGCAGTACGCCTCGAGCTGGCGCACCAAGCAGGGCGTCGACGTGATGATCCGCCCGATCCGGCCCGAGGACGAGCCGCTGCTCGTGCAGTTCCACGAGGGCCTGTCGGAGCGCAGCGTCTACCTGCGCTACTTCCGGATGCTCAAGCTGAGCCAGCGCGTGGCGCACGACCGGCTCACGCGGATCTGCTTCATCGACTACGACCGCGAGATGGCGCTGGTCGTCGAGCACACCGACCCGAAGACCGGGGAGCGCCGGATCCTGGCCGTCGCCCGCCTGACGCAGATCCACGGGTCGAACGCGGCCGAGTTCGCGGTGCTCATCACCGACCAGTACCACCACCAGGGGCTCGGCACGGAGCTGGTGCACCGCCTGGTGCAGGTCGCGCGCGACGAGAAGATCGCCCTCATCGTCGGCGACATCCTGCCCGAGAACCGCGACATGGTGGAGCTCTGCACCAAGGTGGGCTTCCGCTGCGAGTACTCGGAGAAGGAGGAGGTCGTCAAGGCCGAGATGCGGGTCTGACCTCGCTTCGACTACACTGACCGCGCCTCGCGGCCGGCCCTTTCCGGCCGCGGGGCGTCACCATCGATCCGGGTCTCCTCACCTTCATCGGCGTCGCGGCCCTGCTGGTGCTCTCGCCGGGGCCGACCCTCGCGATCGTCACGCGCAACGCGGCCGCGTACGGGCGTGGGCCCGGCCTGGCCACGGCCGCGGGCATCGGCGTGGCCAACGCGACCTACGCCACGGCGGCGGCGCTCGGCCTGTCGGTCGTCCTTGAGCGCTCGCCGGCCGCCTTCGCCGTGATCCGCCTGGGCGGCGCGGCCTACCTCGTGTGGCTCGGCGCCACCGGCCTCTGGCGCCTCATCCGGCACCGGGCCGCCGCTCCGCGCGTCGGTGCCGATGGCGTCGCCGGGACGCTCCGTCCGGCAATCGGGTTCCGGCAGGGCGTGCTGACCAACCTGCTGCACCCGTCGATCGCGATCTTCTATCTGAGCTACATCCCGCAGTTCATCCGGCCTGGCGAGCCCTTCCTCGCGCGCTACGCCTTGCTGGCCTCGATCCACGTCGGCCTGAGCACGGGATGGATGGCGACCTGCGCGGTGGCGATCGACGAGCTGGCGCGCGTGCTGCGCACGCCCGCGTTCGCGCGCACCATCGAGGCGCTCGCCGGGGCATCGCTGCTCGTCTTGGGGCTGGTGGTCGGGCTCGGACGATGACAGGGTGCACAGGGTGCAACGTGCACCGGGGTGCACATAGTGCGAGGAGGCGCCGGGTTGACGGTCGAGGCGCAGCTTCTCTTTGAAAAGAGCCGCGCGCCATCGAAGCCGCCGCGCCACCGCGCACCCTTGCGCACGGCGTGCACCCGGTGCACCTTGTGCACCGAGCCCGTCATTCCGGCTCGATCAGATTCAGCGTGTACGCGAGCGCGCCGTCGAAGACCCGCGCCTCCTCGAAGCCGGCCGCGCGCCCCAGCACGCGGGCGCGGGCGAGCGGGAGGTACACGGGGTTGGGCAGGACGTCGGTGATCGAAAGGACGCCGCCCGGGCGGAGCGCGCGGTGGAGATCCGCGAACGCGGCGCGTTTGTCTCGCACCTCGCCGAGCACCGCGCTCGCGATGGCCACGTCGAACGCGTCGGCGGGAAGCGTGCCGTCGCCGAGCCTGGCCCGCCGGGCCTCCACGTTTCGCACGCCGCCCGCGGCCAGGCGCCGCTCGAGCTTCGCGAGCATGCGCGGCTGCAGGTCCACGCCGACCACGCGCCCCGACGGGCCCACGTGCGCGGCGGCCGCCAGCGTGACACGGCCGGGGCCGCACCCGGCGTCGAGCACGCGCATGCCGGGCTCGATGCCCGCGCGCGCGATCTGGCGCTCGGCGCCGGCCACGAGATCGGTATAGGGGTTCTCGATCAGAAAGCCCGGCCAGGGCGGACACGGCGGCGCGAGCGCCCGCCACGCCAACCCGGCGACGGCCAGCGTGGCCACGACGGCAAGGGCAACGAAGACGGTTTCCGTGGCGATTTCCGTGGTACTTCCGTGGTTATTCCGTGGTCATTCCGTGGTCATTTCTGTCCACTGTACCCCGGCCCGCGCAGGACCTTGCCGGGCAGCGCTTCGGTGGCCTTGCCGTCGTCGATGACCGGCACGCCGTTGACCAGCACGTACTTCATGCCGACCGACAGCTGGTTCGGGTTCTCGAAGGTCGCGACGTCGTGGATCTGGTCGGCGTCGAAGACCACGACATCGGCCCAGAGCCCCCGCTTCAGCACGCCGCGGTCGGCGAGCCGCATGCGCTGGGCGGGCAGCGCGCTGAACTTCCGGATGGCCTCCTCGAGCCGCAGCAGATGCTCGTCGCGGACGTACTTCCGCAGGATGCGCGGGAACGTGCCATAGGCGCGGGGGTGCGGGTGCTCCTCGCCGAGCAGCCCGTCGGGCGCGGTGCCCTGCGAGTCGTTGTCGACGGATACCCAGGGCTGGCTGAGCGCCAGCGCGATGTCGGGCTCCGACATGCCGAACACCGCGCAGTAGGTGTAGCCCTCGTCCTCGACGAGCAGGTCGAGCAGCGCGTCGATCGGCTTCACGCCGCGTGCCTTCGCGATCTCGGCGAGGGTCTGGCCCTGGAACTTCCGCAGCGCGGGGTTCTGCACCACGCTCACGAGCACCGCCTCGGGTCCCGGAATCTCCTGCCATTCGTTGTCCCAGTCGCCGCCGGGCGTCTCCATGTCCTTGATGATGCGCGCGCGCGCCGCCGGGTCCTTGAGCCGGTCGAGCATCTTGCGGTCGCCGCCGTCGTGCGCCCACGGCGGCACGAACGCCGACATGGAATTGAACCAGGCGGGGTAGGCGTAGGTGTCGGCCGTCACGTCCACGCCGCTCGCGCGCGCCTCGTCCACCTTGGCCACGATCTCCTTCATCCGCCCCCAGTTGTTCTTGCCGGCGGCCTTGATGTGCCAGATCTCCACGGGGATCTTCGCCTCGCGGCCGATGCGGATGGCCTCGTCGAGCGCCGTCAGCACGGCGTCGCCCTCCGAGCGCATGTGCGTGGCGTAGATGCCGCCGAACTTCGCTGCCTGGGACGCGAGCGCGACGAGCTCCTCGGTCGTCGCGTAGGGCGCCGGCGCGTACTGCAATGACGTAGAGACGCCGACCGCGCCCTGCTGCATGGCCTCGCGCACCAGCTGCTCCATTCGGTCCAGCTCCGCGGGCGTGGGCGCGCGGTCGTCGTCTCCGATGACCACGCGCCGCACCTCGGTGGCGCCCACGTAGGTGGCGAGGTTGATGCCCATGCCCTGCTTCTGGAGCCGCGCGAAGTACTGGTTGAGCGTTCGCCAGTCGGGCGTGATCTTCAGGTGCTCGTAGCCGACGCGGTCCTTCTCGACGAGCTGGTCGGTGAGCGGCGCGACCGACCCGCCCTCGCCGGTGATCTCGGTCGTGATGCCCTGGAAGATCTTCGACGGCAGGTGCGGGTTGACGAGGATCGTCAGCTCGGACTGGCCGAGCATGTCGATGAAGCCCGGCGCGACCACCAGGCCGGTGGCATCGATGCGCCGCGCGGCCGCCTGGTCGGCCAGCTCGCCGATGGCCGCGATCCGGCCGTCGCGGATGCCGACGTCCCCCTGGTACCACGGCGACCCCGTGCCGTCGATGACGTGCCCGTGCTCGATGACGATGTCGAAGGGCGCCGGCGCGGCGGCCGGCGCGGGCCGGTTCGCCTGACACCCCGCGAGCGTCAGGGCCAGGAAGCAGACGATCCAGCGTTTCATGGGCGCATCCTCGCGAGTCGGTGAGCGGCGAGAGCCGGCGCCCAAGACCATATCACGCCTACAGGAAGGCCACCTCCTCGACGCACTTCAGGTACTCCGCCGTCGCCCGCGGCAGATCGAGCTGGCCGGTGGCGAGGCCCACCTCGAGCACTTCCAGCTTGGCCCGGCAACCCTGGGCGCGGGTCACCTTCTCCTCGAGGTTGTTCGACCTGAGGAGCTGGGTGGACAGCGTCGCCGCGATCGAGCAGGCCGCCGCCAGGGCGCACAGCAGCTGCCACGACGGGGAGGCGAGGCCGGCCGCGTGTGTGAGCCACGCGGTGAACGTCTGGCCGCCGGCCCGGCGGTCAGCGCGGCGGCCAGCGTCCCGCCGACGATCGTGGTGTTCAGCAGGTGGCGCTGGCGCGGCACGGCGCCGGCGATGAACGCGTCCACCTGCGCCCGTTTGTCCCGAATCCGGCGCGACAGGTCGTCCGGAGCGGCGTCGGTCATGGGGGACTCCTCAACGTCTGACGGCTCAGGGCTTACGGCCCACGGCTCAGCGCCACGGGTTGAGGGAAGCTGCGCGGCGGCGAAGTCTCCGCGCCACCGCGCACCCTGCACCATCCTGCACCTCGTGCACCCGGTGCACCGAATCCCCGACACGCCCCTACTGCCGCGGCGTGAACGCCGGGAGCCCGAACAGCCGGCGGATCGCGTCGATGCGCACCTGCCGCGACGCCGTGCGCAGATCGACGCCGGTCAGCTGCTGGTACTCGTCGAAGAACCCGTTGACGTCGGTCGCAGCCGGCGACGGGAGGCTGTCGTTGAGGTCGCCCGAGATGCCCATGAACGGACCCAGCGTCCCGATGAGGCCTCCCAGGAAGCGCCCGCGCACGCGGCCGTCGCCGTCCTTGTCGACGAACGGGTCGGTCAGGAACACCAGCCCGAGCGTGTCGTTGTCGATCGCGGGCACGCTCAGGCCGTAGTGCGAGTCGAACGTGTGGATGAACACGTTGGCCAGGATGGCGTTCGCAATCGGCGCCGGGTGCACGCCGTCGAGGCTGAACAGGCCGCCGAGGAAACGCGGCGTGAGCGTCGGCCACGCCCATGCCGTAGCTCGTGGCCACCGACTTGATGACGTTGTTCAGGTTGACCCCCTGCTGCTGGATCGTGGCCATCTCGCCGGCGTCGAGCACGTAGTCCGGGTCGCTGAACACCGAGGAGTCCAGCAGGCCGAGCTTCACCAGATGGTTGAAGTCGATCACCGCGCCCAGCACGTCGTTGTTGCCGATCCAGCAGGCGACGCGCTGCGGCATCAGCGACTCGGCGATCTGGATCTGGTTCCCCGTGCGCGAGAACAGCACGAGCTCGGTTTCGTCGCTGATCTGGCTGACGTCGGTCGCTGTCGCGTAGTCGTACAGGATCGAGTGCGCGTTGGCGCCGCTCGCCGCGAGGTTGAGCCCCTCGACGGTCGGGTCGATGCGGGTGCGCCCCTTCACGCTCTCGATGAACCCGGCCAGGTTGGTCTTGATGAGCGGAAGGGGAAAGCTGGCGCCCATGCGCCACGCGATGAAGTTCAGTTAGCTTGTCCGCTGCGTGTACTGGTTGGCGTCGGCCGACTGCACCGCCTCGCCGATGCTGTCGCCCAGGCCGACGAACAGCGGCGGACTGGCGACGGTCCCGGGGTGACGGCTGAAGGGAATCGGACAGACATGGCTCTGAACCCATCCTCTGTCGTCGGCTCTCGGTTGCCGCGCGTCGCGGGCAATCGGGACGAACGTATCGCCCAGCCTACCGCGCCTGACGGTCGAAGGGAAGTGCGCTCGGCCACCCGGGCGGCGGTCGCTACCGGGCCTGCGCGGCCCAGTTTGCCGCGAAGTCCCTGTAAGGGATGAGAATTCGCTGGTTGAAGGCGGTCTCGAAGCCCACGCCGTTGTTCAGGTCCATGAGCAGCGACACGACGGGGGCGGGGCCGGCCTGGTCCAGCAGGTACCGGGCGGCCAGCGCGCCCTCGGCGTACACGAGACGCGCCTCGTCGGGCGAGAAGCCGCTGAAATCGCCGTGCAGCCGATCGAGCGGAACGAGGGTCCGGGCGTCCTTGACAATGTCCCGCGCCCAGGTGAGGTCGGTGCGCTCGAACACGCCCGCCAGTCCTTCGTTGAGCCACTGCGGCACGCCGCGCGTCGCGAGGCTGTAGACGAACGCGTGGGTCAGCTCGTGCGCCAGCACCCGCTCGAACTCCGCGGGATGATCGAGCGCGCCCTGCACCGGCACCTTGATCCGGCCGTCGTAGAGTCCCGCCGCCCAGCCGGGTGACCGCGTGACGTCCTGGAACTGCTGCTCGGTGTAGAGCACGACCGTGATCACGTCCGAAGGATAGGTGCCGAGCGCGCCGCCGATGCGCCAGTAGGCCGCCTCGAGCGCCTCGAGCGCCTTCTGCGCGAGCGGCTGCTCGGCGGGACCTTCGAAGAGGATCGTGAAGTTGGTGCTCATCGAGCGCTGGAAGTCCTCGTGCAGCGCGGCTTCCTTGCGCCAGGCGTCCAGGTGCTCGGTCAACATCTTGTCGCCGGGCGCCCGGGTCAGGGCGTCTGCGTACACCTGAACGGCCCCCTCGAGGTCGCCCTGCCGGTAGAGGATCTGCCCCAGCAGCACCGACGCCGGCGTGAGGCCGGGATCGAGGCGAAGGGCCGCCTCGAGGAATCCGCGCGCGGCCGCGCGCTGACCGAGCTGGAAGGCGGCCACGCCCGCCCCGAGGTGGTAGGTCGAGACATCGGGGTCGTGCGTGATGGCGGCCTGGAAATGCTGAGCTGCCTCCTGCGCGTGTCCGGCCTGGATCGCGCTCCACCCGGCGCGCGACGCGGCCAGGCCCTCGGGGTCGAGCGGGTGGGTGACCACCTGCGCGCGTGCCGATCCCGTGAGCAGGATCGCCACAGCTGTTCCGACAATGAAACGCACCCAGCCTGACACAGTCTCCCAGTTTACGCGACCTGGGCCGCCGGCGCCCAGGTCGGCCGAAATCGTTGCCGGGAGCCCAAAATAAGGACTCCCTTCAGCGTTTTGGAATGGTAGACTCGCGCCGAAAGCGCCGTCGCGCCGGTCCCCTCTCGACCCGCACGGTTTGCCCACCGGAGGAGCGCCCTCAGTCACGCCGGCTTTGCTCTGCCGTCGTGTGCCCCCGCCTGGGGGAGCGGCGCTTGAAGCACACGAGTCACGGCCGGCGCGCGCCAGGGACCGGAAGGTCCGGCGCACCACGGTGGGAACCACGATGCACGCAGCGTTCGACGAGCTCCGCCACGCCCTCCGCGTCCTCTGGCGCCGGCGCCTGCTGGCGGGCATCGCGGTGCTGACGCTCGGGCTGGGCATCGGTCTGACGGCCGCGATGTTCAGCATCGTCAACGGGGTGGTGCTTCGCGGTCTGCCCGTCCGCGATCCGGGCCGGCTGCGCTACATCGACCGGGCGTTCGCGAGCGAACGGTCGGGGAGCTCCGCCGTGCCGATGGCCGACTTCCTCGACTGGCGCCGCGCGCAACGGTCTTTCGAGGATCTCGCGGCCTTCCACTTCACCGTGATCAACGTCAGCGGCACGCCGGCGCCGCCCGAGCGCTACACGGGCGCGCTGGTCACGGCCAACCTGTTCGACGTGCTGGGCGTCGAGCCCGCCGTCGGGCGGCGGTTCCGTCCGGGCGAGGACCGTCCGGGCGCTCCCCCCGTCGTCATCGTGAGCGACGGGGTGTGGCGCGATCACTTCGCGCGCGCGAGGGCGCTCGACGCTCTGACGCTGCGTGCCGACGGCGAGGTCCGTGCCGTCGTCGGGGTGATGCCGCCCGGGTTCCGGTTTCCGCTCGGCGAGGACATCTGGATTCCGATGGCGGTCCCCGAGCCGGGCGGCGCGCGCCCGGCGACGCCGAGCCTGCAGGTCATCGGCCGCCTGAAGCCCGGGGTGTCGGAAGGCGCGGCGCAGGCCGACCTGTCGGCCATCGCGGCCCGCCTGGCGCAGACCTACCCCGACACCAACGCCGGGGTCGGCGTCGTGCTGCGCACGCACGTCCGCAAGTTCATGGGCGACGACGCGGTCGGCGTGTTCTACGCGGTCCTGTTCGCGGTGATCGGGGTGCTGCTCATTGCGGCGACCAACGTCACGAACCTGCTGCTGGCCCTCGGGCTGGTCCGGTCGCGCGAAATGGCGGTCCGCGCGGCGCTCAGCGCGAGCCGGCTGCGGTTGCTGTCGCACACGCTGCTCGAGGCGCTGGTGCTCGCGGTGGCCGGCGGCGTCCTCGGCCTGGCGCTCGCGCGGGTGGGCATCGCCTTCTTCAACGACGCGATCACCGGCACGCACCCGCCGTTCTGGGTCGACATCCGGCTCGGCGGCAGGGAGGTGCTGTTCGTCACCAGCCTCGTGGCGCTGGTCGCGGCGGTCGCCGGGGCGGTGCCGGCCGTGCGCGCGTCGGGCGCCCGGGCCGCCGAGATCCTGAAGGACGAGACGCGCGGGTCCACCGGCGGGCGCGTGGGCCGGTTCAGTCGCGCCCTGGTGGTGGCGGAAGTCGCGTTGTCGTTCGGGCTGCTCGTCGCCGCCGGCCTGATGGTGCGCACGGTGGTCGCCGTCAGCGGGACCGACTTCGGCTTCTCGATGGACGACGTGCTGACCGGCGCTGTGACCCTGCCCGCGGCGGCGTATTCCGACGACGCCACCCGCCTGCGCTTCTGGGGTGAGCTCACCCGGCGCCTCGAGCGCCAGGCCGGCATCCGCAGCGTCGCCCTGACATCGGTCCTGCCCGGCACGGGCACGGGCCGCACGCCCATCGGCCTGGAGGGCGTGGCGTACGCCTCGGCGCGCGACTACCCGCGGGTGCGGGGGCTCGTCGTCGGCCCGGGCTTCTTCGAGACCTTCGGCGTGCGGCTCGTCGCCGGCCGCGATTTCGGCCAGGGCGATGGGGCCGGCGCGGCGAGAGTGGCGATCGTCAACGGCGACTTCGTCGGCCGCTTCTTCGGCGGCGAGAGCCCCCTCGGCCGCCGCGTGCTGGTCGTGCCGGCCGAGGGACCTCCGGCGCCCGTCGCGATCGTCGGCGTCGCGCCCAACCTGCGTCTTGGCGGCGTGCGCAACCTCGAGCCCGAGGCGCTCTACCTGCCGCTCGGGCAGCACGCCGAGGCGACGATGAACGTGGCGGTTCGCGCCTACGGCGACCCGCGCGCGGTCGCGCCGGGGATCCGGAAGACCGTGTCGGCGCTCGACCCCGATCTGCCCGTCTACGGGCTGCAGACGATGCGCCATGCGCTCTACCTGACGACGTGGTTCTACGCCGTGTGGGGCGTCGTGTTCGTCGTCTTCGGCGTCGTCGCGCTGGTGCTCGTGATCGTCGGGCTCTACGGGCTGATGGCGTTCTCGGTGGCGCGGCGGACGCGCGAGATCGGCGTGCGCATGGCGATGGGCGCCCGGCGCGGCCACGTGCTGCGCCTGGTGCTGAGCCAGGCGTTCGTGCAGCTCGCCGTCGGGCTCGTCGCCGGGGCCGTGCTCGCCGCGTACCTGTCGCGCCTGCTGGTCGTGCTGCTCGTCGGCGTCCGGCCGTTCGATCCACTGGTCCTGGTCGCCGTCGTCGTCGCGCTGGTCGCGACCTCGGTGCTCGCCTGCCTGGGGCCGGCACTGCGCGCCACGCGCATCAATCCGACCGAAGCGCTGCGTCACGAGTGAGGCGCGCTTCTGGCGAGCGCCTGCACGGCCTGCACCATCGACATCAGCCCCAGCCCTTTCCCCATCGAGATGTTCTGCCGGAAGATGCGCTCGACGATGTCGGTGTCGACCCGCGCGATGGCCTCCGGCGGGAGGCCGGAGAGCGTGCGGTCGAGAATCACCGCGAGGGCCTTGGCCGAGATGCCGGAGGGGTTTTCGACGGCGAAGTAGAGCTTCAGCGTGCTGTCGGGCTGGCGCAGCGCCCAGACGTAGGCGTCCGACTCGCACTGCGGCACCTGGTGGCTCCTCGGGAACGGGCGCGTGGCCACCGACGGCGGGACCTCGTGGAACTTGTCCGCGAAGTCGATGAGCACGGCCGCGCGCTCGGCCGGGTCGGCGAAGGTCGAGAGCGTGTCGAGGAGCGCCGCGAGCTTCGGCGGGTAGTCCGTCATGCGGCGCGTCTCATCCCTTCTCGATGGGCACGCCGACGAGGTTCCCCCACTCGGTCCAGCTGCCGTCGTAGTTGCGCACCTGCGCGAAGCCGAGCAGGTACTTCAGCGCGAACCACGAGTGGCTGCTGCGCTCGCCGATGCGACAGTAGGCGACGATCTCGCGTGCCGGGTCGAGCCCGTTCTCCTCGACGTAGAGCTTGCGCAGCTCGGCGGCCGTCCTGAACGTGCCGTCGTCGGGGTTGATCGCGCGGGCCCACGGAATGCTCTTCGCGCCGGGGATGTGGCCGCCGCGCAGCGCGCCCTCGTTCGGGTAGTCCGGCATGTGCAGGCGCGCGCCCGAGTACTCCTCTGGGCTGCGGACGTCCACGAGCTGGCCGCCGGCCCGCACGTGCGCGAGCACCTGATCGCGGAAGACGCGGTGCGGCGCGTCGTCGCGCGGGTGGGCCTTGTAGCTCGACGGCGGATGGCTCGGGTTCTCCCGCGTGAGGGGGCGCCCCTCCTTCTCCCACTTGACGCGGCCGCCGTCCATCACCCTGGCGTTCGTGTGGCCGAAGAGCTGGAACACCCAGAAGGCATAGCACGCCCACCAGTTGTTCTTGTCGCCGTAGAACACCACGGTCATCTTCGGCGTGATGGCGCAGCGCGACATCAGCCGCTCGAAGTCCGCGGCCGTGACGTAGTCGCGGCGGATCTGGTCGTTCAGATCCGACGTCCAGTCGACGTGCACCGCGCCCGGGACGTGCCCGGACGCGTACAGGAGCGTGTCCTCGTTCGACTCGACGAGGCGGACGCCGGCGTCCTCCAGATGACCGGCGACCCAGTCGGTCGAGACGAGCACCTCCGGGTGCGCATAGCCGCGCGCGCTGATGTCGCTCATGGCTCGTGCCTCTCTTCTGTCCGTAAACCTTTATTGTGACGGAGAGCGGGGAGCCGTTCAATGACGAAATCCGTCGCGGGTGAAGCGTGACTGGTCCCGGGCCTGAGCCGTGAGCCCTGAGCCGTCTCAGTCCCCCGCCTCGTGCGGGAGCGTGCCGCGCGGGGGGCGCAGGTAGGCGAACGGGGTCTGGTAGAGGAAGTTGGACACGCGCGAGGTGTAGATGTCGGCGAAGCGCTCGACCTGCCAGGCGAGGTGGCTCTTCTCGCCGCCCGTGCGCATGAGCGGGCCCCACACGGGGTTGAACAGGCGGCCGAGCGCCGTCGCGATGGGCGCAATCTCCTGGTCGAGCCGCTCCAGCCGCGCGCGCAGCTCGCCCAGCCGGGCGTCCAGCGCCGGGAGGGGCGCGGCGGGCGCCGGCCCGTAGCCTTGCTGCAGCCGCTGGAGGCCGAGGCGGGTCTGCGCGTGCTCGAACTCGAGCGCCGCCTTCTCGGCCATCAATTCGTCGAGACGCGCCTGGTCGGCGGCGGCCGCCGCCGACTCGGTCAGCTCGCGCTCCAGCTCGCGCACGAGCAGGGCGGTGCGCCACCGCAGGATGTCCTTCGTCACGCGCACGTCCACGTACAGGTGGTCGCCGACGTACAAGATCTCGGCGCCGGACAGGCCCAGGTACCGCTCGACGAGCGTGGCGCTCCCGTTCACGTACACCCCGGGGCCGCGCAGCGGCCCGGTGACCGGCCGCAGCAGCCCCTCTTCGTTGACCACCTCGAAGGCCGGCGCCACGTGCGAGAAGAACGTCGGCTTGTGCGCCGAGACGACGGCCAGATCGAACAGGTCGCGCCACTTCATGCCGCCGGGGAGCCGGGGTTCGAGGCAGGCCTCCATCACCTGGCGCGTGTAGTCCCAGTCGGAGTTGGTCACGAGCAGCAGGCGCTTGCCGGAGGCCTTCTGGTCGAGCAGCGCCAGCGCCACCTCGGGGTCCGCCTCCACGTACCGATCGGGGTCGGCGATGATCTCCGCCTTGAGCCGTCCCTCGGCGTGCGCCTCGTCGAGCCCGCGGTGCACCCGCCGCCACAGGTCGGCGTAGCCGACGATGTCGCTGAAGCGCCGGGCGTCGAAGCGGTCCACCAGCTGCGCGTACATGCACGCTTCGGACAGCGAGAAGAACGTGTTGAGGAACAGCCACCGCGGCTCGCCCAGCTCAACGAGCTCCCGGGAGTAGGCCCGGCGCTGCTCGTCGAAGGGCAGCCGGCGGGTGCCGTGGCTGGCCAGCCGGATGTAGCCGAACCGGTCCGCCTTGACGATGTTGCCGAGCGCCGTGTCGATGACGAGCCCCCGCATGGCGAGCCGGGGCTGGTACTCGAGATCGGCCACCGGCCAGCCGGCGTCCTCCAGCTTCTGCTTGAGGTAGGCGTAGGCGCGCTGCTCCCAGGCGTCGACCTTGTAGTGGATCAGCGTGTAGTCCATGTCGTAGCCGATGGCCTTGATCGCCCGCAGGTTGAGCGTGCGGTTGCAGTAGACCTCACGGCCGCGGGGGACGGGATAGAGCGGGGAGGGCGCTTGGGGAGACGCCATGGTCGGATTCACTCGGAATTTACGGGCCCGTGACGCCGGCGCAACCTCCAGTCCGTATCGTGAGGGCTGGAGGTCATGATCTGATGATATCCGCTGTTGCCGACCCGGTCGACGAGGGTCGCGCCTCGTCGCTCGTTCGCCGTATCGAAGCCGAGTTCGCGGAGATGCCCGGCCTGGCGCTGAGCCAGGAGCAGGCACGCCGGCTCTTCGCGATCGATGCGTGGCTCTGCCAGCGCGTGTTCGACGCGCTCGAGCAGGACGGCTTCCTCGTGCGCAACGCTCGGGGGCAGTACCGCCGGCCAGGCTGAGCGGACCGTACGAAGAACGGGGCCGGCCCCATCCGGGCGCCGGCCCCCGTTGGCCGTCGTCGTGCCGCAGGCCGCTACGCGGTGACCGCCAGGTCCTTTCGCGCGCGCTCGACGAGCGGCGCCAGCACGGTCTGGAGCGTCGGCTGGCCGATCTCCTGTAGCTCGTAGCGCACGCGCGCCGTCGGCTTCGTGATCCTGATGACGCGGTTGAGGTCGATCGGCGTGCCGATCACCACGACGTCGGCGTCCGCGCGGTCGATCGTCGCCTCCAGATCCTTCACCTGCTGGTCGCCGTAGCCCATGGCCGGCAGCAGGATTCCAATCGCCGGGTACTTCTTGAACGTGTCGGCGATGGTGCCCACGGCGTACGGCCGGGGATCCACCAGCGCGGCCGCGCCCAGCTTGCGGGCCAGGACCGTACCGGCGCCGATCTTCATCTCGCCGTGCGTGAGTGTCGGGCCGTCCTCGACGACCAGTGCCCGCCTGCCGGGGATGCGCTCGGGGTGATCCACGGTCAGCGGCGAGGCGGCGTCGATGACCGTGGCGCCGGGGTTGACCCTGCGGATGTTCCGGCGCACCACCTCGACGGCCTCGGGGTCGGCCGAGTCGATCTTGTTGATGATGACGACGTCGGCCATGCGCAGGTTGGCCTCGCCGGGGTAGTACGCCACCTCGTGGCCGGCGCGCAGCGGGTCGGTCACCACGATCTGCAGGTCGGGCTTGTAGAACGGCATGTCGTTGTTGCCGCCGTCCCAGAGGACGACGTCCGCTTCCTTCTCGGCTTCGGCGAGGATGGCGCCGAAGTCCACGCCCGCGAACACCAGCGTGCCGGCCACGATGTGCGGCTCGTACTCCTCCATCTCCTCGATGGTGCAGTCGTACCGCTTCAGGTCGTCGAGGTTCGCGAAGCGCTGCACGCGCTGCTTCTCGAGGTCGCCGTAGGGCATCGGGTGCCGCACGGCGGCCACCGTCAGGCCCGCCGCGCGCAGGAGCGCCGCCACGCGCCGCGTCGTCTGGCTCTTGCCGCAGCCGGTGCGCACCGCGCAGATGCTCACCACCGGCTTCTTGCTCTTGATCATCGTGGTGGCCGAGCCCATCAGCTTGAAGTCGGCGCCGGCCGCGTTCACGAGCGCCGAGCGCCCCATGACGTAGCCGTAGGGCACGTCGCTGTAGGCGAAGACGACCTCCTGCACCTCGTGCCGGCGAATGAGCGCGGCGAGTTCTTCCTCCGGGTGGATCGGGATGCCCCTCGGGTACAGCCTGCCCGCGAGCGCCGCGGGATACCGCCGCCCGGCGATGTTCGGAATCTGGTTGGCGGTGAAAGCGACGACGTCGTAACGATCGTTGTCCCGGTAGTACACGTTGAAGTTGTGGAAATCCCGACCGGCCGCTCCCATGATGAGTGTCTTGATCCGTTCCATGGTTACCTCGGTTGCTTCGCTGGCGGCTCACGGCTCAGGGCTCGCGGCTCAGGGACGGACGTTCCGTCACTGCGTGACTGAAGCGGTGTCCCTGGAGCCGTGAGGCGTAAGTCGTGAGTCGTGAGCCTGCCCCTTTCGTGGTCTTCCCGTGGTCCTTACTTCGTCAGTACCTTTCTGATGCGTTCGACCGCCCAGTCGATCTCGTCCACCTCGATGACGAGCGGCGGGGCGATGCGGATGACGTGCTCGTGCGTCTCCTTGCAGAGAATCCCCTCGGTCTGGAGCGCCTCGCAGTAGGGCCGCGCCGGCCCGGTCAGCTCGATGGCGATCCACAGGCCCCGGCCCCGGACCTCCTTGACGACGGGGCTCTGGATCGTCTTGAGCCGGTCGAGGAAGTACGTGCCCAGCTTGGCCGAGCGCTGCACGAGCCCCTCGTCCACGATTACGTCGAGCGCGGCGCGCGCGATGGCGCAGGCGAGCGGGTTCCCGCCGAACGTGCTGCCGTGGTCGCCCGGGTGGAACACGCCCATCACCTCGCGGGTGGCGAGCAGCGCCGAGACGGGATAGAGCCCGCCGGCCAGCGCCTTGCCGATGATGATGGCGTCGGGCTTCACGCCCTCGTGCTGGTGCGCGAACAGTCGGCCAGCGCGCCCGAGGCCGGACTGGATCTCGTCGGTGATGAACAGCACGTGGTGCGTGCGGCAGATCGCCTCGGCGCGCTTCAGGTACCCGTCGGGCGGGATGATGATCCCGGCCTCGCCCTGAATCGGCTCGACGAGGAACGTGCAGGTATTCGGCGTGACAGCTCGCTCGAGGGCGTCGGCGTCGCCGAACGGGATCACGGTGAAGCCGGGCGTGAACGGCCCGAAGCCGTCGCGGTACTGCTCGTCGGTCGAGAAGCTGACGATGGTGATCGTGCGGCCGTGGAAGTTGTTCGCGCAGACGATGATCTCGGCCTGCCCCTCGGGGATGCCCTTCACCTTGTGACCCCACTTGCGGGCCGCCTTGAGCGCCGTCTCCACCGCCTCGGCGCCCGAGTTCATCAGCAGCGCCATGTCCATGCCCGTCAGGTCGTGCAGCTGCTTGAGGAGCAGCGGGAACTGGTCGTTGCGGAACGCGCGCGAGGTGAGCGTGAGCCGCCGCGCCTGGTCGGTGCAGGCCTTCACGATCCGGGGATGGCAGTGCCCCTGGTTGACGGCGGAGTAGGCCGCCAGGCAGTCCAGGTAGCGCCGGCCGTCCATGTCGTACATCCACACGCCTTCCGCGCGCTGGACCACCACGTCCAGCGGGTGGTAGTTGTGGGCGCCGAACTGTTCCTCGAGCTCGAGATAATCGGTGACCGTCATGAGGCTCCTTCGCTGTCGCTCGTCACGAAGTCCGTGTTCCGCCGAGTCCCGACGCCACCGGCACGGCCGCCGCGCCGCGGGCGCGGGCGCTGCCGAGCACGTGCGTGCCCGCCCGCCCGGCCACGGCGTCGACCAGCCGCTCGGGCGAGGTGATGATCACTTCGCCGCCGCCGTCGCGCAGGAAGCGCAGCGCCGCCTCGATTTTCGGCCCCATGGAGCCGGGCGGGAAGTGCCCGGCACGGAAGTACCGCTCGAGCTCCTCCATCGTGACCTCGTCGAGCGGCCGTTCCCCCGGCTGGCGGTAGTCGAGACAGACGCGGTCCACGTCGGTCGAGATGACCAGCAGCTCGACGCGCAGCCGGCTCGCGAGCAGCGCCGACGCGCGGTCCTTGTCGATCACCGCGTCCACGCCCACCAGCCGGTCGCCGCGGCGCACCACCGGGATGCCGCCGCCGCCCAGCGCCACGACCAGCACCCCGCGATCGACGAGCGCGCGGATCACCTCCGCCTCGACGACCTCGACCGGCTCGGGCGACGCCACCACGCGGCGGAACCCGCGCGACGTGTCCTCGACGAGCGTCCAGCCGAACCGCCGTCGCCGGCCCTCGGCTTCCGCCGCCGTGTAGAAGGGGCCGATGGGCTTGGTGGGATGCGCGAACGCCGGGTCGGTTTCGGCCACCACCACCTGCGTCAGCACCGTGGCCACCGGCCGCCCGACCTGCCGGGCCGCCAGCTCGCGCCCGATCGCCTGCTGCAGCACGTACCCGATCTCGCCCTGCGTCGTCGCGCCGCACACGTCGAGGGTGAGCGGGTAGACCTCGTCGGCGCCGCGCTCCGAGCGGACGAGCGCCGCGCCGACCTGGGGCCCGTTGCCGTGGGTGACCAGCAGGCGCCAGCCGTCGGCCACGAGCGCCGCGATCGCGCGGGCGGTCGAGGCCGCCTGCTCCAGCTCGCCCTCGAGCGAGCCCGGCTCGCCGGCGCGGATGAGCGAGTTGCCGCCGATTGCGACGAGCGCCGTCTTCCTCAGCACGGGTGCGCTCCCCTCAGGCCATCAGCGAGGCCAGCACGGCCTTCTGGACGTGCAGCCGGTTCTCCGCCTGGTCGAACACGACGGACCGCCTCGAGTCGATCACGGAGTCGGTGACCTCCTCCCCGCGATGCGCGGGCAGGCAGTGCATGAAGATCGCGTCCGACCTGGCGCGCGCGAAGAGCGCGTCGTTCACCTGATAGGCCCCGAATACCTTCCGCCGCGCGTCGGCCTCGGCCTCCTGGCCCATGCTCGTCCAGGTGTCGGTGTAGACGACGTCGGCGTCCTCGACCGCCTCACGCGGGTCGTGGGTGAGCGTGATGGCGGCGCCCGTCTGGGCCGCGCGCCCGAGCACCCAGCTGATGACCTCGGAGGAGGGCTCGTAGCCGGGCGGCGTGGCGACGGCCAGATGCGCGCCGACGAGCGCGGCGCCGTGGGCGAGCGAGTGGACCACGTTGTTGCCGTCGCCCACGTAGGCCACCTTGAGCCCGGCGAGCTCGCCCTTGGCCTCCCGCATGGTCAGGTAGTCGGCGAGCCCCTGGCACGGGTGGGCGAAGTCGCTGAGCGCGTTGATCACCGGCACCGTGGCCGCCTCGGCCAGCTCGTCCACGATCGACTGCGAGAAGGTGCGGATCATGATGCCCTGCACCATCCGCTCGAGGTTCTTGGCCACGTCGGAGGTGGACTCGCGCTTGCCCATGCTGATCTCGGAGGGCGACAGATAGATGGCGTGCCCGCCCAGCTGGTACATGCCGACGTCGAAGGTGACGCGCGTCCGGAGCGACGGCTTCTCGAAGATCATCGCCAGCGTCCTGCCCGTGAGGGCAGCGGCGAAGCCGGCCGGGTCGGCCTTCATCAGGCGCGCCCGCTCGAGCAGGGCGAGCAGCTCCCCGCGGGAGAGGTCGCGCAGCGTGCGCAGGTCGCGGCCCTTCAGAGCGCGCGTGGCGGTCGCGTGGTCGTGGGATGGCGGCGGAACCACTGGAGCCATGGGTGCCTCGTGCGCAGGCCGGACGATCGATGCGCGGGATGAACAGGGCCCCCCGGGGACGCCGGCCAGACCGGCCTGGATGTCTGGCCCCGGAACGATAGGCAAAGCCCGTTCCGAAATGTATAGACAAGTGGAAGCTTGTCTACATCAATATTTTAAGGGTGAATAGGGTGGCCCGGTCAAGCGGCGGGTGCCGGGAGGTCGGAGCCCGGGCGCCCTGCCGGGCGCCGGATTCCCGACAACCGGGGAAACCTCGAGGTTTCTCGTCAGGGCCGGACCTGGAACGGCCGGACGGTGACCGGCGAGCCGCAGCGCTCGAACCAGTCGATGCCCTCTGACACCAGATCGAACCGGAGCTGGTAGCTGCCGGCCTCGGGCGGGGCGGGCACCTCGATCACCACCTCGACCTGATTGCCCCCCTCGAGGGTCTGGGGCAGCCACGCCCGCGCGTGGTCCCGGTTCACGAGAGTCCCGTCGGCGCGGCAGAGCTGCGCGCCGAGCCGGACGAGGCGGTGACCGCTGGCGGTCCGGGCCGGGAATGGCCGCGCCGACAGGTTGTGAACGCGCGTGCGAACGACGACCGGCTCGCCGGGACGGCCGACGAGCGCCCCGCGCCCGCCGTCCGCCACGATGTCGATGCGCGCGCGGGGCGTGGCGCCGGCGATGGCGTTGCCGAGGCCGCTCGCGTCCCACACCTCGTGCTGGATTCGTGCGTAGTCGGGAGTGCCCGGCGCGAAGCGGCGTGAGAACGAATCCTCGGGATGGTCGGTGACCTCCCAGGTCAGGCGGTCGACGCCGATCTCGGCGGCCATGCGCCGCGCGAGCGCCAGCTCCTCATCGCTGTCGTTCCACGTGAACAGGATGTAGCGCCAGTTGAGGAATGGCAGGTCACGGCCGGCGCGGCGCTTCTCGTCCACCATCGCGCGCAGGTTGGCGAGCGCGACGTCGAGGCGCCCGCGCTGGCGGTAGCGCGCGTAGCTCGCCTGCGTGGCGCCGTCGATCGAGAAGGTCACCTCGTCGATGCCCGATCGGACGAGGCGGCGCGCCCGTTCCTCGTCGAGGGCGAGGCCGTTGGTGCTCGTGTAGAGCTGGACGTGGGGGAAGCGCTCCTTGATGTACTCGCACATCTCCACGGCGCGCTTGTGCAGGAACGTCTCGCCGTAGTTGAAGAAGTCGATCCGCACGAGCGTGGGGCCCGCCTCGTCCACCACGCGGGTGAAGAGGTGGTAGTCGAGCATGCCGGCCTGGCGGGTGCGCGTGATGCCGGTCTCGGGCGCGCAGCATGCCTGAAAGCACGAGATGTTGCAGGCGGCCGTGCACTCGACGTAGAGGTGCGAGGGCAGCGGGGCGACCTCGAGCCCGCGCTGGGGCGGCGCCTCGTCGTCGGCGAGCGGCAGCTTGAGCGGGCAGTCGCCGCAGAAAGTCGAGCCGCCGCCGTTGAGGTCGGCGCGCAGCGCCGTGACCGTGGGGCCCGTCCACACCGCGGAGAGCGACTCGCGGCGCGCGTCGCCGAGCACGCGCCTGCCGTAAGGGTCGGCGCAGCCGCAGACGATCCGCCCGTCGCACAGCAGCACCAGCGTCTCCCAGGGCCAGGAGCAGCGGTAGCGAGTCGCCAGGTAGTTCTCGGACATCAAAGGGACGATTATAACCGACCCGACTCGAGCCCCGAGCCGTTTGACTTGCGGCGGGCTCCGCCTCACAATCGGCAGGCGGGTCCTCGACGGGGCCGGCCAGCGCCTGCGCGATCACGGGGACGGCCATGCGACGCCTCACGGTTGCGGTCACGACACTGGCGGCCTGCCTCGTCGTCTCGGCGGCCGTCTCGGACGAGCGGCCCGCGCCGTTCTCCCTCGCTGTGCTCCGCGGTGACGCCATCCTCATCCCCTTCGCCAGCTTCGACGGCCGCCGCTGGACCAACGACTGGCCCATGCCCCCGAAGAAGGTGAACGTGCCCATCACGCTCGACGACGTGCCGTCGACGTGGTGGCCGGATGACGTGCCGCAGCTCCAGTGGACGCTGTGGACCCCCGACGGCGACCAGCATCCGCTGACGCTCACCTCGCCCGCGTGGACGCCCGTCGAGTGCGAGGGCCTCGTGGGGCTGCGTACGTCCTTCCAGCTCACCGGGCCCATGCCGCCGCCCGTCGTGCAGCCGTATCCGAAGATCGGCCTGGCGGTGTCGGGCGCGCAGACGGTCGAGCCCATCGACGTGGTGGAGGAAGGCTCGGCCGAATGGAAGCACGTCGCGGCGCTCGTGCGCGAGCCGTTCGACGAGGCGGAGACCGACGTGATCCGGCGCTGGATGCACAGCGGCTGGCACCATCCCATGCGCGACGCCGAACGCGCCGCGCGCCCGATCGCGCTCGAGGCGGTCTACCGGGCGCCGTGGGTGGTGCCCGCCTCGTTCGTCTACTACGTCGAGGCGGTGCGCCGCTATCCACGGATGAACGACGACCCGGAACGGCCCTGCGACCTCGTGACGTTCGCCTCCGGCTGGGTCACCATCGCCCGCGACGGGACGTCCAAGGTGAACCTGAGGGTGCAGATCACCGACTGCGAGCGCTACCGGATCTCGGCGCTCCTGCCGCTCGGCCTGCTGCGCGTGGACGGCCACTGCCTCTGGGTGGGGCAGTGGTCGGGCTGGGAGGATGAGAACTACGCGGTCGTCGAGATCGAAGCCGACGCCGACGTGAAGCTGCTGATCTCGACGCGGGCCGGGAGCTGCGGGTAGCCAAGGCGGTTCCACCTGTTCCGCTGCGATCGGGTATCACGCACTCACCACGAAGCCCACGACGATCACGAAGGAAAGCGATCCCTCTTCGTGGACCTCGTGCCCTTCGTGGTGAATCCTCCGTGGGCTCGTTCGCGGCCTGCACGCCGCGCGACCGCCACGGCGTCACGCGGGAACGGCGGGGGCGGAGGCGCGTGCGCCCGACGGCAGGAAGAGCGCCGCGAGCGCGACGGCGGCCGACGTGATCGCCAGCGCGGCGAAGAGCCAGAAGAGGCCGCCGGCGTGCTCGGTCGCGAACGCGACCACGCGGATGGCGAGCGGCGCGGCGCCGAAGCTGAGCACGAACTTCACCCCGAACGCGAGGCTCTGCTGGCGCGCGGGCGCCGCGTCGGCGAGCAGGATGTTCTCGGCGGGGAGCGACGCCGTGTTGGCGACGATCATCGCCGTCGCGACCGGCACGAGCGGCAGCCCGGCCACTCGCGCCGCGGTCCACAGCAGCGGCGCCTGGCAGGCGATCGCGATCACGTACACCCGCTTGAGCGGATAGCGGTCGGCGAGGTGCCCGGCGGCGATCTGGCTGAGGCCCGCGATGCCGTAGGCGACGGCCACCAGGGCGCCGATGCCGAAGGTGCCGGTGCCGACGAGACCGGCGAGCCGGACCTCGAACAGCTTGGGCAGCACCGCCAGCGTGGACTGGTAGATCAGGGCGCCGCCGAACATCGTGACGAGCAGGACACCGAACGCGCGGCGCCGATCGCCGCGGCTGGCGGGCGCCTCGCGGGGATGGTCGGCGCCGGCGCCGTCGGTGACGAGGCCCGCCCGCACGCAGGCCCACATGGCGAGACCGGTGGCGATCGAGACGGCGCCCGGCGCGACGAACGCCGTGCGCCAGCCGAAGAGATCGATGAGGGTGCCGGCCACGAGGCCGGCCGTCGCCACTCCCGCGCTGCCGAAGATGCCGTTGATGCCGAGCGCCTTGCCGCGGGTCCGGGCGGTGCGGACCAGCCAGGGCAGACCCACGGGATGGTAGATGGCGGCGAACGTGCCGAGCAGGCAGAGATCGACCCACAGCCAGGCGGGTGACGGCGCGAGACCGCAGGCGATCGACGCGCCCCCGAGGCCGATGAAGAACACGACCATCATGCCGGTGGCGCTCCACCGGTCCGCGATCCAGCCGACCGGCAGGGCCAGCGCACCGATGAGCAGCGAGCCGATCGTCCACAGGCCGATGAGCTCGGAGTAGGGCAGGCGCCACTCGCGCTCGAGCGGCAGCACCACCAGGTAGAAGTACACCGAGAAGAGGTGCATGTAGCCGTGCCCGGCGCTCGAGAAGATCAGCGACAGGCGCGAGGAGCTGACCGCCGGCATGCGCGACAGCATAGCAGGTCGCCGCGCCGCTCCCTCTTCTGATACGCTACGAACATGCCACAGACGAACGCCGGGCCCGGATCGGGCGAGGTTCGTTCGATCGGGCCGGCCGAGGCGGAGCCGCTCGTGCGCGAGGGCGCCGTCACCGTGCTCGACGTGCGGACGCCGGGCGAATACGCGCAGCTCGGCCACATTCCGGGGGCGCTGCTGCTGCCCGTGGACTTCGTCGTGTCGGCGCCGGCCGTGCTGCCCCGCGCGCCGCGCCCGGTCCTGGTCGTGTGCGAGCACGGCGTGCGCAGCGTGCGGGCGTCGAGCGTGCTCGCCGCGGCGGGTGTCGCCGACGTGCTCAACCTCTCCGGCGGCATGGCGCGCTGGTCCGGACCGCGCGAGTTCTCGCCCGGACGCATGCTCGGGCCCTCGGAATGGCTGCTGCGGCAGGGGCGGCAGTTGCCGCGCGGCGGCCGCGCGCTGGACGCCGCGGGCAGCGCCGGACGCCACGCGCTCGTCCTCGCGAGCGCCGGGTACGCGGTCCACGCAGTCGATCGCGACGAGGACGCCATCGCGCGGCTGAGCGACACGGCGTCGCGCCTCGGCCTGCCGCTCGAGGCCGAGACGCGCGACCTCGAGCAGGACGGCGTGGATCTCGGCGAGTCCTGCTACGACCTCGTCGTCGGCTTCCGCTACCTCCACCGGCCGCTGTTCCCCGCGCTCGTGCGCGCGCTGCGGCCCGGCGGCCTGCTCGTCTACGAGACCTTCACCCGGGCGCAGGCCCAAGCGGGCCGCAAGCCGTCGAACCCGGCCTTCCTGCTCGAGCCGGGCGAGCTGGCCCGGCTCGTCGCGCCGCTCGAGATCGTCGACGCGCGCGAGGGCGACGTGGACGGCGACCACGTCGCGTCGGTTGCCGCTCGGAAGCCGGCGTAGGGGGAAAAAGGGGACGGGAGCTATTTTCGTCGGGAAGCCACCCGAAAATAGCTCCCGTCCCCTTTTTCCCTACCGCAGCTTCCTGGCCAGGTACTCCGCCGTGGCCTCGTCGGCCTTCAGCCAGCTCTGGTACCGCAGGAAGTCGTGGATCTCGTCCGGGATGACGAGCTCCTCGAACTCCACGCCCTTCGCACGCAGCCGCTGGGCCAGATCCACGGTCTGCGAGAACTCCACGTTGCGGTCGTCGTCTCCCTGGATGAGCAGCACGGGTGATCGCCACGTCGGCACCGCGGCGATCGGCGACGAGCTCCACGCTACCTGCAGCGCCTCCTTCACGTCGGCCTCGGTGACGCCGTCGCCGACGATGCCGGCGGTGAGGAGGTCGAGATTGATCGTGCTGACGCGCGTGTGGACGCCGTGCCAGTCCACGCCCGCGGCGAAGACGTCGGAGTTGCGTCCGAGCGCGAGCGCGCAGAGGTAGCCGCCGTACGACCCGCCCCAGATGCCGATGTGGGCCGCGTCCACATCGGGGCGCCCCTGCAGGTAGCGCGCGCCGGCCAGCACGTCCTGGTACTCGGATGCGCCGCGGGCGCCGGCGTGCTCGGCCTGGTGGAACTCGTAGCCGTAGCCGATGCCGAGCCGGTAGTTCACCGAGAGGACGATGAAGCCGCGGCTGGCGAGGTACTGATTCACGGCGTACGAGTTCGAGTAGTAGTACATGTAGTGCCAGCCGAGCAGCATCTGCCGCGGCGGCCCGCCGTGCACGAACACGACGGCCGGCCGCTTCGCCGGTCCGCTGGCGGCCTTGAACAACTGGCCGTGCACGCGCGTGCCGTCCGGCGCGTCGAAGGTCACCGCCTGCGGCGTCACGAGTGCGGCGGCAGGGAAGTCGGCCGGCAGCTGCGAGGCGGCGATCGACCGCGCCGGACCGCCGGCGAGCGGCATCACCATCGGCAGGCCCGGGTGCTGCGCGTCGCTGCCGAGGTAGGCGACCGACGCGCCGTCGGCCGTGACGACCGGGGCCCACGCGAGCGTCTCGCCGCGCGTCAGCACCACGGGCGTCGCGCGGTCCACCGGCACCTTGAAGAGGTGGCGACGATCGACGTCGTCCGGTGCATCGCCGGTGTTGGCGTTGTAGACGAGCGTGCGGCGGTCGGGACTGAGGGTCATGTCCTCGACCATGAAGTCGCCCGCGGTGAGCTTGATCGGTGCGCCACCCGCGGCCGCGACCGAATAGAGGTGAGGCCAGCCGTCCTCGTACGAGAGGTAGACGAGGCGATCGCCCGCCGCCCACCGCAGGTTCGCGCCTCCCGCGACGCGCGGGTAGGACCCGCGCAGCGTCTCGGGGCTCTTCCATACCTGGTGCACCGCGCCGCCCTCGGCGTCGGCCACCCAGACGGCCCACGGCTGCGGCCGCGCCTCGAGCAGCGGGCCGCGCGCGCCGCCCTGGCCGGGCCGCCGCACGAACGCGAGGCGCGTGCCGTCGGGCGACCAGCGCGGCATCGAGTCGCGCGCGGTGGACGGGGCCAGGTATCGGAGCGGCTGGTCCGTGCTCGTGAAGATCGTGATGAAGCTGTGGTCGCCGCGGCTCGATACGAAGGCCAGCCGCGATCCGTCGGGCGACCACTGCGCGTCCTCGCTCGTGCCCTTCGCGAACAGCAGGCGCTCGGCGGGCTTGCTACCGTCGAGCGGCGCCACCCACAGCTGGCGGTCGCGCTCGAACACCACACGGTCGCCCGCCGGCGAGATGGCCGGCACGTCGCCCTCGCCGACGAGCACGGGCGCGCCGCCCGCGACCGCCACCGACCAGACTTGCATGCGCGGTTGGACGGGGCTGCTCGCCGGGTCGGGCATCAGGTTCCCCGGCGCGGGCCAGTTGGCGCCGTGGTCGCCGCCCCGCACGTAGACGATGTGCGTTCCGTCCTTCGAGAAGCTCAAGTTCGTCAGCTCCTGCCCATCGTCCTCGGTGTAGGCGGTGAGCTGACGCGGCGCGTAGTCGGGCGCCTGGGCGAACCAGATGTTCCGGACGCCGCGCTGGGTGAACACCCACGCGATGGCCGGCCCGGCCGGCGAGGCGACGAGCTCGGTCGGGAACGGGTAGCCCAAGATCTGCGGGAAGGTGAATGTGCCCTGGGCGGCGGCGGGCGCGGCAAGCGCGAGCGAGACAACGAGGACGAGCGGAGACAGGATCGATCGGAGCGTAAGTCTCACGATATACCTCCCAGGATCTTCCGGGTCTCTTCGGTGACGTGCTGCACGCAGACGTCCATGTGTTCCCGGCGGGTGCGGAAGCTGAGCACGCAGACGCGCGCCAGCACGCGCCCGTCCACCTCGCAGCCGGTGAGCATGACCTTCTGGCGGGCGGTCACGCGCGCCATGAGCGCGGCGGTCGCCTCGTTCCGCGCGGGCCGGGTGGCGCCCGGCCAGTCGAGGTGGAACGCGAAGAGCGAGAGCTGCGGCGGCGCCACCATGACCACGCCGGGCACCTTCGCCAGGCGGTCGGCCGCGTCCACGGCGAGCGCGCGCTTCTCGGCGATGGCCGCGCGGATCTTCGCCATGCCGAACAGCTTCACCGTCAGCCAGACGCGCAGGCCCGGGAATCCGCGCGACAGGTCGGGCCCGTGCTGCTGCGGGTCGTAGAATTCGTCGCCCTCGACCATGTGCGGCATGTAGCTCGCCGTCGCCGTGTGCGCCGCGCGGAGCGCCGCGCCGTCGCGCACGACGAGCGCGCCCGTGCCGTAGGGCAGGAACAGGCCCTTGTGCGGGTCGAGCGTCACCGAGTCGGCGCGCGAGAGCCCCGGCAGCAGCGGCCGCAGCTCGGGACAGATGTGGAAGCAGCCGCCGTAGGCGCCGTCCACGTGATGCCACATCCGTTCGCGCTCGCAGAGGGCGGCGACCGCGTCGAACGGGTCGACGGCGCCCGTGTTGGTGGTGCCGGCCGAGGACACGACGATGAAGGGGCGGAGCCCGCGGCGCCGGTCGGCCTCGACGGCCTCGGCGAGCCGGTCCGTCCGCATCCGGAAGGCGGCGTCCACCTCGATGGCGCGCACGCGGTCGGGCATGATGCCGGCGAGCTTGGCCGACTTCAGCACCGAATGGTGCACCTGCGTCGAGGCGTACAGCACGCCCGGCCGGATCTCGGGGCCGAGGTGCCGCTCGCGCGCGCACACGATGGCGTTGAAGTTGGCCATCGAGCCGCCGGCCGTGAACAGGCCGCGCGCCGAGGGCGGGAACTGCATCCACTCGCGCATCCAGTCGAGCGCGTTCGCCTCGAGCTGCACGAGCGCCGGCGCCGCCAGCCACACGCCGGTGTAACGGTTCGTGGTGCCGGCGATGAGATCCGCCAATGCGGCGGGGTACACGCCGCCGCCGGGGATGTAGGCCAGGTAACCCGGGCTCGGCGTCGTGAACGAGCGCGGGATCCACTCGTCGAACAGGCGGTCGAGCAGCGGCTCGAGCGCCGCGGGCGCCTCGGGCGCGGGCTCGCGCATGGCGCGGCAGAGGTCCTCGGCCGCGACGTCGCCCCGCACGGGCTGCTGCTGGATCGTGGCGAGATGGGCGACGCTTCGCGCGAGGACCGCTTCGCCCAGGCGCCGCATCTCGTCTGGGGAGAACTCGAGATCGGCCGGATCGGACGGGGAAGGCATGACGGGGGATTATAAACAATGCTGAATGTCGAATGTCGAATGTCGAATTTGAATGCCGAATGCGGAGTGTCGAATCCGGATGCCGAATGCGGAATGTCGCATCAGGCTGCGGAAAGCGTGCTCCGAACCCCTTCATTCGAAATTCAGCATTCAGCATTCGACATTCGGAACGATTCTTCGCCATGCTAGTCTAGGCGTTCCACCAGGAGGACCCCATGAACAGAAAGGCCCTGGCTGTTTCCGTGACAGCCCTCACCCTTGCGCTCGCCTCGCTCACCGTGACGCGGGCCGAGCGGCAGGACATACCCGACGATCCGACCGGCACGTTCTCCATCCTCGGCTTCGACCCGAACACCGGCGAGATCGGCGGCGCCGTGCAGTCGCGCGTGTTCTCGGTCGGCAACGGCGTGCTGTGGGCCGAGGCGGGCGTGGGCGCCGTGGCCACGCAGGCGATCGTGGACGTGAGCTACGGGCCGCAGGGCCTGGCGCTCCTGCGCGCCGGCCTCACGCCCGAGGCGATCGTCAAGGCCATCTGGGACAGCGATCCGGATCCGCGCCCGCAGGACTGGACCAAGTACGGACGGCAGTTCGCCGTGATGGACGCGAAGGGCAACTACGCCGCGTACACCGGCCCGAAGGCCACCGAGTGGGCCGGCCAGAAGAGCGGGAAGTACTGCACCGCGCAGGGCAACATCCTCACCGGCCCGGCCGTCGTCGACAACATGGTGAAGGCGTTCGAGGAGACGACCGGACACCTGTCGCTCAGGCTGATGGCGGCGCTCGACGCCGGCCAGGCCGGCGGCGGCGACCAGCGCGGCATGGAGTCGGCCGCGATGCTGATCGTGAAGAAGGACGGCGGCGTCTGGCTGCACAACGACGTCGTGCTGCGGCTGCAGGTCGACGACGGCGACGACCCGCTCAAGGAGCTCAGGCGGCTCGTGGAGATGAACGCCCAGCGGCGGCACCTGCCCATGAAGTAGAGCCGGGCGCCGCTAGTTCTTCTCGACGCGTCCCTGGAAGAGGAGCCAGACGTTCGGGTCGAGCGAGAGCGAGGCCGGCTCCGCGTCGGCGGCGATCGTGAACGACTGGACCCGCGCGGTCACGTGAACGGTCTCGACGCGCGGCGGGGATCCCACGGCGGGGGCCACGCCGACATCGAGATCGAAGGTGAACACCGGGTCGTCCTGCAGCTGCTCGACGCGGAGGTCGACGGCCTTGCGCGCGGCGTCGTAGTGCCAGGTCGCCCGGATGTCCGGCTGACCGGGCTCGTACAGCCACTGGTGGAAGAACGCGGTGAGGTCCTGCCCCGAGGCCTCCGACAACACGCGCGCGAAGTCCTCGCTGAGCGCGTTGCCGTTGCGGTAGGTGCGGTAGTAGGTCCGGATCCCCTCCCAGAACGCGTCGTCGCCGATGCGGCGGCGGAGCATGTGCAGCACCCAGCCGCCCTTCTGGTAGGTGTAGGGGCTCAGCACCTTGCGGATGGGCACCCGGTCGTCCACGACGCGCAGGTCCGGGTTCCCGGCGGCGAAGGCGAGCACGGTGTCCCGGTCGCGCGCCATGCCGGCGACGAGGCGGTCGCGCCCGTACGCCCACTCGTCGAAGAGATGGGTGAAGTAGGTGGCGAAGCCCTCGCTCAGCCAGACGTGGTTCCAGTCCGACTCGGTCACGGCGTCACCGAACCACTGGTGCGCCACCTCGTGCACCACGGTGGACTCGACGCGGCGGGTGCCGGTCACCGCACGCTCCGTGTAGAAGATATTGCTGGCGTTCTCCATGCCGCCGTAGCGCGTCGTGGACTCGACGTTGGCGAGCTTCTCGTAGTCGTACGGGCCGATCCGGTCGCCGAAGAACTCGAGCACGCGACGCGTGCGCGCGAAGTCGAAGAAGCCCGCGTCGCGATCCTGCGGGTAGACCCACGTCTCGATCGGCACGTTCCCGATCTCGTCCACGTACTGGACGGCGAAACGCGCCACCCCGATCACCATCAGGTAGGTCGCAATCGGCTCGGACTCGCGCCAGTGGGTGCGGCGCCGGTCGCCCGCGAGATCGGTCTCCTCGACGAGCCGGCCGTTCGCGACCACCTGCTCGCGCGCGGGCGCATCCACCACGAAATCGCACGTGGCCTTGTCCGACGGGTGGTCCACCGTCGGCAGCCAGTCGCGCGCCCGGTCGGGGAAGTTGTCGGCGAAAACCGTGCGGTCGCCGTAGCGGTTCTTCGTGATGTTGAGGCCGTCGCCCGGCTTGCCGTGGTACGCGACGGTGAGCGACTGGATCGACCCGGGGGCCGGCGCCGCGGCGAGCGCGACCTGCAGGCGGTCGGCAGTGTGCGTGAAGGTCAGCGCGCCCGCGCCGCCCGCCACCTCGTCCACGGTCATGCCCGTCCCGTCGGCGGCCGGGCTCGCGAGGTCGAGCGCAATGGTGGTCACGCCCCCCTGTACGAACCGCACGTCCAGGGTCGCTCGCCCTCGAATCTCGTCGCTGGCATCGTCGAGCGCGATCCGGAAGGTGTAGTGCTGGACGTCGATGGCCGGTTGGCGCGGGTACGTATCGGCGGCCGCGGGCGACAGCCGCAGAACCAGCACGAACGCGAGAAGCGCGACGGTGCGGGGTCGCATGGCGGGAATCTATCACGGAAGTACCACGGAACGGCCACGGAAGGGCCACGGAAGGGGAGACAGAATGCGGCACGGAGTGCGTGCCACTCCGGGCTAACGCTCGGCGGACGTCGGCGGCGGGATGCGCCGGACGCGCACGCCCCAGTCGGGTGCGCGATCGGGACGTCCCTGGTCGAGCGGTTCGGTCGGGGTGATCCGGCCGCCGTCATCGGTGCGATTGTCGCCCACGCTGTACACGACGTACCCGTCCGGCTCGGCGCGAACGAGCAGTGGCGTTCCCGTGACGGGGTCGAGCGGCGCGTGGGCGAGGTAGGCGGGCGTCAGCGCGTCGATGGACGCGGGCATGGCGCCGCCGTGGTCGCGGCGGTAGCGCGCGATGGCGGTGGCGGTCAGCGCCGCGCGGCCGATCGCGACGTTGGACAGCATCCGGAGCGTGAGCGGACGGACGCGGGAGATGACGAGCGCGGGCGGGATGGAATCCCTCGACGGCAGCAGAACCGTCGAGAACCCCGGCGAAACCAGGTTCTCGATGGCGGTCAGTCGCTGACCCTCGGGACCTCCCGCGGCATCGACAATCGCGCCGAGCAGCTCGGCGTAGCGGCGTCGCTCGCGGAGGGCCAGGGGCTCGAGCCACCCCGCCGTTGGGTCGGGCTCGTCGAGCGCCAGGGCGCGCTCGTACGCGAACTCCCGTGCCACGAGGTCGCCGGGCTCCGGGCGCGCCAGCTCGCCGGACAGTCGCGCCAGATCGGACCCGCTCAGGTCGGGACGACCGAGCACCACCGCGACATCCGCGGCGGCCGTGACGATGCCCGCCAACAGGAACGCAGGCGCCGACCACCGCGAGCCGGTCTCGCCAAGCCGAAGGGCTCTGAGCTCGACGACCGCGGCGTCCACGGCCGAGGCGGCCGTGCCCGTACGCGCCGAGAGCAGGGTGTGCACGCTCAGCGGATAGCGGAGCAGCAGGTCCGGCGCGCCTCTCAGATGGGTGTCGTAAGGGTTGTAGCGCCGGGCATCGAGGTTCGCCGCCTGCTCGGCCAGATCGATGGCCTCGCGATTCCGGTCCAGAAAGCGCCGAGCCGCCTGGACGACCTCCTCTGACGGCTCGACCGCCGTCAGCTGGCCCGTCCGACCGTCAATCGCCAGGAGCCTGTCCCGCACAGCGGGCAATCCGTCGAAGACAACGAGCTGTGCGGCGGCAAGGTAGTAGCGGATGGCATCGGGCTTCTCCAGGGCCGCCAGGCTCGTGTCGAGCGGGAAGTTGGGCACCGGCTCGCCGGCCGCGTGGAGGCGCTGCACGATCTCGTCCATCAGCCTGGTCTCGTGATACAGCCACGCGCGCTGGGCCGTCACGAGCGCGGCGGTCGACGCGACGAGCCCGAGGGCGATCACGAACCCGCGGCGGACGCGACGGGTGCGCGGCACGGGTGACAGGGGAGGTGCAGTCGTCATTGCAGTCCCTCGAGCTGCCGGAGGCGCGCGTCGGCCTCGCGCCGTTCCTGCTCGAGCACCGCGCGAAGGTACGCGCGCGCCTCCGGGCTTCCGTCGAGCAGCCGCAGCGTGTCCTCCGTCGCGGCGCGCGCGGCCGGCGACGGTTCGGCCAGCCGCGCATCCAGCCGATTCGTCTCGATTGTGAACCACGCTGCCGCGGCCACGCACAGGGCCGCCACTGCGGCCGCCGCCCAGGCCATCCAGGCCGGCGCCGTCGCGCGGCGCGCCTCGGCCCCCGCCGCGGCCAGCACACGCGCGCGCAGATCGACGGGCGGACCGGCCGGGCGGTAGCGCTGGAGCTGTCCTTCGATCGGGTCGTCAGTCATCGGCAGCGGTCCTCGCGTCCGCGCTGGGCGGAGTCACGTGCTCGAGCCCAGCGCGGCACGCAGCTTCTCGAGCGCGTAGCGATACCGGCTGGCCGCGGTATTGATCGTGACGCCGGTGATCGCGGCAATCTCCTCGAACGTGCGGCCGTCGAAGACCTTCAAGTGCACGACCTCGCGCTGCTCGGGCGGCAGCGCGTCGAGCGCCGCCTCGATCGCCAGCCGCTCGTCGGAACGCGACGCGCGCGGGTCGGCGGCCTCGATCAGGGGGCGGCGCGCGTCCACGCGGTACGTCGCTTCCCGCCGGCGCGCGCGCAGGCGGCTGAAACACTCGTGGCGCACGGCACGGCGCAGATACCGCGCCTCCGCGTCGATCGGCGGCGCGGCCGCCGGACGCCGCGCGAGACGCGCGAACACCTGCTGCACGACGTCTTCGGCTGCCGCGTGATCGGCCAGGATCATCAGGGCGTACCGGAAGAGACCGGGCCCGTGCGCGTCGTACACGCCGGCCAGCCAGTCCGGCGCGAGGCCTCTCGCGCCAATCGGACCCTCGGTCATGGCGTCATGGTAATAGACGCGGGAAGCGGCGGGTGTTGTCTAGCGGGAAAGCGAGAAGGCAATAACCACGGAATGACCACGGAAGTACCACGGAATGACCACGGAAATCGCCCCGGAAATCGCCACGGGAACGGCCACGGAAAACGACCGAGACAGGAGCGCGAGCGATGAGTCAGGCGGGTGCAGCCGCTGTGGCGGCCACCCAAGACCTCGGCCGCTTCGGCGAGCCTCGCCGCAGCTCGACGAGCGAAGGCAGGGGCGTCGATCCCAAAAAAAGAACGCCCGATGGCTCGCAGGCCACCGGGCGTCCACAAGCACGAGGCCGTTCGCGCTACCAGCGCGGCTCGCGGCGGCCGCCGCCGCCCCGGCCGCCCTTGTTGCGGCCGAAGCCGCCCTTGCCACCGCCGCCGCCGAAGCCGCCGCCCGGGCCGCGCTCGGGACGCGGACGCGCTTCGTTGATCGTCAGCGTGCGGCCCCCCAGCTGGGTCTGGGCCAGCTCGGTGATCGCCTTCTGGGCGTCCTCGTCGCTGCCCATCTCGACGAAGCCGAAGCCGCGGGCCCGCCCCGTTGCCATGTCGCGCATGATGGTCACCGACTCGACCGCACCCACCTTGCCGAACAGATCCTGGAGCTCGGACTCGCCGACCTCGTAAGGGAGATTACCGACGAACAGCTTCCGACCCATTGCACGACTCCTCTGAATGTCCGTCGGGCCGTCATGACCCGAAACGGCAGGCCCACGCCGAACGCGACGGCGTCCCCAAACACCGGATTCCAATGGATTCGGCTCGTCGGCGGGTGGACTGCGTTCAGAGGAGACCAGCGGTTCGACCGATCTCTTCACGCGGGCACGGCTGAAAGCTGTAATCCATCGAAGCTTCCACTTTAGCACGTCCCGCAGCCCGGTTCCACGAGAACCGGTGGCTGGGCTGGCCGCTGTGCCCGTGCGGCGTCCACCGCGCGCGGGCACGGTATAATCGCGGGAACCATCACAGTGGCGGCTCGTTCTCCCCTGGAGCATCCGACTCATGACGAAGACGGTCCTCGACGCGATCAACGATCAGATCAATGCGGAGCTCAGCGCGTCCTACGCCTACCTGGCGATGTCGGCCTACTGCGAGCTGCAGAACTTCACCGGCAGCGCGTCGTGGCTGCGCATCCAGAGCCAGGAAGAGCAGACGCACGCGATGAAGCTCTTCGACTTCGTCCTCGCGCGCCACGGCAAGGTCGAGCTGAAGGCGATGGCCAAGCCGGCGGGCGACTTCAAGTCGGTGCCGGCCGTCTTCCAGGCCGCGCTGGAGCAGGAGCAGGTGGTCGGGCGCCAGATCGACAAGCTGTACGAGCTGGCGTTCAAGGAGAAGGCCTTCGCCGCCCTCGTCGAGCTGCAGTGGTTCATCACCGAGCAGGTCGAGGAGGAGAAGACCGCCCGCGAGATCGCCGGGAAGTTCCAGATGGTGAAGGACGACCCGGCCTCGATGCTCGACCTCGATCGCGAGCTGGGCGCGCGCCAGCCCGGCGCGGACGCGGCGCCGGCGGAGTAGACCGCTCACGGCTCAGGGCTCGCGACCCACGGCTCAAGGGCTCGAGGGCTCTCGCGTCGGCGCGCGGATTTCGGTGCGGCGCGGCGCGCTGCTCCGTGAGCCGTGAGCCCTGAGCCGTGCGGGTTCAAGCCCTCCCGCTGTGCTATGCTCGGGCCGCGCCGCGCGCCACGGCCCGCCCGTGGGCCCCGCGCGACGCCCTTCACATCCAGGTTTTCGATCGAGGAGGGTGTCCCTTGTCTCTCGCCGAACGTCTTTCGAGAGTCCGTTCGCTCCACCTGATCCTGCTGCCGGTGCTGCTCGTCGTCGCGGCGCCGGCGTTTCTCGCGACCGCCGAGGCGCAGCCCGCCGGCCGGGCGGCCGCCGCGCCCGGCAAGACCCCGAGCATCGAGGACAAGACCGCCGGCATGCAGAAGCTCGACGGCTACTTCCCGCTCTACTGGGACGGCCAGTCGGGCACGCTCTACATGGAGATCTCGAAGTTCGACACCGAGGTCCTGTACTTCGAGGGCCTCCAGGCCGGCGTGGGCTCCAACGACATCGGCCTCGACCGCGGCCAGGGCGGCGGCGCCGACATCGTGAAGTTCGAGCGGGTCGGGCCCAAGATCCTCATGGTCCAGCCCAATCTCCGCTACCGCGCGACGAGCAGCAACCCCGACGAGGTGCGCGCCGTCGAGGAGGCGTTCGCGACGTCCACGATCTGGGGCTTCACGGTGGCGGCCGAGACCGGCGACCGCGTGCTCGTCGACCTGACCGACTTCCTGCTGCGCGACTCGCACGGCATCATCCAGCGGCTGCGGCCGGCGACCTACCGCCTCGACAAGACGCGGAGCGCCGTCTACATGCCGAACACCAAGAACTTCCCGAAGAACACCGAGATGGAGGTCACGCTGACCTTCACGACCGACGGCAGCGCGGCGCACGCGGGCGGCGGCTTCGGCCGCGGCTCGCTGCAGGCCGTGGTGCCCGACACCGGGGCGGTGACCGTCCGCACGCACCACTCGCTCATCGAGCTGCCCGACTCCAACTACACGCCGCGCGTCTTCGACCCGCGCGCCGGCTACAGCGCGCTGACCTACGAGGACTACGCCGCGCCGCTCGGCGAGCCCATGACCAAGCGCTTCATCCGGCGGCACCGCCTGCAGAAGAAGGACCCGACGGCGAAGATCAGCGACCCGGTGAAGCCCATCATCTATTACGTCGATCGCGGCACGCCCGAGCCCATCCGCTCGGCCCTGATCGAGGGCGCGAGCTGGTGGAACCAGGCGTTCGAGGCAGCCGGCTACCGCAACGCCTTCCAGGTGAAGGTCATGCCCGAGGGCGCCGACCCGATGGACGTGCGCTACAACGTCATCCAGTGGGTGCACCGCTCGACGCGCGGCTGGAGCTACGGCGGCTCGGTGTCGGATCCGCGCACCGGCGAGATCATCCAGGGCCGGGTGACGCTCGGCTCGCTGCGCGCGCGCCAGGACTACCTGATCGCCACGGGCCTGCTGTCGCCCTACAAGACCGGCACCGAGACGCCCACGGAGCTGCAGGAGTTCGCGCTCGCGCGCATCCGGCAGCTCGCCGCCCACGAGACGGGCCACACGCTCGGCTTCGGCCACAACTACTACGACAGCAGCAAGGGCTACATCTCGGTGATGGACTACCCGCACCCGCGCGAAACGCTGCGGCCCGACGGCACCATCGACCTCTCGCAGGCCTATGCGGTGGGGATCGGGGACTGGGACAAGGTGGCCATCACCTGGGGCTACCAGGACTTCCCGCCCGGCACCAACGAGAAGGCGGCCCTCGACAAGATCATCGACGACGCCTGGGCGCAGGACCTGCGGTACCTGTCGAACCAGGACACCGACGCCAACCCGAAGGTCGATCAGTGGTCGAACGGCGTCGACCAGGGCGTCGAGCTGCAGCGCATGATGGACGTGCGCCGCGCCGCACTGAACCACTTCGGCGAGACCGCCATCAAGCTCGGTGACCCGATGGCGACGATCGAGGACGTGCTGGTGCCTGTCTATCTGTACCACCGCTACTCGGTCGAGGCCGCGGCGTCGGCCCTCGGCGGCCAGGAGTACTTCTACGCCATGCGCGGCGACGGCCATGCGCCGTTCACCTACGTGCCGGCCGCCGAGCAGCGCACCGCGATCGACGCGCTCATGCGCACGCTCGACCCGAAAGAGCTGGTGATTCCCGCGTCGATCCTGAAGCTGATCCCGCCGCGTCCGGGCGGCTACGGCCGCTACCGGGAGCTGTTCCCGCGGCTCACCGGCCTGACGTTCGACCCGATCACGCCCGCCGCCACGGCGGCGGACCTCACCGTCGGGTTCATCCTGAGGTCCCAGCGCGCCGCGCGCCTGGTGACCCAGCACGCCGTCGACCCGTCGCTGCCGGGGCTCGACGAGGTGATCGACCGGCTGATCAGGGCCGGCTTCGCGCCGACCGTCGCCAACAGCTACGAGGCCGAGGTCGGCCGGACGGTCGGCCGCGTCGTGGCGGACCACCTCATGCAGCTCGCCGGCACGGCCGAGATGCCGCAGGTGCGCGCCATCGCGTCGTGGAAGCTCGAGCAGCTCAAGGCGCAGCTCGACACCATGGAGGCCGGCGGACCCAACGCCAGCAGCGTCGCCGGCGCGAGCGCGCGGCTGCTCTCGGCCGACATCAAGCGCTTCCTCGAGCGGCCGGCCGAGGCGGTCAAGCCGCAGGCCACGCCGGAGGCGCCGCCTGGGGCGCCCATCGGCGACGCCGGCATGTGGTGGATCCCCGGATCGGAGCCGGAGTGCTCGGTGTGGTGGATCGACGAGGGGAAGAAGTGAAAAATGTCGAATGTCGAATGTCGAATGTCGAATGCCGAATGCTGAATTGAGGAGCATTCGGTCACGCTGATAGATCGGACCCGGCGGCGTGGAGCGAGGGCTCCCGCCGCCGGGCCTTCGGCTCCGTCCATGGCGACTGGCAGACGCGGTTCCTCCCCGGCCGCCGGCCCCGCGCTCACGGCCCTCGCCGCGTTGGCCGGCCTCTGGCGTTTCAACACGCTCCGCCTTGCCAACTGGTATTTCCACGACGCGGACCCGTCCGCGATCGTCGAGGCGCCCCTGTTCGGATACCGCCTGCCACTCCGCGTGCACCGCTCGGGCACCCACCGTCTGCTGTGCCTTCAACGCGAGCGCGCGATCCTCGAGCGCAGGCTCGTGGCGGGCCTGCTCGCCTCCGGGGCGACCGTCGTGGACGTGGGCGCCAACGTCGGCTACTACCTCCTGCTCATCGCGCGCGAGATCGGACCCTCCGGCACCGTCATCTGCATCGAGCCCGAGCCCGAGAACCTGGAGGAGCTCCGGCGCTGCATCGAGGTGAACGGCCTGCGGAACGTGGAGGTCATGGCCGCCGCCGCCGGCGAGCGGCGCGGAGAGGTACGGCTGGCGAGGGGCGTGAACGGGCGCGTCACCGCCGATCCGACCGGCGCGGTCACCGTGCCCGCCTGCTGCCTCGACGAGCTGATCGATCGGCGACCCGACGTGGTGAAGATCGACGTCGAAGGCTTCGAGGGGCAGGTGCTGCGTGGCGCCCAGCAGCTGATCCGCGCGTGCACGCCGCGCCTGTTCGTCGAGGTGCACCCCGCGCTGCTGACCTACGGGTACTCGGTGGCCGACGTCCTGGCGCTCTTGCGCCCGCACTATCCGCGCATCAGCTTCCACGAGGCGCCGACGGACCACGGGCCGCTGGACGCGCTCGTGGCCCGCTACCTGCCCGGACGCGCGCTGCGTGCCGCGCCCTCCCTCGAGGCGCTGATGGCCGGACGCGCCGCCGCGTCCCGCGACAGGCCGTTCTGGGTGGTGTGCGGCAGGACGGACTGAGCCCAGGTCGATCCTGCCTTCGCGATCTGCCCGACGGCACACGCCGACGACGCAGCCGACGACGTTGGTCCGAATGGTCGCGGGTGTGTCCGGCCGGCGTCAACCGGCCCGGTGCCCGAGGTTCTCGGCGGCGCGTGGGGCGGGACGCCGCACGAGGGCCTGCTCGATCTGGCGCGCGGTGGCGCCGCCATACTCGCCGAGCGGGCGCACCCGGCCGGCTTCGCGCGCGGCCAGCGGCGTGCCGTCGCGGTAGACGAGGCGGTTGGCGGTCACGGCCGGGATCACGTCCCCGGCGGTGACGTAGCCGGCGAGGTTGAGGGGATCGACGGCGCTCACCGCGACGAGCGCGCCCGAGGGTTCCGCGCGCCGCGCGGCCCGCAGCGTGCCCACCGCCTCGGGCAGGGCGAACTGCTCGCCGGACATGCCGGCCACGAAGCGTCCGCCGCGGATCTCGCCGCGCGCCTCGAGTCTCCGGTAGACGCGCGTCAGCTCGCGCCACGGCGCCAAGCTCTCTTCCCGCATCAGCGCGCGCCGAAAGACGACGCCGTACCGGCGGAGGAGCGCCCAGGCCTGCGCCTCGACGGCGTCCTCGCCGGGCGCGGCGCCGGCCGTGGTCGGGACGGGTCGCAACAGGCTCCACCGCCCCGCGGTCTCGACGCCGTCGGGCGCGGTGCGCCGGCGCCGGCCGGCGCCGGCGGCGCCGAGCGGCCTGCGCTTGTCGGACGGCGTGAGGAGCGCGCGCAGACCGGCAAAGCCGTCGGCCGTGACGACGCCCGCCGCCACCAGCTCGCCGAGCGCGCGCTCGACGCGCGTCGGCAGCAGGTTCGCGGCGCCCGTCAGGTCGAAGAAGAACGACGCGCCGCGCCGCGCGAGCACGGCGAGCACGTCGCGCGCGTCGGCCGACAGACCACCCGAAGCGAGACCGTGGGGTCCGCCTTCCGCCGGCCCGGTATCACCTTGCGCGATCGCGAGCCACGCCCGAGCGCGCTCGCGCAGGAACACGGCGATGGGCGTCGTGCGGATGGGACCCGCCGCGGGGCCGCCCGCGCGCGCCGGCGCCGACAGCCGGCCCCAGGCGACCTCGCCGGTGAGGCACAGGGTGTCGAGCATGGAGGGGTCGTAGTCCTCGACGCGCGCCGGCAGCACCTCGCTCTCCCACGCGGCGGCGGCGATCTCGTCGCCGTCGAGGGCGGTGAGGACCGCGCGCAGGCCGTCGAGGCCCGCGACGCGACGGCCGGGCGCCGCGTGCTGCCAGTCGAAGAGGAACCGCATGAAATCGGCCGGGCTCACCGGCTCGATCTCGGCGCGCAGGCGGCTGAGGGTGTAGCGGTGGATGCGCGCGAGCAGGCGCCGGTCGCACCACTCGCGCTCGCGCGCGCCGGGCGTGAAGGCGCCGCGCAGCACGACGCCCTCGCCTTCGAGCGCCAGCAGCGCCTCGTCCGCGGTCGCGTCGTTCAGGCCCAGCGGCGCGGCCAGC
>JAHECP010000030.1 GCA_024641665.1 Acidobacteriota bacterium
GCGGACGCGGTGGAATGTCTCATGCTCAAGATATTACAGCTATAGATACTGTAATATCAAGACCCTTCCTCCCATCCCTGCGCCTCGTCACGCGACGCCTCACTTTCCTGACGTGCGCCCCGGTTGAGCGGTTGAGTTGCCAAGAGCGGCATAGGGGAGTAGCCTGTTTCCATGACGACTGTTGCTGAAATCACCGGGGCGGTGAAGCGCCTTCCGAAGAGGGACTTGGCGCGCTTCCGGAAGTGGTTCGCCGAATACGACGCGGCGGAATGGGACCGTCAGCTTGCGTCCGACGTCGCCGCCGGTCGGCTCGATGCCCTGGTTCGCGAAGCACAGCGCGACCGTCAGGCGGGTCGCACGAAGGCGTTGTGAATCACCACGCCAGCCCCCGTTTCTGGCGCTGCTACCGGGGGTTGCCCGAGGGGATTCGCAGGCTCGCGGATCGCAACTACACGCTCCTCAAGACAGACCCGACCCACAAGTCGCTGCGCTTCAAGAAGATTGCCTCGCTCTGGTCCGTCCGCGTCGGCCTCCACTACCGGGCTCTCGCGACCGAGGTAGCGGGGGACTTGGTGTGGTGCTGGATTGGCTCGCATACGGAATACGACAAGCTGGTCGGACGAAAGCCGGCTAACAAGGCGCTGCAGCCGTCGACCCGCGCTCGAAAGAAAGCCAGATCGAGGCGTCACCTCCGCGCGGGTCGCGGCTGAGCGCCAATGCGTTAGGCAGCGGCAAGAGCGGAGATTCTGGATGCGTCAGTTCCCCTTGACGCGAGCCGTCGCCATCATCGTCGTATTTGGCCTTGGGTACCTCGGGCTCGGTGTGGGCCTCGCACGTCTCGTTCTCGTCGCGGCAACGGGTGGTCCTGTCGGGGTTCGCATCCTCGCGCTTCTCGCCGCCTTCGCCGCGCTGCTTGTCGCCGCGCGGTTTCTCTCGCCAGCTCCGCGACCGGCTCTTCTTCATCTGCTTCTTGCCCCGCTGCCGCTGAGCGCGATCACCCTTGTCGCGAGCGCTGCCCGGGCGGCGTTCATTTCCGGCTCGAACCCACCAGCGACGCTCATCGTCGTTACAACGGCGCTTGTTGCAATCGCGGCGCTTGCTGCTTGGCGTCTTCAGGCCCGCGGGTTCTACACCCGGCGGTGGTTTGCCAGGTAGGCCGCTGCCTCACGAGGCGCTGCAGCTGACACGTCACGGCGCAGCTGAGTGCGGACACGTGAGGCGGACGAGGTGAAGGGGCGAAGTGGACTCGGGAGGGGTTGGTGATGCCCCGGCGCCGGTCCTCGAGGGTCAATGCGATCGCGATGCAGTCGTGTTGGGAAGACGCGAATGGGCGCCGCGACAGAGTCCAGACGTTCGGGCAGCCCGAACGCGTGGCGTGTATACTCCTTTGAAACGCTTGGAGGAGCACTCCGTTGAAGAAGCGAATCACGAAGAAGTTCACGATGGTGGCGATCGCGGCCGCCGTGATCCTGGCGGCCGGCCTGCTGGCCATCTACATCAGCCGATATCGCGCACCGGGCGGCGCCGGGAGGGGGAGGTATGTGCGCCTCCAGGGGCCGGAGATGTTGACCTACGACGAACTGGTGACGCTGGGAGCGAGTGACGAGCCCGGCGCCGGGCTCGAGGACAAACTCCAGGCCCTGACCACCACGCCCTTCGTCAGCAACGAGGCGTATTGCGGTGGCGCTTAGCCGCATCGGCCGGACCTGCCGCGACTCGGCCGCTCGCTTCGCGTGGTGACGTGGAACATCGAACGGGGGCTCGAGCTGGACGGGATCAAGCTGCTGTTCGCAAACCCCGAGGAGTTTCTCAGGCAGGCCAGGCGCCGCAAGCCGGACGCGGACATCGCTCAGATGCGACAGGACATCGACGTGCTGCGGTCCGCCGACGTCATTGCCTTGAACGAAGTGGATTGGGGCATGAAGCGCACCGGCTATCGGTCCGTCGTCCAGGAATTGGGGAACACCCTGAACATGAACTGGGCGTATGGTGTCGAATTTGTCGAGGTCGACCCGATCAGCCTTGGAACCGAGACGCTGGACGAGGTGGCGGATTCGGCCGAGCGCCACCAGCTTCTCGCGGAGATGCAGGTTGATCGGACCAAGCTGAAAGCCCTGCAAGGCACGGCCGTCCTGTCTCGTTACCCCATTTCGGCGGCGCGCCTGCAGCCATTCAAGACGGCCGCGTACGACTGGTATGCAGGAGAGAAGAAGGCGCTGGCCCTGTTGGAATCCGGAAGGCGCATGGGCGCACAGGAGGCCTTCCTGGAGAAGATCTCGCGACAGGTTCGGCGAGGGGGCCGCACGTCGCTCATCGTGACCCTCGATGTTCCGGACCTGAAGGAGAGGCGATTGACCGTGGCGGCGACCCATCTCGAAAGCAATGCCCCGCCCGAGAGCCGACGTAAGGAGATGCAGGAGCTGCTCTCGACGCTCCGTGACATTCACAATCCTGTCATCGTCGCGGGCGACCTCAACACCACGGGCACCGATTCGAGCCCGACGAGCCTCAAGAAGCAGGTGTACCAGCGGTTGGGAAGCGCGGCGTTCTGGGTCAACACGGCCGCCAAGTACGCCACCGGAGTCGGGCTGGTCTACGACGTCGTGAGGGACGCCCTGAATGCGTTCAAGAACCAGGACGACCCCACGGCGAAGAACATCCCGTTGTTCGGGCCCAACCCGGAGGCGGAGCTGTTCGATGTGATCGAGAACTTTCGCTTTCAGGACGGCTTTGCCTTCGACTTCCGCGGAGACAATGAACGGACGATCAACGAGACCGACGGCACGCTGGCGAATTCAAACCAGCGAGACACGAAGGGATTCGCGACCACGTTCGAATTCCCGCGGACCTTGGAGGTGATCGGGAAGATGAAGCTCGACTGGATATTCGTGAAGGCCTACCTGACCGATCCGCGCGACGACCACCAGGCGTATCGCTTTGCGCCCCAATTCGCCCGTGTCTTGGCGTCGATCAATGACGCGTTGCCTGCCCGTCTTTCTGATCACAATCCCATCAGCGCCGACTTGCCGTTCAAGTAGTCACTGGTAATCGGGCGCCGGCCCCAGAGCCCAAAGCCTACGCAATTCCCAGCAAGCGCGCTGCGTTTCCTCCCATGACCTTCACCTCGTCCGCGCGCGCGAGGCCGAGGCCGCGGATGCTCGAGAGCATCTGCTCGATGCTGCCGATCATGTGCGGGTAGTCGCTGCCGGCCATGATGTGGTCCACGCCGGCGAAGCCGATCGCCAGGCGCAGGCACGCGGGGTCGAAGTTCACGGTGTCGTAGTAGAACTCCTTCAGGTAGGTGCTCGGCGGCCGCGTGATGTTCGCGCGGCAGCGGTCGAAGGCCTTGTAGCCGCGGTCGAGGCGCTCGGCCAGATAAGGGATAGCCCCGCCAAGGTGGCCCAGTACCCACTTGATGCGCGGGAAGCGCTCTGGCACGCCCGCGAAGACGAGGTGCGCGGCGGCGAGCGTGGTGTCCCAGGTGAAGCCGACGAGCGGCATCAGCATGTAGTCGGTCATGGCCTCGACGCCAAGGGGATAGGTCGGGTGGATGTAGAGGACGCACCCGTGGCGGTCGGCCCGCTCGTAGATCGGCCAGAAGCGCGGGTCGGCGAGCGGCACGCCGCTGGCGTTGCTGAAGATCATGCAGCCTTTGAGGCCGAGCGACAGGACGCGCTCGAGCTCCAGGGCGGCCGCTTCAGGCGCGTTCATGGGCAGCGTGCCGAGCGCGGTGAACCGATCGGCGCGCGTCCGCGCCGCCTCGGCCAGCGCGTTGTTCACGATCGCCGCCAGCTCCACGGCGCGCTCGGGGGTCTCGATGCTCGTCGCGGGCGCGGTGAGGGTGATGACCTGGCGGTCCACGCCGGCGCGCTTCAGCACCTCGGTGCGGTAGTCGAGGTCGCGATGGCCGCGCACGGCCACGTTGTAGTCACCCGGCGAGTGCAGGACGGGGTTGCCTTCGGCATCGGTCGTGAGCTTGAACGCACTCGGACCCTTCCGGATCGCGTCCAGGTACTCGGGCGGAAAGTAATGGTTGTGGAAGTCGACGATCATGAGGCCTCCGTTGACGGACCGCGCGCCCAGAGATAGTAGATCGGGAGCCCGACCAGCACGAAACCGAGACCGGTCAGGCTCTCGACGGGCTGGTCGATGACCTGCGAGACGACGACCGCGGCGGCCGCAAGGGCGAAGACGGCCGGAACGACGGGATAGCCCCACACGGAGTAGTGGCGCGGCACCCCCCGGCGGCGCAGGATCACGAGGCCGACGGCCAGCAAAGCGAAGAACACCCACTCGGTGTAGACCACGCGCGTGAAGAGCACGCGGTAGGTGCCCGTCGCCACCAGGACCGACGACCAGATGGCCTGCAGCACGATGGCGCGGTGCGGCGTCCGGTAGCGCGGGTGCGCGGCCGCCACCCACTTGAAGAGCAGGCCGTCGCGCGCCATGGCGTAGTAGACACGCGGGCCGGCGAGGACGATGCCACTCAGGGCGCCGAAGCTGGAGAAGACCACGACGGCCGACATCGCGGCGCCGCCGCCGAAGCCGAGGACGACGTCGGCGGCGTCGGCCGCGACCCGGGTGGACGAGGCGACCGTCGCCACCGGCAGCAGGTGGAAGTAGACCGCGTTCAGCGCCAGGTAGCAGACGGTCACCACGAGGATGCCGAGCAGGAGCGCGCGCGGGATCGTGCGCTCGGGGTCGGCGGTTTCCTCGGCGTTGTAGGTCACCATGTGCCAGCCGCCGAAGGCGAAGAGGCCGGCCGACACGGCCAGCAGGAAGTCGGTCATCGTCCCGCCGGCGGGCACGGGCTGGTTCGCGCTCTCGGCGGCCGGCGTGCCCAGCGCGAAGCCAACGGCAATCATGACGAGAATCGCGCCGACCTTGCCGATGGTGAACGCGGTCTGGAGCCGGCTGCCCTGGCGGACGCCCACGTAGTTGACGGCCGAGAGGAGCAGGATCGCGGCAATCGCCACCGCCCGCGTGGCGACGGGGCCGAGCGGCACGAAGAACGCGGTGTAGCGCGCCACGATCACCGCAATGGCCGCGATGATCCCCGAGTGCATGGTCCAGAACATCGCCCAGCCCCAGAGGAAGCCGACGGCGGGCGAGAAGGCCTCGCGGAGGTACACGTAGACGCCGCCGGTCTTCGGCAGCGCCGACGCCAGCTCGGCGCAGACGAGCGCGCCGAAGAGGCTGAGGGTGCCGGCGGTCAGCCACGCCAGCGCCGTGCCGGCGAGCGACGGCATGTGGGCGGTGATCTCCGACGGCTGGACGAAGATCGAGGCGCCGATGATCGTGCCGGCGACGAGCGCCGTGGCATGCGGCAAGCGAATGGCGCGTTCGAGCTCGGGCATGGGGTGCGGGTTGGGCGATGCGGTTTCACAACCGGCGCGGGTCCTGTCGCCGGACGGCCCACCGGTGCTCGGGCCCAAAACCGAGATCACGGCTGAGGGCCCTCCGCGCCGGCGGGCGCCCGTCCGGCGCCACCCGCAGGGTTGTGAAGCCGCATCGCCCGGCCGCGGAGCCAGAAACGTACCTGGGGCGCGGTCCGGGCGCAAGGCAAAAGCGTTGCGCTCTTCGGTATGATGGGAGCGCCATGGCCGACAAGGTCCGCTGGGGCGTGCTCGGCGCCGCGCGCATCGCCGTGAAGAAGGTGATTCCCGCCATACAGCAGGCCGAGCACGCCGAGGTCGTCGCCCTCGCGTCGCGCCGCCTCGAGACGGCGCAACGGGCCGCCGCCGCGCTCGGCATCCCGCGGGCGTACGGATCGTACGACGAGCTGCTGGCCGACGGAGACGTCGAGGCGGTCTACGTGCCGCTGCCCAACCACCTGCACGTGCCGTGGACGATCCGCGCGGCCGAGCGCGGCAAGCACGTGCTGTGCGAGAAGCCGATCGGCCGCGACGTCCACGAGGCGCGCGCGCTCGTCGCCGCGCGCGACCGCACCGGCGTCCGCATCGGCGAAGCCTTCGTCGTCCGCGTCCATCCGCAGTGGGAGACCGTCGTGCAGCTGGTGCGGAGCGGGCGGGTGGGTGAGGTGCGGGCCGTCTCGGGCCACTTCAGCTACTTCAACGAGGACGCGGCGAACGTGCGGTTCGTCAGAGACTACGGCGGCGGCGCGCTGATGGACGTGGGCTGCTACCTGGTCAACGTCTCGCGCCTGGTCTTCGGGCGCGAGCCCGCGCGGGTGCTGGGCGCGATGGAGCGGGACCCGGCCACCGGCGTGGACGTCTTCACGTCGATGCTGCTCGACTTCGCGCCGGGGCAGGCCATGGGCGCCTGCGGCATGCGCATGGCGCGACACCAGCGTGTGGTCGTGCACGGCACGCGCGGGCGGATCGACGTGGAGGTGCCCTTCGGCCCGCCGCCCGACCGCGCGGTGCCCCTGCGCGTGGACGACGGGACGGACGTGTTCGGCGGGAACGCGGAGGTGATCGAGATCCCCGCGTGCAATCAGTTCACGCTGCAGGCGGATCGGTTCTCGCAGGCGATTCGCGGCGAGGGCGAAGTGCCGTACCCGCTCGAGGACTCGGTGGCGAACATGCGCGTCATCGACGCGCTGGTGCGCTCCGCGGCGTCAGGGAGCTGGGAAACGCCATAGCCGCGGCGGGAGTCGCGTAGACCACGAAATGGCGTCGGACCCAGGAGGCGTCGGGGCGGCGCCCTGCGACAGCTCGCGCGGCAAATGCACCCTCCGGCGCGTGTCCTTACGACCCGCGCGTCGGCTGGGGTTTGTCGGGAGGGCAGCCAACAATCATGTGTGGCAGTCGGGCAACGCCTCGACCATCGAAAGGGGCGCCTCCGCGCTCGGAACGCCTGCGGGCGCATTTGCCGACTCACGCTTGAGCGCGCGAGGTCGCAACTGGGCTCCGCCCCGACGCCTCCTGGGTCGGCCGCCGAGCCCCCAGTCCCCGGCTCCCAGTCCCCTCAGCCGTCAGTCCTGAGCCCTGAGCCGTGAGCCCTGAGCCGACAGGCCTACGCCCCTTTGTGCCAGTACATGTCCCAGCCGAGGTACTTCGTCGCGGCCTCGTGGACGACGGCGGCGACCGACGAGAGGTTGGCGGCGACGTGGTGCTCGAAGCCGTACTCGCAGATGAAGCGCAGCAACGATTGCAGCCCGCGAATGTGGACGACGCCGGCGCCGCCGAAGGTCTCGAGCGGATCGTCGGTGAACGCGCCCTCGCCTACGTAGCCCTTAATCCGGCCCGCGCGGTCGTCGGTCGAGAAGCGGGCGAAGGTCATCGGCCCGCTCTTCACCCGCCCCACCATGGTGCCGAACGCGTTCGCCTTGCCGACCGTGCCGGCGATGATCTCCTGGTAGTCCATGCGGACGTCGGCGAAGAAGTGCTTCGGCAGGTTGCTGCAGTGGAAGCACACGGCCTTGTCGGGGTCGTCGCCGTAGTTGTTGTTCCAGTCGAGAAGCGCCGACGGCGTGTTCGACGCCAGGCGCAGGGCGTGCATCGCGATCGTGCCGCAGATGTCCACCTCGCACGCGCTCGACATGAGGTCGTTGCTCATCATGCTCATGAGCGTGCAGGGGACGACGCCGAAGTAGGTTTCGAGGGCGGTCCAGCACTGCACCGCGGAGACGACGACCTGCACTTCCTCCATCCAGCCGTCGATGACGACGCCGAGCTTGGCCTGCTTGACGAGGGCCGGGGCGGGCGTCGCGCCGACCGGCACGTACGCCTTCATCTTCTCCAGCTTCGCCGTGACCGCTGAGTCGTTGTCCTTCAGGCGCTCGACGCGGCCGAGGATCTCGGAGAGGTCCACCGTCTCGATGGAGATGCCGCTCGCCTCGAGGAGCTTCTCGCTGTAGCGGACGGTGTTGAACGCCGCGGGCCTGGCGCCGATCGCGCCCACACGGAGATTGCGCAGGCCGCGGACGACGCGGCAGACGCCCGCGAACCAGTCGAGGTCGCGGCGGAACGTGTCCGAGTCGGGCGCTTCGGTGTGCAGGCTGGTGAGCGAGTAGGGAATGCGGTACTGCGAGAGGTTGTTGCAGGCCGACATCTTGCCGCAGAAGCTGTCGCGCCGGTCGCGGATCGTCATGCGGCCGCTCGTGTCGGGCGTGGCCTGCACGAGCACGGGCACGTGCAAGTCGGCCAGGCGCAGCGTGTCGGCGACGGCGCGCTCGTCGCCGAAATTCGGCAGCGACACAATGACGCCGTCGATGGCGTCGCGGTTCGCCTTGAAGAGGTCGGCGCACAGCTGCGCCTCGGCGTGCGTCTCGACGGCGCCGTGCTTGGTCTGGTCGGGCGTGGGGGTAATCGCCCGGATGCCGGCCGACTCGAGGACGGCGATCATGTCGTTGCGGCCGCTCTTGGCGAGGTGGTCGGGGAAGAAGCCGCGGTTGCCGACGATGAGGCCGAACGTCGCGCGCGCGGTGCCAGTCATGGCGAGATCTTACCCTAGACCAGCGACTGGCTGGGTCGGACGTCGCCTCACAGAGGGTGAGTTGGCACAGACCGCTCGCCGCGAAACCCGCTTCCGCAGGCCGGAAAAACGCCGCTCCGGCCTATCGTCCCTGTACGCGGCGTGGGGGCCCCATCCCCACGCCCTGTCACTGGCCTACGCGGCGTTTTTCAGACTGTCGCCGACGGCCTGCTCCAAGGGTTTTCGCCGCGAGCGGTCCGTGCCGACCGACAGCCTCATGTCGCCGGGTAGCCTGTCCGAGTTCACCGCCTGCGGTCCCGACGCCCGCGGGACCGCTCGCCGCGTGCTGGAGCGGGCGGGATCCTGTATAAGAGTGTGACCATTCTCCATGAGAAGGAGCCGCGTATGACCCGCACTCGCCTCGCTCGTCTCGTGCTCGTCGCGCTGGCCATCGGCCTGGCGCTTCCGATCGTGGCCGGCGCGCAGGGCACGGTGGACGACTACCACCGCGCCGACGCCCTCCGCGCTCTCTACAACGACGCGGCGCCCGGCATGGCGGGCCCAGCCACCTGGGTCGGCGACACGAGCCGCTTCTGGTACCGCGCGTCGGTCAAGGGCGGCAACCAGTTCATCGTGTTCGACGTCGCTACGCGCGAGAAGCGGCCTGCCTTCGACCACGAGAAGCTGGCCGCCGCGCTGTCGAAGGCGACCGGTGAGGAGTACAAGCCGTTCGAGCTGCCGTTCTCCACCTTCACGTTCACGAACAAGGAGACGGCCATCGACGTCCGCGTGGGCGGCGACGCGTGGACGTGCAGCCTGACCGACTACACCTGCAAGAAGAACGAGGCGGCGGGCGGCGGGTTCGGGCGGCGGCGGGCGGAAGACGGGAAGCCGCGCGTGTCGCCGGACGGCAAGTGGGAAGCGCTCATCGACAACTACAACGTGGCGATTCGGGCGGTCGGCGGTAAGGAGCTCACGCACCTGAGCCTGGACGGCTCGGAAGGCGACCCGTACGAGCTGGGCTCGATCGCGTGGTCGCCCGACTCGACGAAGCTGGCCGCCTACCGCGTGAAGCCCGGTTACCACCGCGAGGTGCACTACATCGAGTCGTCGCCAACGGACCAGATCCAGCCGAAGTACTCGTCGCGCTTCTACCAGAAGCCCGGCGACGTGCTCGACGTGGAACAGCCGGTGCTCTTCCACGTGAGCCCGGCGGCCGAGCTCGTCGTGGACAACACCCTCTTCCCGAACGCCTACTCGACGTCCGATCTCGTCTGGCGGAAGGACAGCCGCGCCTTCACGTTCGAGTACAACCAGCGCGGGCACCAGGTCTACCGCGTCATCGAGGTGGACGCGGCGACGGGCAAGGCCCGCGCGCTCATCGACGAGGAGACGAAGACGTTCTTCGACTACCGCCGCGCCAACGGCAGCCTGTCGGACTCGGGCCGGAAGTTCCGTGACGACGTCGCCGACGGCAAGGAGATCATCTGGATGTCCGAGCGGGACGGCTGGAGCCATCTCTATCTGTACGACGGCGTCACGGGGCAGGTGAAGCACCAGATCACGAAGGGCGCGTGGATAGTGCGCGCGGTCCAGAAGGTGGACGAGGCGAAGCGCCAGATCTGGTTCAGCGCGAGCGGCATGTACCCGGGGCAGGACCCGTACTTCCTTTACTACTACCGCATCAACTTCGACGGCACCGATCTGGTGCGGCTGACCGACGCCGAGGCCTACCATCAGGTGGCCTACTCGGCCGACATGCAGTACTTCACCGACACCTACTCGCGCGTGGACATGGCACCGGTGCTGGAGGTGCGCCGCACGAGCGACAAGTCGCTGGTGATGGAGGTGGAGCACGGCGACCTCGGGGCGCTCGAGAAGACCGGCTGGAAGCCGCCGGAGGTATTCGTCGCCAAGGGGCGGGACGGGAAGACGGACATCTGGGGCGTCATCTTCCGGCCGACCACCTTCGATCCGTCGAAGAAGTACCCGGTCATCGAGAACATCTACGCGGGGCCGCAGGGCTCGTTCGTGCCCAAGACGTTCAGCGCGTACTCCGGCATGCGCTCCCTCGCCGAGCTCGGCTTCATCGTCGTGCAGATCGACGGGATGGGGACGGCGAACCGGTCGAAGGCGTTCCACGACGTGGCGTGGAAGAACCTGGGCGACGCCGGGCTGCCGGACCGCATCCTGTGGCACCAGGCGGTGGCCGCGAAGTACCCGTACTACGACATCTCGCGCGTCGGCATCTACGGCACGTCGGCCGGCGGGCAGAGCTCGCTCGGCGCGCTGCTGTTCCACCCGGAGTTCTACAAGGTGGCGGTGTCGGCGTCGGGGTGCCACGACAACCGGATGGACAAGATCTGGTGGAACGAGCAGTGGATGGGCTGGCCGATCGGGCCGCAGTACTCCGCCTCGTCCAACGTGGACAACGCGTGGCGCCTGCAGGGCGACGTGCTCCTCATCGTGGGCGAGATGGACGACAACGTCGATCCATCGTCCACGATGCAGGTGGTGAACCAGTTCATCAAGCACGACAAGAACTTCGACCTGCTGTACATCCCCGGCGCGCGGCACACCTCGGGCGGGGAGTTCGGCGAGCACAAGCGCCGCGACTTCTTCGTGCAGCACCTGCTCGGCGTGACGCCGCCGCGGTGGAGCGAGGTCGCGCCGAAGGCGGGGGAGAAGTGAGCGCGCGGCTGCGGTGGGCGGTGGCGGCGGCCGCGACGCTGGCCGTCGTCCAGGCGGCGGCGGCGCCGCGGTGGCGCACGCAGAAGAGCGGCGTGGACGCGCGGCTGCGCGGCGTGAGCGCGGTGAGCGACACGGTGGCGTGGGCGAGCGGCGCGGACGGCACGGTCGTCCACACCGAGGACGGCGGGCGGCACTGGCAGCGGCTCACGGTGCCGGGCGCGGAGAAGCTGGACTTCCGCGACATCGACGCGGTGGACGCGCGGACGGCGTACGTCCTCAGCATCGGCCCGGCCGACCAGTCGCGTATCTACAAGACGACCGACGCGGGCGCGACGTGGACCCTGCAGTTCACCAACGACGAGCCGCACGCGTTCTACGACGCCATGGCGTTCTGGGACGCCGACCACGGCATCGCGGTGAGCGACTCGGTGGACAACGTCTTCGTGATCGTCCGCACCGAGGATGGCGGGCGGACGTGGACGCGGGTGCCGGCGGCCGGCCTGCCGCCGGCCCAGGACACCGAGGGCTTCTTCGCGGCGAGCGGCACGAACGTGACCGTCTACGGCTCGGACCACGTGTGGTTTGGCACCGGAGCCGGGGACACCTCGCGCGTGTTCCGGTCGTCGGACCGCGGGCTGACGTGGCAGGTGGCCGAGACGCCCATTCCGGCCGGGCCGTCGGCCGGCATCTTCTCGGTGGCGTTCCGTGACGCGCTGCACGGCGTGACGGTCGGCGGCGACTACCAGAAGGAGATGGAGGCGTACGACAACGCGGCGATCACGTCGGACGGCGGCGCCACGTGGACGCGGCTGCGCGGGCTGGGCGGCTTCCGCTCGGTCGTCGCCTGCGTGCCCGGTGCGGCGACGCCGTCGCTCCTCGCCGTGGGGCCGGAGGGCGCCGACTTCTCGGCCGACGAGGGCGCGAGCTGGACGCGGCTGTCGATCGCGGGCCTGCACACGTTCAGCTTCGCGCCGCCCACCGCGAAGGGCGTGGTGGGGTGGGGCGCCGGCGAGCGGGGCCGCATCGCACGCTTCGAGATGTAGACGCCGGCCTCCCCGTCGCCACAAAGGGGCGGGCTTCCCCTCCCTGACCGCCCGTGGGCGCCGGCTCCTGCCTTCGCTGACGCTCCGGCGCGACTCGCCGAAGCCTTGGCGACGGCGGTCAGTCGGCCCGTTGATATACAATCCCCGCGATTTGTCGTCCTTTCGGCTTTCGTCCTCATTCCCTTCCTGGAGGCCGATCATGCGCTCACGGCGGGTCGTCCTGGGTTTCGTGCTCGTGTTCGCGTTCGTCGTGTCGCTCACCGGGGCCCCCCGCCAGCGGAGCGGCCAGCAGCCGGCCGCGCCGCAGCCGGACAGCCCGAGAATCGCGGCGCTCAAGCAGGCCATGGTGAAGGAGGTGGAGGCGCGGCAGGGCCTGAGCGCGCAGATGGTGGACATGGTCTACAGCTTCGGGGAGCTCGGCTTCCAGGAGTTCGAGACGTCGAAGTACCTGACCGGCATTCTCGAGAAGGAAGGCTTCAGCATCGAGCGGAGCATCGCCGGCATCCCGACCGGCTGGGTCGCCACGTGGGGATCGGGCAAGCCGGTGATCGCGCTCGGCAGCGACGAGGACTGCATCCCGCAGGCGTCGCAGAAACCGGGCGTGGCGTATCACGACCCGATCGTCGAGGGGGCACCGGGGCACGGCGAGGGCCACAACACGGGCCAGCCGCTCGTCATCACGGCCGCGCTCGCGGCGAAGGCCGTCATGGAGCGCGAGCACCTGCCCGGGACGATCAAGATCTTCCCGGGCATCGCCGAGGAGCTGCTGGGCGGCAAGGCGTATTTCGTGCGCGCGGGCGTGTTCAAGGACGTGGACGTGGTGCTCTACAACCACATCGGCAGCAACTTCGGCGTGAGCTGGGGCGCGTCGATGGGCAGCGGGCTCGTGTCGGTGGAGTACTTGTTCGAAGGGGAAGCCGCGCACGCCGCGGCCGCGCCGTGGCGCGGGCGCAGCGCGCTCGACGCGGTGGAGTTGATGGACGTCGGGTGGAACTTCCGGCGCGAGCACCTGCGCCTGCAGCAGCGCTCCCACTACGTCATCACCAACGGTGGCGACCAGCCCAACGTCGTCCCGCCCGACGCGTCGGTCTGGTACTACTTTCGCGAGGTGGACTACCCGCACATCAAGGAACTGCGGGAGATCGGTGACACGATGGCCACGGCCGCCGCGATGATGACGAACACGAAGGTGAGCTGGCGGGTGCTGGGCGCCGCGTGGCCGCAGCACGGCAACAAGACGCTGGCCGAGATGACCTACGCGAACATCCAGCGCGTGGGCCTGCCCGAGTGGAACGAGACGGACGTCGCGCTCGCGAAGGCCACGCAGCGCGAGATGGGCGTCCCCGAGCGGGGGCTGGCCACCGAGATCGGCCTGCTGCGCGGCCGCGAGTCGATTCCCGAGGCGGAACAGCGCGGCGGCGCGTCGGACGACATCGGCGACGTGATGTGGAACGTGCCGACGGCCACGCTGATGTACCCCGCGAACTTCGCGGCCGGGCCCGGTCACCACTGGTCGAACGGCATCGCCGAGGCGACGCCCATCGCACACAAGGGCGTGACGGCCGGCGCGAAGGTGCAGGCGATGAACATCATCGATCTGCTCATGCGCCCGGAGCTCGTGCGGCAGGCCTGGGACTACTTCAACAACGTGCAGACCAAGGACCAGAAGTACGAGTCGCTGCTCGGCTCGGACGACAAGCCGGCGATCTGGCTGAACACGGGGACGATGGAGAAGTACCGGCCGGAGATGCGGAAGTACTACTTCGACCCGACGAAGTACTCGTCGTACCTGGATCAGCTGGGGATCACGTACCCCACGATCAAGAAGTGACCGTGTGACGCCACATCCGTGATCACTGACGGCTACACGAAGGCACGATGCGCTGCGCGGCGGCCTGCCCGCCCGGCGGGCGTGCCGGGACCGGGACGGACGCGCGCAAGAGCGCGCTCATGGCCGCGGTCGCGTTCTTGCACGCGTCCGTTCCGGTCCGGCCGGCGGCCTGGCAGCACGCGCTGCCGGCCAGGCCGCGCAGGCCGCCGCCCACTGCACGGAAGGCAGGGGGGTCGTATCGTGGGCTTCGGTTTGTTTCGTGCCTTCGTGGTGCCGTACGTGGTTGTCCTTCCGTGACACGCGTCAGCGCGTGCCGATCTTGAGCATCGCGTCGCTCAGGCCGGGCTGGGCCATCAGCTTCTCGATGTCGGCGATCTCGATCGGCACGAAGGCCGATAGGTTCTCGTAACCGGTGTCGGTGACGAGCAGCATGTCCTCGAGCCGGATGCCGAGGTGCTCATCCTCGAGACGCAGAGCCGGCTCGATCGTGAAGACCATGCCCGGCTCGAGCGTGTCGGGCGGGTTCGGCCCCCGCACGTCGTGCACCTCCATGCCGACGTCGTGGCCGAGGCTGTTGGCGCGGCTGCGGCGGTAGCCCTCCACGAACTCCACAGCGGCCCGCCTGATGGCCGGGTCCGTGAACGGGTACTCGGCCAGCACGGCGTCCATCCTGCCCACGGCCGTCCGGATGATGTCGCGCGGCGCCACGTGCGCCTGGATCGACGTCATCAGCGCCTGGTATAGCTTCAGGTACACGCCGTAGAGCTCGCGCTGCCGCGGCGTGAAGGTGCCGCTCGCGGGAAACACGCGCGTGACGTCGCCCTGGTAGTACTTGTAGTCGGGTCCGTAGTCGAACTGCACCAGGTCGCCGTCCTGGAGCGCCGCCGTGTCCTTGTGGTAGTGCGTGTAGTAGGTGTTCCTCCCCGTGGCGATCAGCGCGAAGTAGGACGGCCCGTAGGCGCCGGCCTTCTTGAAGACGAACTCGGCGTCGGCCTGCAGCTCGTACTCGTGTATGCCGGGGCGCGCGTCGCGCATGGCCTCCATGATGGCGAGACCCGTGATGCGCGTGGCCTCGCGGATCACCGCGATCTCGCGCGCGCTCTTGTAGAGGCGCAGGCCGTCGAGGATCGGATCGAGGTCCTCGAGGCTGCACCGCGGGGCCGCGGCCTTCAGCTTGCCCACGAAGGCCTCGACGCGCGAGACGCGGCCGTCCCATGGGTCGGCCTTCGTTGCCGTCCAGAGGTTGGCCGGATCGCTCGAGGAGGCCTCGCCGAGAACCTCGGGACGGAACGGGGTGTAGATCGTGCGGCCGTCGCGCGCGACGGCCGCGAGCACGCCCGCGAAGTCGTCGCGGTCGAGCACCTCGTCGATGCCGGTGGCCCTGGCGGCGTCGGGGCCGGGGTAGAGGCCCGGACCGAACATGCGCTGCTCGCGTCGCTCGTCGCGCGGCTTCAGGAAGAGCGTCGTCTTCTTCGTCCGGCCGTCGATGAGGACGAGCGCGCGCGGCTCGGCCACGCCGGTCAGATAGAAGAACTGGTTGTTCTGACGGAAGGCCTGCTCGCCGGGCCGCTCGGTCGTGCCCTCGAGGACGGCCACGGCGTCGCCGATGCGGTCCATGACGCGCGCGCGCCGCGCCGCGAACTCCTCGGGCGGGAAGATCTCGGTGCCGGTGAACACGGGTTGCGCCGCCGGCCACGCGGCCAGCGCGACGAGCGCCGCCGCCAGGAGCCCGATGCGCCTCATGGGGATCTCCTCGTCGGTCCGGCTAAAGCCGGCCCCTACGTACTCGCGTAACCTGTGGGGGCCGGCTTTAGCCGGCCCTCAGACGCGCACGGAGAGGGGCCGCCCGGCGAAGGTCAACGTCCGGGTCTTCGCAGCGCCCGCGACGCGCACGTCGAAACGACGGGCGAGCGGTGGGCGCATGCGCGAGCCCTCGGCGAGCCGCAGGGTGAGGCGTCGCCCGCCGTCCTCCCACGCCATCTCCAGCATCGTCCAGTCCCGCGCGCGGTAGCCGAACGTGTGCCCGTCGTCTTCGTAGATGCGCGAGACGCCGTCGGCGCCGGGAAAGACGATCAGCGTCATGGGCGCCTCGGTCGGCTCGCCCGTGTACTGCTTCGCGGGACCGAGCGGCAGGACGGCGCCCGCCCGCACGTAGAGCGGCATCGTCGCGAGATCCACGTCGCGCGTGATCTCGCGCCCGCCGTCGATCGGTGTCTCGGTCCAGAAATCGTGCCACCGGCCGCGCGGCAGGTACAACCGCCGCGCCGTCGCGCCCGGCTCGGTGACGGGCGCCACCAGGATATCGCGGCCCCACAGGTACTCGTCGCCGCGCGCGACGGCCGCGGGGTCGTCGGCGTGGTGCAGCCAGAGCGCGCGCATCACCGGCAACCCGGTGTCGTGCCCTTCGCGCACGGCGGTGTAGAGGTAGGGCATCAGGCGATAGCGCAGCTCGAGGTACTTCCGGCAGATCGGCTCGACCGCCGCGTTGTGCAGCTCGCTCGGGTCGGGGTTCGCGGCGCCGCCGGCATAGGTGGAGATCTCGTTCGGCCCCAGCTCGCCCGTGTTCCAGCCCCACGGCAGCCGCAGGTGCCAGTCGCGCCCGTGGGCGCGGAAGAGCGGACAGAACGCGCCGAACTGGAACCAGCGGACGTGCAGCTCGCCCGTGTACTCCTTGGTCGGCACGAAGCCGCCGATGTCGGTGCCCCAGTAGCAGATGCCCGACAGGCCCGTGTTGACGGCGTCGGGCACGTGCGTGCGCAGGGTTTCCCAGGTGGAGTAGACGTCGCCCGACCAGAGGAACGCGGCGTAGCGCTGCATGCCGGCGTAGCCGTTGCGGTGCAGCGCGAACACGCGCTCGCCGGGCCGATAGCGCTCGGAGCCGTCCCAGTACATACGGATGCGGGCGAGGCGCGACGGCGCGTCCAGCCCGTCGCCCTGGTCGGGCCACCAGCCGTCCACGCCGAGGTCGAACAACGGCTGGTGAATCGGCCAGTAGCACGCGACGAGCTGCCGATCGGGCCACGTGCGGCCCGAGCCGGTTGCGCCCGGCGCGGGCGGGCTCGGGCACGGATCGTCCACCGTGCCCACGAGCTCGTGGCCCTCGAGGACGACGTGCAGCACGACCTTGAAGCGCGCGGCGTGCAGCTCGTCGATCATCCTCCTCGGATCGGGGAACGTCTTCGGGTTCCAGGTGAACTCGCCGTTGTTCGTGTTCCAGCCCGACGGTGTGAAGCCGGTGCCCAGATAGATGAGCGCGTCGCAGGGGAGCCGCTTCTCGCGGAACGTGCGCGCGACGCCCAGCACCTCGTCCGGACCGGCCAGCGTGCGGTGCGACTGCAGGTAGCCGAAGGACCAGAGCGGCGGCAGCTCCGGCCGGCCGGTGAGCCGCGCGTACTCGGCCATGACCTCGGCCGGCTCCGTCGCGCCGACGACGAAGATCTCGAGGGGAAGGGCGGCGCCGCCCTCGACAGCGGTGAAGCGCCCGCGGTCGCTCGTCAGGTCGAACGTCGCGTAGGGCCGGTGGACGAGCATCGCCCAGCCGCCCGTGCCGATCAACCACTGGACGGGCACGCGCCCGCCGTGGGTGCGCAGCTGGTAGCCGCCCTGACCGCTCACCATCCGGTAGGCGGCGCCGCGGCGGTCGTACTGAGGTCCGCCCTCGCCCAGGCCGAGGATGGGGCCGGCGCCGAGGTCGAAGTCGACTGCGCCGGTGGCGGCGTCCACGCGGAGCGTCTGCACGGCGCGGCCGTCGGCCGTCTCGACGCGCAGGGTGAGCGGGTCGGCCGAGAGGTGTACCACGAGCCGGCCCGCGGCCACGCGGCGCGGCGCGGACAGTCGCCCGACGCCGCCCGCTCCCGGTGACGCGGGCACCACGAGCGACCCGTCCGGCGGTACTGGCAGCGGCCGGCCATCCGTCAGCGGCGCGACCGTCAGCCGGATGGTCAGGTCGCTCGCCGCGGAGACGAGGACCTCGACGGGCCGGCCGTCGATTGTGAGAGCGGGGCCGCCGTCCTGCGCGCGCCCCCAGCGCGCCAGCAGCACGGCGCCGGCGCCGGCCGCCCCCATCTGCTTCAAGGCCGTGCGGCGGGGCACTCGCGTGGGCATGTGGCGGAGCCTCTCGGGATCGCGCGCTACGGTTGGTCCGGATCCTATACCGGCCGCCCGGCCCGGTGAAACCGCGCGCCGCTTCCTGATACACTCCCGGGCCGTGGCGCTCTATCTGGGCCTCGACGCCAGCACGCAGAGCCTGACCGCACTCGTCATCGCCGTCGAGGGCTCGACGCGGCGGATCGCGTTCGAGACCTCGCTGGGTTTCGAGCGCGATCTGCCGGCGTACGGCACCCGGGGCGGCGTCCTGCCGAGCGCCGATTCCCTGGTGGCCGAGGCGCCGCCGCTCATGTGGGCCGAGGCGCTCGACCGGGTGATGGCAGCCGTGGCCGCGAGCGGCCTGGATCTCTCGGCGCTTCGCGCCGTCTCGGGCTCGGGCCAGCAGCACGGGAGCGTCTACCTGAACACCTCGTGGGCCCCGGCGCTCCGGCGCCTGAACGGACGGCGGCCGCTCGTGGACCAGCTCGACGGTGTGTTCTCGCGCGCGCGGTCGCCGATCTGGATGGACTCGAGCACGTCGGTCCAGTGCGCCGCGATCGAGCGGGCGGTGGGTGGCACGGCCGTGCTCGCCCGGCTGACCGGCTCGCGCGCGTTCGAGCGGTTCACCGGGCCGCAGATCCGCAGGTTCTTCGAGCGCGATCCCGACGGCTACGGCGCAACGGACCGCATCCATCTCGTCAGCTCGTATCTCGCGTCGCTCCTCGCCGGCGCGGACGCGCCCGTCGACCGCGGCGACGGCTCGGGCATGAACCTGATGGACCTGGCGCGCGGCGCGTGGGCGCCTGCCGCGCTGGCCGCGACTGCGCCCGACCTCGCGCGCCGCCTGCCGCCGGTCGTGCCGTCGTCGGCCGTCGCGGGCACGCTGGCGCCCTACTGGGTCGAGCGCTACGGCTTTCCGCGCGCCCGCGTCGTGGTCTGGTCGGGCGACAACCCCTGCAGCCTGGTCGGGACCGGCATCGTCGTGCCGGGCGCCCTGGCCGTGTCGCTCGGCACGAGCGATACGATCTTCGGCTACCTCCGGGAGCCGCGCGTCGATCCGTCGGGCACGGCGCACGTATTCGGCGCGCCGACCGGCGACTGGATGAGCCTCATCTGCTTCAAGAACGGTGCGCGCGCCCGCGAACGGGTGCGCGACGCGCACGGGCTCGACTGGGACGGCTTTGCGCGCGCGCTCGAGTCGGCGCCGCCCGGCAACGACGGCGCGATCATGCTGCCGTGGTTCGAGCCCGAGATTACGCCCGCCGTGCTGGAGCCCGGCGCGCGCACGTTCGGTCTGGATCCGTCGAACGCCGCCGCCCACGTGCGCGCCGTCGTGGAGGGCCAGATGCTGGCGATGGCGACCCACTCGGGCTGGATGGGGGAGCGCATCGAGCGGATCCACGCGACGGGCGGCGCGTCGGGCAACCGCGCGATCCTGCAGGTGTTGGCCGACGTGTTCGGCGCCGACGTGTTCCAGCTCGACGCCGGCAACTCGGCGTGTCTGGGCGCCGCGCTGCGCGCGTACCACGCCGATCGGACGGCGGCGGGCGAGCCGATCGGCTGGGACGAGGTCGTGGCCGGCTTCGCGGAACCGGCGCGCGCGAGCCGCGTGGCGCCAATCCCGGCCAACGTTCGGATCTACGCGCAGAAGAAGCAGATCTACGCACGACGTGAAGCGGAAGTCATCGGCTGTACGTAGTGCCGGGCTTCCGCCTTCGCTGAAGCTACGGCGGACTCGCCGGAGCCTTGGCGGAGGCGGTCAGCCCGGCGCGGCTTTCGGGAGGGTGGAATCCATGCGATCGAGTCATTCCTGGCGTGTGAACCTGTTTCTCGGCGCGCTGGCCGCCACGCTGATGGCCGCCGCGCCGCTCGCGCAGCGGCCGGGCCGGCCGGCTCAGGACGAGCCGCCCGCGCCGCTGCACTTCGAGTACATGGGGCCGCCGAGCGCGGGGCGCATCGCGTCGGTGACGGGCGTCCCGGGCGACACCACGACCTACTACGCCGGCGCGGCGTCTGGCGGCGTGTGGAAGACGAGCGACGGCGGCAAGACCTTCGAGCCCGTCTTCGACCAGGAGCCGGTGCAGGCCATCGGCGCGCTGGCCGTCGCCCCGTCCGACCCGAACATCGTCTGGGCCGGCACCGGCGAGGCCTGGGCGATCCGCGACAGCGACATCATGGGCGACGGGATCTACAAGTCCACCGACGCCGGCAAGACCTGGTCGCACATGGGCCTGGAGGAGACCGGGCGCATCGGCAAGATCCTCGTCAACCCGACGAACCCGAACGTCGTGTTCGCGTGCGCGCTGGGGCGGACGACCGGGCCGCAGCAGGAGCGCGGCGTGTACCGCACGAGCGACGGCGGCAAGACCTGGCAGCGCGTGCTGTTCGTGGACGAGAACACCGGGTGCTCAGGCCTGGCGATGGACGCGAAGGACCCCAACGTGCTGCTGGCGGGCACGTGGCAGGTGGTGATGCACACCTGGGCGATGTTCTCGGGCGGCCCGGCGAGCGGCGTCTACCGCTCGCGCGACGGCGGCACCACGTGGACGAAGCTGGAGAACGGCCTGCCGAAGCCGCCGGTCGGGAAGATCGACGTCGCGATCGCGCCGACTGATTCGCGCCGCATGTACGCGCTCGTCCAGACGGCCAACCAGGGATCGGTGTGGCGGTCGGACGACGGCGGCGACCGGTGGCGGGTGGTGAGCTGGGACCGGACGCTGATCGGCCGCGCGGGCTACTACATCCGCATCGAGGTGAGCCCGGCCAACCCGGACGAGGTGCTCGTCGCCAACAGCAGCTTCCACCGCTCGACCGACGGCGGCCTCACGTTCCCCCACAACGACCGCGGGTGCGGCGACTGTCACGACATCTGGATGGACCCGAAGAACCCCGACCACTGGGTGACGACGGGCGACGGCGGGATGGGCATCACGACCGATCACGCGAAGACGTTCACGCGCGTGTCGCTGCCCATCGGCCAGATGTACCACGTGGCGCTCGACGAGCGCGTGCCGTACTGGATCTACAGCAACCGTCAGGACGACGGGACGATGCGCGGGCGGAGCGACTCGCCGGTGCCGGTCGACAACGTGCCGTCGTACGCGCCGCCTCGGCCGAGCGGCGGCTTCTTCGGCTTCGGCGGACGACGGCGCGGCGTGGACTGGGACCAGGGGCTCGGCGGCTGCGAGTCGGGCTTCACGATTCCCGTGCCGCACAACCCCGACATCGTCTGGGCGTCGTGCTACGGCAACGAGATCACGCGGTACGACGCGCGTGAGGGCGTGGCGCGGTCGGTCAGCCCGTGGATCCACACGCTCGACTCGGAGCCGAACAAGACGAAATACCACTGCCACTGGACGCCGCCGATGGCGCTGGACCCCTTCGACGCCGAGACGGTCTACTACGGCTGCCAGGTGATCTTCAAGACATCGGACGAGGGACAGACGTGGAGCGTCATCAGCCCCGACCTCTCCACGCAGGACCCGAGCCGCGTGGTCTCGTCGGGCGGCATCATCGGCGACAACCTCGGGCAGTTCTACGGCGAGGTCGTGTTCGCCATTGCGCCGTCGAAGATCCGCAAGGGGCTCATCTGGGCCGGGACCAACGACGGCAAGGTCTGGTACACGAAGGACGGCGGCGACACGTGGGCGGACGTGACGAAGAACATCACGGGCCTGCCGGCGTGGGGGACCATCAGCAAGATCGAGCCGTCGCCGTTCGACGCGGGCACGGCCTACGTGGCGGTGGACCTGCACCTGATGGACGACCGCGACCCGTACATCTTCAAGACGACGGACTTCGGCCAGACCTGGACGAAGATCAGCGACGGCCTGCCGCAGCACCACCCGCTGGCCTACGTGAAGTCGATTGCCGAGAACCCGAACCGCAAGGGCATGCTCTTCGCGGGCACGGGCCACGGCTTCTACTACTCGATGGACGACGGCGCGACGTGGACGCCCTTCCAGGCCGGCCTCCCGGCGGCGCCCGTGACCTGGATCGAGGTGGAGCCGCGCTACCACGACGTCGTCGTCTCGACCTACGGCCGCGGCCTGTGGATCATGCGCGACATCACGCGGCTCGAGCAGCAGGATCAGGTCGACAAGGCCGCGCCGGCGTTTCTTTACGAGCCGCGCCCGGGCTTCCGGCAGCCTCGGGAGGGGAGCGCGGAGTTCTTGTACTCGCTCGCGACGGCGTCGAGCGAGCGCGTGAAGATCGAGATCCTCGATCAGGGCGGTGCCGTGATCCGGACGCTGGACGGTCCGGGGCGCACCGGCCTGAACCGCGCGACGTGGGACCTGCGCTACGACCCGCCGACCCAGGTCGAGCTCCGGACGACGCCGCCCGACAACCCGCACATCTGGGACGAGCCGCGGTTCAAGGGGCACGACACACGGCCCATCGTGCACTGGGGCATCCAGGGCGCGATGCGCGCCGGCCCGCTCGCGACGCCAGGGCCGTACACCGTTCGGCTGACCGTGGGCGGCCAGTCCTACGCGCGGCCGTTCGACGTGCTGAAAGACCCGGCGATCAAGGCGTCGGCCTCCGACCTCGACGCCTCGACGCGCGTGCAGGTGCGCGTGCGCGACGACATGAACGCGGCGGCGGGCATGGCAAACCGCATCGAGGTGATGCGGAAGCAGATCGAGGACGAGCTGAAAGCGAACGCCGGCAGGGACGAGGCGGAGCAGGCGCTGCGCGCCCTCGACACGAAGATGCTGGACGTCGAGCTGCAGCTCGTCTCGCGCACCGACCTGCACAGCGACGACAAGTGGTACGTGGAGGCCTACAAGATCTACATGAATCTGGTGTGGCTGAACGGCGTGGTGGGCACCGGCGCGGGCGACGTGCAGGGCGGCGCCGACGACCGGCCCACCGACGCGTCGGTCCAGGTGCTGCAGATGATTGAAAAGGACCTGGCGGCCGCGCAGGCCGGGTTCGATACCCTGGTCCAGACGGCCGTGCCGGCGTTCAACAAGGCGAACGCCCGGCTGGCGATCACGATTCCCGGCGGCGGGCGGTAGGGGTGGGGCCGGCTGAAGCCGGCCCGCACCTACGGCATGGGCCCCTCACGCATAGCGCAGGGCCTCAGCCCTGCGCTACGTGCTGTTCTGCCTGACTGAGGATCACTCGTACCGCACGACGGATGCCGGATCGATCCGCGACGCTCGGCGCGCCGGCAGCCAGGCCGCCAGACTCGCCACTGCGACGAGAGCCGCGGCGGCCCCGGTGATGGTCGCCGGGTCGCGCGGCCGGACGTCGTACAGCAGCGCCGCGACGAAGGTCGAGGCCCACAGGCTGACCGCGGCGCCGACTCCTGCTCCGACGGCTACCAGCACGAGCACCCGCGTCAGGACGAGGCGGACGATGTTCCCCGGCAGGGCGCCGAGGGCCATCCGGACGGCGATCTCCGTGCGGCGGCGGGCGACGGAGTAGGCCGTCACGCCGTAGAGCCCGAGCGCGGCCAGCAGCAGTGCCAGGACGGCGAAGGACCCCGAGAGCAGGGTCACGAGGCGCTCCTGGACCAGCGAGTCGTTGACGTAGTCGGTGAGCGGGTGGAACGTCAGGGCCAGGTCGGGATTCACGGCGCCGATCGCACTGGTCACGCTCTTCGTCAGAAGCTCCGGACGACCGGCGTTCGATCGGATGCTGAGATTCACGGACGTCAGGAAAGGCCACCATACGGCGTCGCGCTGGGCCAGCGGAAGGAAGATGGTGGGCCGGATCCGGGCGCGCAACCCGCCGTACACCGTGTCCGAGACGACGCCAACGATTTCCACGGGCGGAGGCGGAGGGCCTGGCAGAAATAAGGTCAGCGTGCGGCCGATCGCGCTCGCGCCGGGCACGAAGGTCTGCGCGAACGTCTCGTTGACCACTACAACGGGCGGCGTATCCAGCCGATCCTGTCGAGTCACGTCCCGGCCGCGCACCAGGGGAATGCCCATCGTCTGAAACCAGCCGGGGGATATCAGGTTGAGCGCGCTGAACGCCCCGCGCGGCGGCAGCGGGGCCTCGCCGGAGACGGCTTTGATCGGCTGTCCGAGCGTGGGGCCGTTCGTCACCGGCGGAACGGACGAGAGCGCGGCATCCGCGACGCCTGGAAGCCGGCGGACGGCGTCGAGCACCTCCCCGTAGAGCGCCTGGCGCCGACCCGGCGCGACCGGGGTGTGCCGGGCGTCGAGGGTCGCGATCAGAATTAGGTGGCAATCGAATCCCAGAGGGCGCGTCTCGAGCGCGGCCAGCGTCCGGGTGAAGAGACCTGCTGCCACGATGACGACAAGGGAGATGGCCACCTGGGCCACGATGAGGATGCCTGCGGGACCGGTTCTCCGGCGCCGCCACGCGCCGTTGCTGCGCTCGATCAGCGCATCCAGGGGCGCGACACGCGACGCGCGCAGTGCCGGCAGCATGGCGAAGACCAGCGCGGTGGCGACGGTCAGCACCGCGGTAAAGGCGAGCACACGGCCATCGATCGACACGTTGAGAAAGACGTCACCCGTCGTCGCGCTTGGGCCGCTGTACGAGACGGTCGTGACCAGCTGCCGTACCAGCAGCCGGGCGCTCCAGGAAGCGACCACGAGGCCCAATCCGGCGCCGACGCTCGCGAAGACCACGCTCTCTGCCAGGAGTTGCCGCACCAGGCGCCAGCGCGACGCGCCGAGAGCACATCGCACGCCAAGCTCGCGTCGGCGCGCGTCGGCACGAGCGAGCGCCAGATTGGCGAGGTTGGCACACGCGACCAGCAGAACGAGCACGACGATCGCCATGATCGCCAGGAGGGGACGAGAGAAGCGGCGCCTGAGCAGTGACGCGCCGGTCGCGGCTGGCGCCAGGGTGAAGGCGCTCTTCAGGTAGGTGTCGAGAAACGCCTTGGGCAAACCCTGGGGCAGTGTGGCCTCTCGGATCTGGGGTTGAACGCCACGGAGGGCCGCGGTGGCTGTGTCGATCGTCTCTCCGGATCGAAGCCGCGCCATGATGCTGACTTCCGGTCCACCAGCCGGATTGCGCGGTCTGCCTGCGCCACTGACCAGGGCCTGGTCCTCGACCGGCGCCGCCACATCGAATGAATGGCCGACCTCGGCTCCGAAAAAGCCCCGCGGGGTCACGCCGACGATGGTGAACGTCGCACGATCGAGAGCCAGCGTCTGGCCAATCGCGTTGGGCGCGCCGCCGAAGTGCCGCCGCCAGAAGTCATAGCTGATGACGGCCACCGGCCCGTCCTGGCCGCCGCCGGGCACGTCGTCGGCTTCGGAAAGCGTGCGGCCGAGCAGGGCCCGCACGCCCAGGACGTCGAAGAACGAGCCGCTGACCCAGAGGCCGTCGACATAGCGCGTCTCGCCACCGCTGGCGAGGTCGAAGCGCGTCCCGGCCCAGGCGAGCGTCCCGTCGAACGGCTGCGGGCGCCGATGGATCTCCCGCCACACCCGGTAGTTCCAGTACGGATTCGGGTTGGGTGTGTCCTCGGTCAGCAGCACGAGCCGCCCGGGATCTCTGACCGGCAGCGTCTGCAGCAGCAGGCTGTCGATCAAGGAGAAGATGGCCGTGTTCGCGCCGATGCCGAGCGCAAGGGAGAGCACGGCGACGGCCGATACGATCGGCGTGCCGGCCAGTGTGCGCAGCGCCAGCCGGACGTCCTGCCCGAGTCCCTGCAGGTGGGAGGGCACCGCGACGTCGTGCGCCCGCCCCCGGCGGAGGAGATACCACACGCGCCGAAGCAGCTTTCGCATACGCCCGACCCGTCAGGTGGCGTTCAGCACCTTGTGGATGGCAACGATGAGGCGATCACCGCGAGGCCGGCGAGGAATCCATCTTCGGATTGTTGTTCAGCAGCCGGTGGATGCGCCATGTGCCGGCGGCCTCACGGCGCCACTCGACGAACGCCCGCACCGGCGCGGCCGGTCCGGGCGGCTGGTCCTTCGGGTGGCCGGCCTCACGATAGTCGACGAGCTGGAAGGCGCGGTCGCCAATCACCGTCAGCTCGCGCGGCGACACCTCGAACTCGCTGATGGCCCACGTCTTCAGCCCTTCGCCGAACACCGCCCGGAGTCCGTCCCGGCCCCGGATATCGTCATGTCCCGGCTCCATCAGCAGCGCGTCTTCCGTGTAGCTGTCGACGATGCCTTCGACGTCGCCTCGCTTGCCCGCATCGCCGAGCTTCGCCCAGGCGCGGGCGAGCGCGTCGCCGACACGTGCCGTCTCCTCGGGACCGGCGAGGACCGGGGCGCGCGTGGAAACGCAGCCGGTCGCGACGACCGCCGCGAGCAGTCCGCCGATCAGATATCGGGCCATCGTCTGCCTTCCTCGTGCGTGGCGGACCTCTACTTCGGATCCGTGCGCGGCACGGGCCGGCCCGGAACCTCTGGCACCTCGATGAACGGGTGGCCGCTGACCTTGTGGCACCCGTTGCACGTGGCCGCAGCCCGCTTGAACGCGGCGTCGAAGGCCTTGGGATCGTGCGAGGCGACGGCCTGCGTGAGGTCGGGCAGGTTCGTCTTCGTGAAGGCCTCGATGACGCCGGCCAAGTTGACGCCCTGGCTCTCGGGCGGCGGCTCGGCGTGCGGCAGGTCGTCCTCGAAGATCTCGCCCATCTCGCCCACCTCGAAATCCGCCAGATCGAAGCGGCGCGCCAGGAAGGCCTTGCCGACGAACTCGAAGCGGCGCGCCACCTCCACCATCAGCGGACCGTAGCGCAGGCCGCTCGGCACCCCCGCCATCATCGGCGCCGAGGCGCCGGCCGACACGCAGGCCGGCGGCCGGTTCTCGACGCGGACGAGCGACGGGTCGACGCCAATCGCCACCAGGCTCCTGACCGCCGCCACGAGGCTGCCGGCGCTCGGACAGTACGCCTGGCTGTCCTGGTCGACCACGACCTTCGTTAGGGACTGGCCGATGCGCTCGACCAGCAGCCCGCCCGCCGTCTGCACCGGACCGCCGTCGGCGAGAATCGGGTGCGCGTAGGCGTTGTCGGGCGCGTTGGCCGGCTGGGGCGCGATGGCCAGCGTGCCGTCGCCGCGCACCACGAACTTGTAGCGCGTGTCCGGCTCGAGCGTCGTCAGATCGCCGGCCGTCGTCGGGTGGATGATGCGGGCCGGGTCGCCCCCGCCCTTCTCGAGGGCCGCCTCGAGCGGCGCCACCGACACCCGGCTGTCGAAGAGCATGGTCGGCGCGGGTGGCGGCGCCGCCGCCCGGCACCCCGCCACGAGTCCGGCAATCGCGATCAACCCCAGTGCGCGGCGCATGTGCTGTCTCCTGCCCCCGGGCCAGCTGGCAGTTGGCCCCTGCGTCAACGGGCCAGGTGGCACCTGGCCCCGACATCTACTTCTGCACGCCGAAGGTGAACACCGTCGTGCTGTGGTACTCGCGGCCGGGCCGCAGGATCGTCGACGGGAAGGTGGGATGGTTCGGCGAATCGGGGTAGTGCTGCGTCTCCAGGCAGAAGCCGTTCCGGTGCCCGTAGACGTGGCCGTCCTTGCCCGTGATCGTCCCGTCGAGGAAGTTGCCCGAGTAGAACTGGATGCCCGGCTCGGTGGTCTCGATGTCGAGTGTCCGTCCGGACGCCGGATCGACGACGCGGGCGGCGTGCGCGAGGCCGTCGCCCTCACGCTCGAGCACGAAGTTGTGGTCGTAGCCGCCGGCGAGCTTGAGTTGCGCGTTGTCGGCGTCGATGCGCGCGCCGATGGCGGTCGGCGTCCGGAAGTCGAACGGCGTGCTCTCGACCGGCGCGATCTCGCCCGTCGGGATGAGCCCCGCGCCCACCGGCGTGTAATGATCGGCGTCGATCGTGAGCCGCTCGCCCAGGACGTCGCCCGAGCCGTCACCCGCCAGGTTGAAGTAGCTGTGCTGCGTCAGGTTGACCGGCGTGGCCTTGTCGGTCGTGGCGTAGTAGTCGACCTCCAGGCTGTCGTTGTCGGTGAGCGTGTAGGTCACGCGCACATGGAGCGTGCCCGGGTAGCCCTCGTCGCCGTCGGGGCTCGTGTGCGTGAAGATCACGGCCACGCTCTTGTCGTTCTGGACCGGCTCGGCGTGCCACACCACCTTGTCGAAGCCCTTGACGCCCCCGTGCAGGTGGTTCGCGCCGTCGTTGGTGGCCAGCGTGTAGGTCTTGCCGTCGAGCGTAAAGCGTCCCCTGGCGATGCGGTTGCCGTAGCGGCCGATGATGGCGCCGAAATAGGGCGAGCTCTTCAGGTAGCCGTCGAGGCTGTCGAAGCCGAGGACGATGTCGCCGAGCCGGCCGTTCCGGTCCGGCGTCTTCAGCGACACGATGATGCCGCCGTAGGTGATGGCGCGCACCTCGAGGCCGTGGACGTTGGTGAGCGTGTAGACGTCCACGGGCGTGCCATCGGGCATGGTTCCAAACGACGCGCGCGTCACAGTGGCTCCTTTCGCCGGCGGGGCGCCGGCGGTGGCCGCGGGCGGCGCGGACGACCCGCACGCGAACGAGACCACGAGCGCGAGTGCGGCCGGCGCGAGACGGACGATGTGATGGGTCATGGCAGTCGGTTCTCCTCGATCACCTCCACCAGCCCGGCGTCGATGAACTGCCCGCCGCGCGTCTGGTGCACGCGCACCGCCAGGGTGTTCGTGCCCGTCCGCAGCGCGGCCGCCGCCTTCGCGTCGAGCGGGAGGAAGTGGTACCCGCCAGTGTATCCCGAGAGGGTGGCGATGTGGGCGCCGTTCAGGTACACCTCCGCGTCCTCGTCGTGGTAGATACGCAGGTAGGGATGGGTGAGGGCGGTCGACGCGAGGTCGAACGTCCGCCGCAGCCAGATGTCGGGCGTGTCCCAGACCGTGCCGACGTGGACCCACTCGGTGTCGGCTTTCCCAAAGCCGCCGGGGCCCTCGGCCCACGACGAGGCGTCGAAGCCGGGCTCGAACCAGCCGTCCGCGGGGGCGGTGGTCGTGTAGCGCCAGCGCTGAGGTGTGACGTCGGACGCGGGGACGACCGTGCGGATCTCCGGCAGCGGACCGTGGAAGCGCCCGCTGACCGCCGCGGCGTCCGCGGGCAGCTTCACCACGGCCCGGTCGTAGGTCATGACACCGTTGACCTCGATCTCCACGTCGGTCGTCTGCGTGTAGACCGCTGCGGCGAGCCCTTCGCCGGCCAGCAGCCGCAGCTGCTGCATGAGCCCGTGCCACGCGTCGCCGAGGTCGGCGAGCGTGGTGAAGGAGCGGTAGCCCCAGTTGCCCTTGGCGAGCCAGGTGTGGCCCTCGAGCGGCAGGCCCAGGCCGCCGAACTCGCCGAGGACGGCGGCGCGGTGCTCCTCGAGGGGCGGTTTGGCGGGTCCGGGATACGAGTGCTCGTCGATCACGTCCCCCACCCCCTCGTCCGTCCACCCGCTCGCATCGTCCACCAGCCGCGTCGGGTCGTGCTGCTTCAGCCACGCCACGTAGCGCGGCGTGTCGTGCTGGCCCCAACCCTCGTTGAACGGCACCCACATGACGATGGCCGGGTGGTTGCGGACCGCGTCCACGACGTGCTCGAGCTCGCGCGCGAACTCCGCCTGGCTCTCGGGCGTGTCGTTCTTCCCGCTGGGCATGTCCTGCCAGACGAGCACGCCGAGACGGTCGGCGTGGTAGTACCAGCGCGCCGGCTCGAGCTTCACGTGCTTGCGAATCAGGTTGAAGCCCAGCCGCTTCGTGGTCTCGATGTCCGAGGCGAGCGCGGCGTCGGTGGGCGCGGTGTAGAGACCGTCGGGCCACCAGCCCTGGTCGAGCAGGCCCAGCTCGAAGAGCGGCTGGCCGTTGAGCAGGAGACGATTGAATCCCCGGGCGTCCCGCCGTACCGCGATGGCGCGCATGCCGAAGTAGCTCTTCACCGAGTCGCCGCCGGGCACGTCGATCCGCAAGTCGTACAGGAACGGATCGGCGGGCGACCAGCGGTGGGCGTCGGGGATGCGCAGCGTCAGGGGCGTCCCCGGCGCGCCGCCGGCGGATGCCACCTCGGTCGTGCCGTCGAGCGCCGTCACGCGGATCGGCGCCGCGGGCGCGGGACCGGCCGTGTCGACCTCGACCGACACGCTCGCGAGGTCCTGCGACGGCGCGATGCGCAGGCCGGCTACGTAGGTCCCCGGCACCGGCTCGAGCCACACGGTCTGCCAGATCCCCGTGACGGCCGTGTAGAGGATGCCGTGCGGCTTCAGCACCTGCTTGCCGCGCGGCTGCGGCCCCTGGTCGGTGGGATCCCACACGGCCACGACCAGCTCCTGATCGCCGCCGGGCGCCACCGCGTCCGTCACGTCGAAGGTGAACGGGTCGTAGCCGCCGCGGTGCTCGCCGACCTGGCGGCCGTTGACGTAGACCACCGCGTCCCAGTCCACGGCGCCGAAGTGGAGCAGCAGGCGGCCGCGGCCGGGGAGAGCCGGGGCGCGGAACGTACGGCGGTACCACAACCGCTCATCCGGGCCGACCATGCGTCCGACCCCGCTCAGGTGCGACTGGATCGGGAACGGCACGAGGATCGTCCCCTCGAAGCGCTCCGGCCGCGCGGCGTCGCGGCTCGTGACGGCGTAGCTCCATTCGCCGTTCAGGTTCTGCCAGTCGGTTCGCACCAGCTGTGGGCGCGGATACGCGGGCAGGACCCGATCCGGCGCGACGTCCGCGGCCCACCGGGTGACCAGCGGCGTCGTCTTTTCGGGCGTTTGCGCGCGTAAGACGACGACAAGCGACGCCATCGCGACGAGCGCGACCGTGGCGCGCACGCAGGTTCGCAGATCCTGGCGAGCGGAGGGGCGGGACGCCGGCATCGGGGGACTCCTTTATTAATGGGCTCACGGCTCAGGGCTCGTGGCGCCCGGCGAGTGTGGCGGGCAGACGGTGGGCAAGTCAAGACGGCTCAGGGCTCGGGGGCCGGGTTGTGCGCATGCTAGGATGCCGCCGACCTGGTGTGGCCACTCGAGGTCCGGCTTCGAATCGACGACGAAGATATGCACGTCCGTGAGTACGGCTCGTCGGAGCGGACGGTCGTCCTGATTCACGGCGGCCCCGGCGCGGCCGGGTATCTGGCGCCGCTTGCGCAGGGGCTCGCCGACGCGTTCCACGTGCTCGAGCCGTTCCAGCGACGGAGCGGCGGCGCGCCGCTGACGGTCGCGCAACACGTCGCGGATCTGCACGAGGTGGTGTCGAGCCTCCGCGGCGCGCGGCCGGCGCTGGTCGGCCACTCCTGGGGCGCCATGCTCGCGCTGGCGCACGGCGCCGCGCACCCGACCGACAGCCGCGCCCTGGTTCTGATTGGATGTGGCACGTTCGATCGCGCCGCCCGGCGTCGCGTGAACGAGGTGCGCGAGCAGCGGATGAGCCCGCCCCAGCGGCGCTGGCTGGCGGATTGGAACGGCGCGATCGATCGGGACGAAGAGCTCCGCGCCGCCGGCGACGTCATGCTCGCCGTGGATTCCTACGACCCCGTCGTCACGGAGCTGGACGCCGTCTGGTGCGACGCGCGCGGGGCGCACGAGTCGTGGGACGACATGGTGCGCCTGCAGGACGCCGGCGCGTATCCGCGCGCCTTCGCCGCGATCGCGGCACCCGTGCTCATGCTCCACGGGGCCGCCGACCCGCATCCCGGGCCGCTCATCCGCGCGGGACTCGCGCCTCATCTGCCGCAGCTGGAGTATCGGGAGTTGGGTCGGTGCGGGCACTATCCGTGGCTGGAGCGCCTGGCTCGTGACGAGTTCTTTGCCACCTTGCGCGAGTGGCTGTTGCGGCAATTCGCGGTGGCATCGTAGGGTTGGTCGCCCTGGCACCGATGAACAACTGGAGCGACGACGACGCGTTCTGGGAGGCGATGGAGCCGGCCTTGTGCGCGCCGGGCCGCCTGGCGCTCGCCGAGGGGGACGTGGCGGCCATGCTCTCGGGGCTCGACCTGTCTCCGGGGCGCGCGGTCCTCGATGTGGGGTGCGGCCCGGGCGCGCACGCCGTCGCGTTCGCCGCGCGCGGCCATCGCGTGACCGGCGTCGATCGCTCGCGCCGGCTCCTCGACAGAGCCCGGTCCGCCGCCCGGACGCGCGGCGTGGACGTCGAGTGGGTCGAAGCCGACATGCGCCGGTTCCGCCGGCCGGCGTCCTACCACCTCATCTGCAGCTTGTACGCCTCGTTCGGCTATTTCGACGATCCGGGCAACCGAACGGTGCTGGAGAACGTGCGCGCCAGCCTCGCACCCGGGGGCGTCGTGCTGCTGGACGTGATCGGCCGCGAGACCGTTGTCCGGGCGGGCCTCGAGGCTCGGTCGGCGGAGGTCGAAGGCGTATGCTACAGGGAGAGCCGCCAGGTCGTGGACGACGGGCAGGCGCTCGTGTCCGACTGGACGGTCGTTCGGGAAGGAAGGCGTCAGGACTTCCGGGTCAGGCAGCGTCTCTACTCGGCGCCCGAGTTGCGTGACCTCCTGCAGTCGACGGGCTTCGCCGAGGTGAGGCTCTTCGGAGCCCTGGACGGGAAGAGTCCATACGACGAGGCGGCCAAGCGCCTCGTTGCGGTCGCATCTGCGGCGCCCGGCGCCGCACGCATCCACAGGAGCGCACCATGACCGCAGACGACTTCCGTCGCATCGCGCTGGGGATGAAGGACGCCGTCGAGAGCGCCCACATGCGGCACCCGGATTTCCGGGTCTCGAACCGCGTCTTCGCGACGATTCACGCGGACGACCGGTGGGGCATGGTCAAGCTCACGCCGGACCAGCAGCACGGTTTCGTCGGCGACTACCCCGACGCCTTCGCGCCCGAGAGCGGGGCCTGGGGACGCCAGGGCTGCACCCGCGTCCGGCTGGATGCGGTCGACGAGGACACGCTGGGGCTGGCCGTGACGCTCGCGTGGCGGAACGCCGTCGAGACGCGGACCGCGAGGCGCCCGGCACCCAGGCGGACGAGAAAGCCTGCGCCGGACCGCGGCGTATAATGAGCGCACCTTCAGCGCCGAAGGACCCGCGGTTTCGCGCGGGGCACGGGACGCCATGCGTGTGCCGACCGATCCGACACGACGGACCGACGCCGCCGGCCGCGCGATGGTCCGCCGGTTCATCGCGTGCATCAACCGCGGCGACGTGAACGGTCTCGCCGGGCTGATGACCGACGATCACCTGTTCATCGACGGCATGGGGAATCGCGTGCGGATCCGGCGTGCGATGGCGCGGGGCTGGGCCGGCTACTTCGCGATGGTCCCGGACTACGCCATCGAGGTCGAGGACGTCTTCGTCCGCGGCCGGACGATCGCCGTGCTCGGCTTCGCCGGCGGCAGCTACGTGAGTCCATCGACGCGCCGTAGCGCCGGCACGTGGCGCGTGCCCGCGGCGTGGCGGGCGGTCGTCCGCCGCGGGCGGGTGGCCGAGTGGCAGGTCTACGCCGACAACGAACCGATACGCCAGCTGATGCGGCGGGCCGACCGGCGCCGCCGGTCGCGCCGCACGCGATAGGGTGGGGAGGCGATGGTGCAGCACACGAGCAGGAGCAAGCATGCACGACTCTCGGGAGCGTTCCTTCTCGCGGCGATGGCCGCCGGCGCGCTGTGGCTGACGGGGGCCGCGGCGGCCCAGACCCAGAACCCGCCGCCCCAGTACCCGGCGCTGCCGAGCGAGACGCCGGCGCAGATGAAGATTCCGGCCGGCGCGCTCGACTACGACCGCCGCGACGTGATGATCCCCATGCGCGACGGCGTGAAGCTGCACACGGTGATCCTCGTGCCGAAAGGCGCGAAGGGCGCGCCGATCCTGCTGACCCGCACCCCCTACGACGCCACCGCCCTCACGAGCCACGCGGCGAGCGCGCACCTGGGCCCGATCCTCCAGGGCTACGACAACGCCACCGACGTCATCGTCGAGGACGGCTACATCCGCGTCGTGCAGGACATCCGCGGCAAGTACGGGTCCGAGGGCGACTTCGTGATGAACCGCCCGCTGCACGGGCCGCTGAACCCGACGCCGGTCGACAACGCCACCGACACCTACGACACGATCGACTGGCTCGTGAAGAACGTGCCCGAGACCAACGGGAAGGTGGGCATCCTCGGCATTTCCTACGACGGGTTCCTGCCGCTCATGGCGCTGGTCGACCCGCACCCGGCGCTGAAGGTATCCGTGCCGATGAACCCGATGGTGGACGGCTGGATGGGCGACGACTGGTTCCACAACGGCGCCTTCCGCGAGCAGAACCTGCCCTACATCTACAGCCAGGAGGCGACGCGGAAGAACGACCTCCTGTGGTGGACGACGGACTACGACGACTACGACATGTACATGAACGCCGGGTCGGCGGCCGAGCTGGGACGGCAGCGCGGCCTCGAGCAGGTCGGCTTCTGGCGGAAGATCCTCGACCACCCGAGCTACGACGCGTTCTGGCGCGACCAGGCCGTGGACAAGGTGCTGGCGGCCGAGCCGCTGAAGGTGCCGGTCATGCTGGTGCACAGCCTGTGGGACCAGGAGGACATCTATGGCGCCATGGCCGTCTACAAGGCGCTCGAGCCGAAGGACACGGCGCACGATAAAGTCTTCCTCGTGATGGGCCCCTGGCACCACGGGCAGGAGATCGCGGACGGCAGCTCGCTCGGCGCGATCAAGTTCGACAGCGACACGGGGTTGTACTTCCGCCAGCACCTGCTGCGCCCGTTCCTCGCGCAGTACCTGAAGGACGGCGCCCCCAAGGCCGACCTCGCGCCGGTGACCGCGTTCGAGACCGGCACCAACACCTGGCGGCGCCTGCCGGACTGGCCGGCCGGCTGCGCGAGCGGCTGCACGGTCGCGCCCACGCCGCTCTATCTGCGCGCGAGCCTGGGGCTGTCGTTCTCGGCGCCGGCGGCCGGCGGCGCCGCGTTCGACGAGTACGTGTCCGACCCGGCCAAGCCCGTGCCGTACCGCGCGCGCCCCGTCGGCCCGGCGAGCGGGCCGGGCTGGGCGCAGTGGCTCGTGGACGATCAGCGCGAGGCGTCGGGTCGTCCCGACGTCCTGGCGTTCGTGTCGGACGTGCTGACGACGCCGGTGAAGATCAGCGGGGAGCCGATGGTCCATCTGGTGGCGTCGACGAGCGGCACGGACTCGGACTGGGTGGTGAAGCTGATTGACGTCTATCCGCCCGAGGTGGCGGCACAGCCGGCGCTCGGCGGCTACCAGCTGATGGTGTCGGGCGACATCTTCCGCGGCCGCTACCGCGAGAGTCTGGAGACGCCCAAGGCCATCACGCCCGACACGCCGCTCGTGTATCGCTTCGCGCTGCCGAACGCGAACCACGTGTTCCGGCCCGGACACCGGATCATGGTGCAGGTGCAATCGAGCTGGTTCCCGCTCTACGACCGCAACCCGCAGACCTTCGTGCCGAGCATCTTCTGGGCGAAGCCGGGAGACTTCAAGAAGGCGACCCAGCGGATCTACCACGCGCCGAACGAGGCGAGCTTCGTCGAGCTGCCGCTCGTCAAGGGGACGGGGGGCGACTAGGCGGGCGGGTCCCTACGCTCGCTGTCGAGGTCGGCCAGGAGCCGGGCCGGGTAGCGCGCGCCCGCGACGGCATCGGCCGGCACTGCGCGCTCGATGTGCGCCAGCGCGTCGGGTGTGAGCCGGGCGTCGAGCGCGCCGAGCGCCTCGGCGAGGCGCTCGCGCCGGCGCGCCCCGACGAGCGGCACGATCATCTCCCCGCGCGAGAGCACCCACGCGATGGCCGCCTGCGCCACGGTCAGGCCGCGCTCGGTCGCCACGGCGCGCAGCGCCTCGACGAGCGCGAGGTTGCGGTCCAGGTTCTCGCCGCCGTAGCGCGGGTGGAAGCCGCGGATGTCCCCCTTGGCGACGGCGCGGTCCTTCGACCAGTGGCCGCTCAGCAGGCCCCGGCCCAGCACGCCGTACGCGGTGATCCCGATCCCCAGCTCGCGGCACACGGGAAGGATCCGTTCCTCGACGCCGCGCGAGAGCAGCGAGTACTCGATCTGCAGGTCCACGACGGGATGCACCGCGTGCGCGCGGCGCAGCGTCTCGGGACCGGCCTCCGACAGGCCGACGTGCCGGACGTAACCCCCCTGGATCATCTCGGCGATGGCGCCGACCGTGTCCTCGATCGGCACGGCCGGATCGACGCGGCCGGGCCGGTAGATGTCCACGTAGTCGGTGCCGAGCCGGCGCAGCGTGAAGGCCAGGAAGGTCTTCACGGAGGCCGGGCGTCCGTCCGAGCCGAGCCACGCGCCGGCGGGATCGCGCAGCGAGCCGAACTTCACGCTGATCACGGCCTGCTCGCGCGGCCGCCCGGCGAGCGCCTCCCGCAGGAGCAGCTCGTTGTGGCCCATGCCGTAGTAGTCGCCCGTGTCGAGGAGCGTCACGCCGGCGTCGAGCGCCGCGTGGATGGTGGCGATGCTCTCGGCCCGGTCCGCCGGGCCGTAGAGATCCGACATGCCCATGCAGCCGAGGCCGAGGGCGGAGACCTGTGGACCGAGGAAGCCGAGCGTGCGTGTCTGCATGGTGAATCTCGCGTAGCGCAGGGTTTCCACCTTCGCTAGAGCTACGGTGAGCCGCCACAGCCTCGGCTGGGGCGGTCAGCCCGGTCTCGGCGCCGCGGTCGTCCCGGGCGGCATCGGGACCGCGCCCTGCGACGGCTCGCGCGGCAAACGCACTCTCCGGCGCGTGTCCTCACGACGCGCGCGGCAGCTGGGGTTCGTCGGGAGGGCAGCCAACAATCATGTGCGGCACTCGGGCAACGCCCAGACCATTGTCGAAAGCGGCGCCGCCGCGCCCGGTTCGCCTGCGGGCGCGTTTGCCGACTGCCGCGTGTGCGCGCGAGGTCGCAACTGGGCGCTTGCCCCGATGCCGTCCGGAACCGCCGCCCGCAGTGTGACAGCCTTCCGAGCCTGAGCCCTGAGCCGCCTTCGCGCTCCGCGCTTCGGCGCCCAAGGCCGTGAGCCGTGAGCCGATCTCATCCGACGATCCCCGCGCGCTGCTTCGCGCGCTGGATCACGGCGTCCATCTCGCTCCGGTACCTGTCGAACGTGTCGTCCACCACGTTGAGCGTGGGAATCGCGACGTCGCTGAGCGACAGCGTCTCGGGGTTCCACCGGCCGAAGCCCGCCTCGTGCACGCCCGTGCTGCCGCGTCCGGGCGCGGGATGGCTCAGGTGCTGGAAGAACTTCGCGTACTTCTGCACCTCGCTCGCGATCAGGGTCTGCGAGAACGAGTGGTAGAGCGGGATGAATTCCAGCAGCGCGTCGTAGTGCATCTCGCCCACGGCCGCCACCTGCGGGTAGCGCCCGCGCAGCTCGGCGACCAGCCGCCGCGTGCCCTCGTGCATGTCCGCCCGGGGATTGTTCACCCAGCCGCCGACGATGTCGAGGAAGTAGGCGTCGGGGCGGTAGCGCTCGAGGAAGTCCGCGATGCGGCCCGTGAGCCACGCGCGCCACGAGTCCACGCCCAGGTTCATGTAGGAGAGCCAGCCGTCCTGGTGGCGGTCGTTGTCCCAGTCCACCCAGTTGAGGTCGAAGCGGTCGCCGTCGATCTTCTCGGTGAACGCGCCGGCCATCTGCGCGTAGACCGGCTGCAGGCGGTTGGCGGCGTTCGCGCCGAACATCGGCATCAGCGCGAAGCCGAGCTGCTGCCCCTCGCGGACGAGCGCGCGAAGGCCCTCGTCGCCACCCATGCGGTCGTTCGCGCGGTAGACGGGGTAGTCCCAGTAGTAGCGCCCGTCCCACGAGGCGAGGAAGGCGAGCACGCGGTCGGCGGGGATGCGCGTGGCCACCCAGCGCAGGATCTCCAGCATGCGCGCGTAGTCGTTGAAGATGTAGCCGGTGTAGTGCTGGCCGTGGAGGGTCAGGGCCAGCGCGATGCGCCGCATCCACGGCGGCACGTCGGGGCGCGTGTCGAACGCCGGCACGCGGTACGCGCGCGCGACGTGATCGTAGTGGCGCCGGCCGATCGCTTCGACCGACGCCGCGCGGCCCGCCCGCCACGCAGGCACGGTCACCCTGGTCTGCGATGTCCAGCCCTCGGTCTCGAAGCCGGCCTCGACGCGGTACGCGTGCTCGCCCGGCTGGAAGAAGACGCGCTTGGTACGCACCTGGTCGTCGAGCGACGAGAGGTAGAAGTAGTCGGCCTCGCCCGCCTCCACGATGACGAGCGGCGTCGTCAGGCCGCCGCTCGATCCGGGGCCGAAGAGGTCGCCGCCCGAGAAGGGATAGCCGAAGAGCTGCTCGCCGTCGCGCGGGTCGAAGAAGCCCGACCCGCCGGCCGAGATCCGGCCGCGCGGGACGCCCCGCAGGATGGTCGTGACGGCCTTGATCGGCCGGTCCATCTCGACCGTGACGCGCCACTCGACGTCCTGGCCCGTCTGCTCGAAGCGCGCCTCGAGGCGGCCGTCCGCCCGTTCCTGCCCGCCGGCCCAGACGAAACCCGAGCAGGCCAGCGCCAGGGCCCCGCCGTCGGAGGCGACCGTCATGCGCGACGCGTCGAGGCCGTACGCGTTCTCGTGCGTGAAGACGAGGAACCCGAAGCGCAAGGGGCCGACCTGCACCGACGGCTCGGGGAAGTCGAAGCTGAACTTCATGAACGAGCGGCCGCGCGGGGGCACGAAGACCTCGCTCGTCGAGGTCAGGGGCAAGATCGTGCCCGAGGGGGGCGCCTGCGGCGGCGCGCCCGCAGGGGGTGGCGCCGTCGCGAACTGCGGCTCGGGAATCAGCAACGGGGTGACGCTCGCGGCGCTCACCGTCTTCAGCCAGGCACGCCGGGACATCTGCTGGGTCATCGCCGTTCGCTCCGGGGCGAGCATACCCCGGGGGCCGGACGCGAAACCAGCGTGCTATGCTGGAGCGCGCTCGTTCCCCAGCCAGCCGAACCGGGAGGCCGCATGGCCGATGTCGAGGCGCGCGTCACGCGCATCACCCTCGTCGCGATCACGCTGACGGCGGCCGTCATGGCGGGCACCGGCGGCTATCTCGCCGGTCGCTACGCCCGCTTGACGCCGATGCTGCCCGTGCACTTCAGGCGCGGATTCCCCGACCGGTGGGTGGTCAAGTCCTGGTCGCTGGTCCTGATGCCCGTCGCGATCCAGGCCGCGCTCGCGCTCATCTTCGGCGCGATCGTGGCGCTGCTGCTCTGGCGCGCCGCGCCCGACGTGGATGCGGCGGGGGAGGATGTGAACCACGCGCCGCGAATGCGCGTCATGGCCGAGGCGATCGCCTTGCTGTCGTTCGTCTGGATTGCGTTCCAGGGGCTGGCGGCCGTCCAGCTCGTGGGCCTGTGGCAGGTCGGCATGGGCGGGCTCGGCCGGGTGTACGGGCTGGGCGTGGTCACCGCGATCGCGTGCTCGGTGGCGATCGGCGTGCGCGCGATGCGGGCGGTCGGCCGCTCGACATCCAGCGCAGCCGATAACAGCCCGCACTGGCGCCTCAAGGTCCTCTACGTCAACCGCGCCGACCCGCGGCTGTTCGTGCCGGCGCGCGTCGGCATCGGCTACACGCTGAACTTCGGCCGCCGCGCGGCGGTCGTCCTCCTCGGCCTCGTGCTGCTCGTCGGCGTCGGCGTTCCCGTGGTCATCATCCGTCTGGTGACGCGCTGACGCCGGCCCGCCTGCGCGAGTGTCTTGAATCCGAAGTCCGTTGCCAAAGTCCCGGATGCCTCGCCAGGGAATTTGGTGACGGACTTCGGATTCAGGACACTAAAATGGCGTCATGTGTCGAGTCCCGCTGAGGTCGGGCGCGATCCTGCTGGGGGCGTGGGGCCTGCTGGCGCCGGCCGCCGCCGCGCAGCCGGTGGACGTGCCCTACGTCCCGCCGCCGCCGGCCGTGGTCACGGCGATGCTGCAGGCGGCGCACGTCACGCCCGCCGACGTGGTCTACGACCTGGGCTCGGGCGACGGCCGCATCGTGATTGCCGCCGCCAAGGAGTTCGGCGCCCGGGGCGTCGGGATCGAGCGCAACCCGGCGCTCGTCGCCGAGGCCCGGCGGAACGCCGAACGGGCGGGAGTGGCCGACCGAGTCGCGTTCATCGAGGCGGACTTCTTCACCGTCGATCTCAGCCACGCCACCGTCGTCACGCTGTACCTGCTGCCCACCGTGAACCTGAAAGTGCGCGACAAGCTGCGGACGGAGCTGGCGCGCGGGACGCGCGTCGTGTCGCATGCCTACGCGATGGGCGACTGGCTGCCCGACCTCGAGACCGAGGTCGACGGCCGGAAGATCTTCACGTGGATCATCCGGTGACGACCACGCGGCGGCCGGCCACCTACGAGTCCTGGTAGTAGTTCGTCCTCCCGCCTAGGCTACCCCAATCCATCTGCACCGGCCGGCTCGGTGCCCGTCGGGGCCGGGTGTGTCCGGCGCCACGAAACGGAACGTGTCCCCTGGTAGTATTCACGGTCGGCGTCCGCGAAGGGACGCCCCGTGGACCAGGAGGTCAGTGACATGAGGGCTCATCGCCGGACGACGTGGCTGCTGGGGGCCGTGACCGGGGCGCTGGTGGCGGCCGCGGCGCTCGCACAGGGAGGGAGCGGCGGTCGGGACTCGATTACCGGACCCGACCTGCGGCAATGGCTGTCGTACATCGCCTCCGACGATCTCGACGGCCGGGCGGCGCTGTCCGAAGGGCTGGCGATGGCCGGCGGCTACATCGCCGACCATCTGCGCGAGTGGGGCGTCAAGCCGGGCGGCGACCACGGCACCTACTTCCAGGCCGTGGTCGTCCTCGGGGTCAAGAGCGCCAATCACTCGAGCGTGACGGTCGAGGCGAACGGCCAGCGCCGGACGTTCGTACAGGGCGAGGGTGTCGAGTTTCCCGCCAACGTGGGCGGCAAGCGCACGTTCACGGTCGATCGGGTGGAGTTCCTCGGGTACGGCATGAGCGCGCCGTTCATCGACCACGACGACTACGCCGGGCGCGACATGAAAGGGACGGTCGTAATCTGGCTGGGGACGCGCGGGCCGAAAGGGCTGGATCCGCGCGAGCACCGGCGTCTGATCAGCGGGCGCAACCGCATGGCGACCGATCAGGCGGGCGCGGCCGCCGTGATCGGGCCCGTGATGCCGCGGTTCGGCCGGCCCGGCGCGGCCCCGGCGGGTGCGCCGGGCGCGGCAGCGCCATCGCCCCCGGGCGGCGCGCGGCCGGCGGCCGGCCCTCCGGCCGCTGGGCCGCCCGCAGGGTTCGGCCGCCAGTACGAGCCGCAGGTGGACTTCACCACCGTCCAGCGGCTCGACGACGTCGTCGCGCCGGCCGTCACCGGGTCGGACGAGTTCTTCGACTTCCTGTTCAAGGCGGCGGGCCAGGACTACGCGGACCTGAAGGCCAAGGCGGAAGCGCAGGAGCCGCTGCCGTCGTTCACGCTCAGGAACGTGAAGCTGACCTTCGCGATCGACGCCGACTACGAGGTCGTGCGCACCCAGTACTCGCACAACGTCGTGGGTGTGGTGGAAGGCACGGACCCGGTGTTGAAGGACACCTACGTCGCGTTCGGCGCGCACTACGACCACGTGGGGTACGCGACCGGCCCGATCGTGGACGGCCGGCGGCAGGGCGCACCGGGGCGGGTGACGCCGGGCGCCGAGAGCGACCGCATCTGGAACGGCGCGGACGACGACGGGTCGGGCACCGTGACGCTGATGGCGCTCGCCCGGGCCTACGCGCAGGGCCCGAAGCCGAAGCGGTCCCTGCTCTTCGTGTGGCACACCGGGGAGGAGCGCGGCCTGTGGGGCTCGCGCTACTACGCGGACTACCCGACCGTGCCGCTCGACCACGTGGTGGCGCAGCTGAACATGGACATGGTCGGGCGCAACCGCGACGACAAGCCGAGCGAGGAGAACACGGTCTATCTCGTCGGCTCCGACCGGATCAGCACCGAGCTGCACAACCTCGACGAGGACGCGAACGCGAGCCTGCCGCGTCCGCTCACGCTCGACTACGAGATGAACGACCCGTCCGACCTGGAGCAGGTGTACTACCGCAGCGACCATTACAGCTACGCGGCCAAGGGCATCCCGATCATCTTCTACACGACCGGGCTGCACCCGGACTACCACGCGAACACCGACGAGGTGGATCGCATCCAGTTCGAGAAGATGGCGCGGATCGGGCAGCTGGTCTACGAGACCGGCTGGAAGGTCGCCGACCTCGATCACGCGCCCGCGCGCGACAACAAGGGCCCGCGCGCCGGCAAGAACACGCACGGCAAGCTGGCTCAATGACCACCGGCGCCGGCCGGCGCCGTCGGGCGCCGGCCGGCGCGTGCCCGGGACCCCCTGACGCGTTCCCGACCGAATCCCCATGACCATCGAGACGCAGATCGCTCACACGCGGCGCGTGGCGCTGGTCCTCGTGGCCTGCGCCGGCGTGGCCCAGGCCCAGACGGCCCAGAATCCGCCCGCCGCGCCGCCGGCCCAACCGCCGAAGTTCGATACCGCCGTCACCGTGACGACCGATCGCACCGAGGAGAAGCAGATCGACGCGCCGTCGAGCGTCGTGCAGATCACCGGCGCCGAGCTCGCGGCGCGCGGCGTCACGACGCTCGCCGACGCGCTGGCCCTGCTGCCCGGCCTGGAGGTCAGCGCCGGCGCGGACGAGGGGCCGATGACCAGCGGGATCGCGCTGTGGGGGCTGCGCGAGTTCGACGCCTACGCCCTGTTCATCGACGGCGTGCCGGCCGGCGGGGCCTACAACCCCAACACGGCCTTCGTCCCGATCGAGAACATCGAGCGGATCGAGGTGGTGAAGGGGCCGAACGCCGTGCTCTACGGCCAGACCGCGTTCGCCGGGATCATCCAGGTGTTCACGCGCTCGGCGCAGGCCGGCCGCCGCGGCGCGGCCACCTTCACCGGCGGGACGCTCGGCACCGTGGGCGCGGCGGGCGCGCTCGACTTCATTCAGGGCGACAAGCTGTGGCGCCTCTCGTTCCTGGCCCGGCACGCCGACGGCTGGCAGCCGCGCGCCGGCGACCGCGAGGAACGCGTCGAGCTCAGCTTCGGGAAGCCGCTGGCCTCCGGCGCCGGCCAGCTCAAGGTCATCGGCCGCGTGCTCGATCGCACGCAGGGGTTCGGCGCGCCGTTCCCGCGCGCCGGCGCCGAGGTCGCGCCGGGGGTGTCGATCGACCGGAACTACGCCGTGACGGACGCCGCGGTCGCCGACCGGATCGCCATGGGCACGGTGTACGTGGAACGACCCGTTGGCCGCACCCTGTTCCTCGTCAGCACCTCGAGCGTCTCGTTCGACAGCCAGTCGCGCATTCGCAGCTTCCTGGCGTCCGCCGATCCCGTCGCGTCGGCGCAGGGCTCGGCGCTGTCGCCCGAGCAGCTCGACATCTTCGACGACACGCACCTCGAGTGGCGCTCGAGCTGGCGCGGCCGGCCGAGCCTGCTGCAGGCGGGCGGCGGCTACCAGTTCGGCCGGCTGGAGGCCGAGGCGAGCCTGTTCGACTACGCGGTGTCGCTGGCCCAGCCGCACCCCCCGCGTCCACCGACCTCACGGGCGAAGAGGCCGAGTTCTTCAACCGTCGCGATTTCGGCGGCGCGTACGTGCACGAGCAGCTCGACGTGACCGACCGCTTCAGGCTCGCCGGGGGCGTCCGGGCCGACTTCACCCGCGAGCAGTCACGGGTCGGCGGCGACAAGCCGGGCGAGCAGGCCGTGGAGGACGCGGCCACCCACGCCGCCGCGAGCTACCGCGCGGCGGCGACCTACCGCATGACGGCGGGCGGCCCGATCGTCGCCAATCTGTACGGCTCGTTCAATCACGCGTTCAAGCCCGCCGCGGTGAACTTCGGCGAGCCGGAGGCGCAGGGACCGATCCTCGAGCCCGAGACCGCCGACGCCGGCGAGGGCGGCGTGAAGATCGCCACGACCGACGGCCGTCTGGCCCTGCAGACGTCGGTCTTCCAGATGAATTTCAAGAACCTCGTCGTCAGCCAGGTCGTGCAGGGCCTCGTGGTCTACACCAACGCCGGGGCGGAGCGCTTCCGGGGCGTGGAGCTGGACGGCGAGGTGACCCCGGTGCCCGGATCGCCGCTGCGCGTGAAGCTCGGCTACGCCTACCACAACCCGATCTTCACGCGGTTCACGATGACCGACGACGACGGCACCCAGATCGTGCTCGACGGCAACCGGCTCGAGCTGGCGCCCAAGCACCTGTGGAACGCGGAGGTCGACTACCTGCCGTCTTCCGGGCTCGGCGTGTTCGCGGCGATGCGCGGGGCCGGCGCACGGCCGGTGAACCGCCGCAACTCCGCCTTCACCGATCCGTACGCGGTGGTGGATCTCGGCGCGTCGTACGCCGTGGGCCGCTACCGGCTGGTGGGCAGGGTCCTCAACGTCGGCGACTCGCGCTACATCGTGGCCGAGAGCGAACTGGCCGACGCGCAGGTCTACCTCAACCCGCCTCGTCGCGGCACGATCGAGCTGCACGTCACCTTCTAGCGAAGCTCCGCCTGAAACCATCGACTGGACACCTCAACTGTGATAGTCATGACGGGTCCGGTAATCCTTCAGCAATGCTCTGCCGCAGGGTAGGCGCGCGGCCTGGCCGGCTGGCCGTGTCCCTGCCCTGTCCCGGATGAGACGCAGACGTGTCTGTATCCGCTGGTCCGGGCCCTTCCGCGAGGCATGATTGACCCGGGCCGGCGTCAGGTGGCCATGACTGCCGCTGATCCAGGCGAAGACCCGGCAGGGGCGCGGGACAACCGGCATGCATCGAGTGGTGGTGACGGGCATCGGGCTCACGACGGCGTTGGGACCGGACCTGGCGACCGTGTGGCCGCGCCTGCTGGCGGGCGACAACGGCATCGCGCCGATTACGTATTTCGACGCGTCCCAGTACGACTGCCGCGTGGCCGCCGAGGTGCGCCGCCCGCCGATCGACGAGACCGGCCTCGAGTCGATTCCGTTCGACCACTGCCGCCGGGGCGTGCGGCTCTTCCTCGGCGTCTGCCGTGAGGCCTGGGCGGACGCCGGCCTGGACGCGGACCGGATCGATGCGCGCCGGGTCGGCGTGGCCGCGGGCACCAGCGTGAACTACGTGCACGCCGGGCTCATTCGTGAGCACTACCGCTTCCGGCGGCCGGGCGCCACCGCCCTGGACCTGCCGCGGTTCGCGGCCGAGGGCGGCACCGAGCCGCCGTTCCACTTCCACCGCCGGCTCGGGGAGATGACGGCGACGGTGCCGGCCCGGGCGCTGGGGCTCGCGGGCCCGACGCTCGCGATCGACACGGCCTGCGCGGCGAGCGCGTTCGCGATCGGCGAGGCCTGCCGGCTCATCGCGCGCGGCCGCGCCGACGCGATGCTGGCCGGCGGCGCCGCGTCGCTCGTGGCGCCCGTGGGAATCCTGGCGTTCTCGGTCCTGGGCGCGCTCAGCCGCAACCCCGACCCGGAGGCGGCCTCGAGGCCCTTCGATCGCCGGCGTGACGGGTTCGTGATGGGCGAAGGCGGCGGCGCCCTGCTCCTGGAGCGCCGCGACTTGGCCGTGGCGCGCGGGGCGCGCATCTACGCCGAGGTTGCCGGCTACGGTGCCACGCTGAACGCGCACAACCTCACCGACCCGTCGCCGGACGGCGGCGCGGAGGTGCGCGCGATGGAGCTGGCGCTCGCGGACGCGGGCCTGGCGCCCGACGAGGTCGACTACATCGCGGCCCACGGCACGTCGACGCCCAAGAACGACGCGGCCGAGACGGCCGCCATCAAGCGGGTGTACCGGGGGCACGCGCGGCGGCTGGCGGTCTCCTCCTGCAAGGGGCAGCTCGGCCACACCATCTCGGCGGCGGGCGTGTGCAACGCGATTTGCGCCATCAAGGCGGTGAGCGACGGGCACGTGCCGCCCACCGCCCACTACGGCGAGCCGGATCCGGCGTGCGATCTGGACTACGTGCCCAACGTGGGGCGTCAGGCGCGAGTGCGCGCGGCGGTGGCGCATGCGTTCGCGTTCGGAGGCCAGAACGCCGTGCTGGCCGTGAAGGGCGCCTGAGGCGGCGGCTCTCAGGACACCGGCACATCAGGGAGCGTGAAAGGAACGACGATGCTCAACGCGACACTCGACGCACGTGACCAGGAAATCCTCGAACGGTTCGCCCGGGTCGTGGCCACGAGCCTGCGAATCGACCCCGCACAGGTGACACGCGAGGCGAATCTCGCCGACCTCGGCGCCGAGTCGCTGGACCTGCTCGAGATCACGATGGACGCAGAAGAGGAGTTCAACATCCTGATCCCGCAGAAGAACATCCTGCAGATGGCGCAGGAGGTGTTCGGCGCCGAGGTCCTGGTGCGCGACGGGCGGCTCACCGAGGAGGGCCGGAAGTTCTTCGCGCACCGGATGCCCGAGGTGGATCCGTCGGTGTGGGGCGAGCTTACCGTGGCGGAGTTCGGGCAGATCTTCCTGAACGTCACGACGTGGGTGCGGATGATCCGCGGGCTCATCGACAGCTCGCCGCGCGCGTGCCCGCAGTGCGGCACGCCGTTCGGCAAGGCCGTGGCCGGCCGGGTCACGTGCGCGAAGTGCGCCACCGAGCGGGATCTGCCGTCGGGCGACGACCTGAACCGCCGCTGGGTGCAGGAGTACTACGAGGCTGAGCATCGCCAGCGCAGCTCAGCATCCGCGTGACAGAGCCTGGATGCCGCGTGATCGCCATCCGCCAGCGCCTGTCCGAGGCGCTGGCGCTCGTGCCCGACCGCGTCGTCCTGCTCGCGCCGGGCACGCGGCCGCGGACCTCGTCCGGCAAGCTGCGGCGGCGCGCGGCGCTCGAGCGGCTGCGCGGCGACGAGCTCGCGGCGCCGCGCCGGGTGACCGCGCTGGGCATG
>JAHECP010000162.1 GCA_024641665.1 Acidobacteriota bacterium
CCGCGTGAGATCCCCGACACGCGCGCCGTGCCCGCCGCGAACGCCGCCACGACGCGGGCGCCCGCCGCGCCGGCGGCGGCCGCGCCGCAGCCCGCGACGCCGGACCGGCCGGCCGAGGCCGACCCGCCGTTCCTGAACCCGAGCGGCTCCGGCAAGCTCCAGTACGAGCGGGGCGACTACGAGGGGGCCCTCCAGTACTTCCAGGACGCCCTGACGCGCAACCCCGACGATGCCGAGTCGCACAGCAACCTGGCCCAGGTGCTCGTCCGCCTCGGGCGCGTGAAGGAGGCCGTTCCGCACCTCGAGCGCGCCGTGGCGCTCATCCCGGACCGCTGGGCCTATCATTTCAACCTGGCGCACGCGGTGGGTGAGCTGGGCGACTGGAACCGCGCCGTGGCGGAGTACCGCATCGCCGAGCGCCTGTTCCCCAACGACTACGCGACCGAGTACAACCTCGCTCAGGCGCTGCACAAGGCCGGTGACGAAGCCGCGGCCGTCGAGGGATACCTCAGGGCCATCGCCCTCGCCCCGGACGACCCGACGTTCCGCCTCTCGCTCGGCATCAGCTACGAGAAGCTCGGGCAGACGGCCGAGGCCGTCGCGGCGTACGAGGACTACCTGCGGCTCGCGCCGGGGGCCGCGGACGCGGACCAGGTCAAGGCGCGGATCGCGTCGCTGAGCAAGCCGCCGAAGGCGGGGAACGGCGGACCCGGCGAACCGCCGGGCCTCCGGCCCTGACCGGCTCTGATAGACTGAGGCTCAGGTCCGGCCCGGGTCGAGCCGATAAGGTACGGGGCGACCAGCATTCCCGGGGGCAAGCCATGCACGACCGTCTCTCGCCGTCGAACCGCCGGCGTTGTTTGAGGACGTGGACCATCCGAGGCCTGGCCGGCCTCCTGACCTTGGGCCTCTCGGCCACGGCGCTCGAGGCGCAGTCGCTGGCCGAGGTGGCGCGCAAGGAGGCGGAGCGCCGGAAGGCCGTGAAGTCCGAGGCCAAGGTCTACACGAATCGTGACCTCGGGCCCGAGGCTACGAGCCCGCCCGCCCCCGCCCCGGCGGCCGCCGCGCCGGCGGCGCAGCCGGCGCCCGATGCGGCGGCCCAGGCGGAGCCGCCGAAGGAAGTCAAAGACGAGAAGTACTGGCGCGATCGGATCACCAAGGCGCGCGAGGACCTGGCCCGGGCCGAAATCCTGCAGGCGGCGCTCCAGAGCCGTCTCAACGCCCTGCAGACAGACTTCGTGAACCGGGACGACCCGGCACAGAGGGCGCAGATCGCGCAGGACACCCAGAAGGCCAAGGACGAGATGGCGCGCACGACCGCGGACCTCGATCGACTGAAGAAGGAGATTACGGACATCCAGGAAGAGGCCCGCAAGGCGGGCGTGCCTCCTGGCTGGGTGCGGTAGCGCCGCCCCCGGGTCGTCCGTCGCCGTCTTGTCTGCCCCCGCCCTCATCCTGCTCGTCGAGGACAAGGACTCGCTCCGCACGATGCTGCGGCACGCCCTGGAACGCGACGGGCACGCCGTCGTGGAGGCGAGGGACGAGCCGGAGGCCGTCCGGCGGCTGGCCGAGACGCCCCCGGCGGTGGTGCTCTCGGACCTCCGGCTGCCGCACGGCGACGGGTTCGGCGTACTGCGGGCCGCCAAGGAGCAGGACGCGGGGACGCCCGTCATCGTGATGACCGCCTACGGGGGCATCGAGGACGCCGTGTCCGCGATGAAGGAAGGGGCGCTCGACTTCCTGGCCAAGCCGGTCGATCCGGATCACCTGCTCCTGCTGGTCTCGCGCGCGCTCGAGCAGCGGCGACTGCTGACCGAGAACCTCCTCCTGCGGGAGGAGCTGGCGGTGCGGCGCGGCGCGCCGCAGATCGTCGGGTCGGATCCGGCGCTGCTCAAGGTGCTGGCCTCGTTGCAGCGGGCGGCGACGACCGACACCACGGTGCTGATCGAGGGGGAGAGCGGCACGGGCAAGGAGCTGTTCGCGCGGTCGCTGCACGCGCTCAGCGAGCGGGCGGCCGCGCCGTTTGTCGCCATCAACTGCGCGGCCATTCCGGACACGCTGCTCGAGACGGAGCTGTTCGGTCACGAGAAGGGCGCGTTCACGGGCGCGGTGGGGCGCAAGATCGGCAAGTTCGAGGTGGCGCACCGCGGCACGCTCTTCCTCGACGAGATCGGCGACCTCACGCCGGGACTCCAGGCGAAGATCCTGCGCGCGCTCGAGGAGCGGTGTTTCGAACGGCTCGGTGGGACGTCACTCGTGCACGTGGACGTGCGGCTGGTGGCCGCGACGAACAAGAACCTCAAGAACGCCGTGGCGGCCCGCACGTTCCGCGAGGACCTGTACTTCCGCCTGTCGGTGTTTCCGATCACCGTGCCGCCGCTGCGCGAGCGCAAGGACGACGTGGTGACGCTCGCGTACTACTTCGTGGAGCGGTTCTGCCGCGACATGAACAAGCCGCGCCTCGGCATCGCGCCCGAGGCGCTCGCCGAGCTGCGCGGGTATCGCTGGCCGGGCAACGTGCGCGAGCTGCAGAACTGCATCGAGCGGGCCGTCATCCTCGCCGACAGCGACACCATCCAGCCGCGGCACCTGAACCTGTCCTTCCAGACGCCGCCGCCCGTAGCCGAGAAGCCCGCGGACGCGTGGGCGGGCGTGGACCTGTCGGGCGGTCTCGCCGACGCGGTCCGGAAGGCGGCGCTGGCCGCGGAGCGTCGCAAGATCGAGATGGCGCTCGCCGAGAGCGGCGGCAACAAGCTGCGCGCGGCCGAACTGCTGAAGGTGAGCGCGAAGCTGCTGGCCTCGAAGCTGAAGGAGCACCGCCTGGAGTAGAGCGCACGGGGTCTCCCGCGCGGCGGCTACGCGCGCATGCCCGCCGCGCGCATCGCCCGCTCGAGCTCCTTCTCCCCCACATCGTCGACGACCGTCACGGTGCCGATCCCGGTGGGCAGCACGAAGTGGAGGCGGCCGGCGACGGTCTTCTTGTCGCGGCGAACGGCCTCGAGCGTAGCGGCGGCCGAGAGGTCCGCAATCGCCGGGAGCGGGCCCATCTGCGCGATGAGCTGCGCGAGCCGGTCGCGGTCGTCCGCCGGCAGGGCGCCGCGCGCGACGGCCAGCTCCGCGGCGACGAGCATGCCGAGGGCCACGGCCTCGCCGTGCAGGAACCGCCGGTACCGCGTCGTCGCCTCGAGCGCGTGGCCGACGGTGTGGCCGAAGTTGAGGACGCGCCGCGGCCCGTGCTCCAGCTCATCGCGGCCGACGACGTCCGCCTTGATGCGGCACGACTCGGCGATGATCGGGTGGAGCGCGGCCGGCTCGCGCGCGAAGGCAGCGGCGAGCGTCCCGGCGAGGCGGTCGAAGAGGTCGCGGCTGGCGATCACCCCGTACTTCACGACCTCGTACAGGCCGGACCGGAACTCGCGGCGCGGCAGCGTCGCGAGCAGCAGCGGATCGGCGACGACGAGCACCGGGGCGTAGAAGGCGCCCACGAGGTTCTTGCCCTGCGCGAGGTTCACGCCGACCTTGCCGCCGATGGCGCTGTCGACCTGGGCGAGGAGCGTCGACGGCACCTGCACGAGCGTCACGCCGCGCAGGTAGGTCGCCGCGGCGAACCCGGCCGTGTCGCCGACGACGCCGCCGCCGAAGGCGATGACGGTCGTCGCGCGGTCGGCCTCGGCCCGGACGAGCGCGTCGTAGACGCGCGCCACCGACGCGAGCGTCTTGTGGCGCTCGCCGTCGGGCAACAGGATCGGCTCGCGACGACGCTGCACCTTCGCGAGCAGCCTGCCGTGCAGCCGCCAGATGCGCGCGCTGGTCACGACGAACCGGCGCTCGGGCAGCCCGCGCTCGTCGAGCAGCCGCCCGAGCTCGCCGGCGAGCCCGGCGCCGATGTGCACCGGGTACGCGCCGTGCCGGCTGTGCACCTGGATCTGGACGGATGTCGTCATGACGTGCCTGGGTAGCGCCGCGGGCCGGATGGTAGGATAACAGTACAGGAACCCGACAGCGTGACACTCCGCGGTGACCATCTGATAGTCGGCAGTGGCATCGCCGCCCTGCGGGCGGCGGTCGATCTCGCCGACGCCGGTCTCGTCATCATCCTCACCAAGGCGTCTTCCGAAGAAGGCAGCACGGGCTACGCGCAGGGCGGCATCGCCGCGGCCGTCGGCCCCGACGACAGCCTCGAGCTGCACGCGGCCGACACGCTGGCCGCGGGCGACGGGCTGTCGGACCCGGACGCCGTGCGCGTGCTCGTCGAGGACGGCCGCCGGCTCGTGCTCGAGCTCGTGGACTGGGGCGCGCGGTTCGACCGCGACGCGACGGGCGACCTCGCCCGGGCCCGCGAGGGCGCGCACAGCGTGCGGCGGGTGCTGCACGCGCGCGACACGACGGGCCGGGAGATCAACCGCGTGCTGTGGCAGCGGGTCGCCTCCCGGCCGAGCGTGCGGGTCCTCGAGCACGCCTGCGCCGTCGAGGCCATCGTCGAGCACGGGCGATGCGCCGGCATGCGCTACCTCGACGAGCGCGGCGCGCTCGTGCCCGTGCTCGCGCGCGCGACGCTCCTCGCGACCGGCGGCGCCGCCCGCGTCTACCGCGAGAGCACCAACCCCGAGGTGGCCACCGGCGACGGCGTCGCGATCGCCTGGCGCGCCGGCGTGCGGGTCGCCGACCTCGAGTTCGTGCAGTTCCACCCGACTGTGCTGGACGCGCCGGGCGCGCCACGTTTCCTGCTGTCGGAGGCGCTGCGCGGCGAGGGGGCGTACCTGTTGAACGCGGCGGGGGAGCGCTTCCTGGCGCGCGCCGATCCGGACGGCGAGCTGGCACCGCGCGATCGCGTCGCGCGCGCCATCGCGCGGGAGATCGAGCGCACCGGACAGCCCGTGTGCCTCTCACTGGGGCACCTCGAGTCGGGCTTCGTGCACGAGCGGTTTCCGGGGATCTCCGCCGTGTGCCGCCGCGCCGGCCTCGATCTGGCGCGCGACCCGGTGCCGATCGGTCCGGCCGCCCACTATTTCATGGGCGGCGTCGAGACCGATCTCGACGGGCGGACGTCGATGGCCGGTCTCTTCGCGGCCGGCGAGGTCGCCTGCACGCGCGTGCACGGCGCGAACCGGCTGGCCAGCAACTCCCTGCTCGAAGGGCTCGTGTTCGGGGCCCGCGCCGCGCGGGCCATGCGCGTGTGGGCCGCGGACCCGGCCTCGCGTCCGCCCGAGGCGGCCGCCGGGCGGCCGGTGCGGCGCGGGGAGGCTCGCCTGCCGCTGGACGAGGGAGAGATCGCGGACCTCATGTGGCGCCGCGTCGGTCTGTTTCGCGACGGTGAAGGCCTCGGGGAAGCCGTGCGCGCGCTCGACACGACGTGGGCCGCCTTCGCGCCCGATCTCGTTGAGGGCGCGGTACTCGACGCCGCCGGCTGGCGTGGCCTGAGCCGGCTCGTCGTCGGACGGCTCGTGGCCAGAGCGGCGCTCCGCCGCCGGGAGAGCCGGGGGGCGCACTTCCGCTCGGACTTTCCGGGCCGCGACGATATACACTGGAAGACTCATTTGACCGACGACATCACCGAGGAACGGCATTGATGGCGGACAAGAACGACGGATTCGTCACCGAGATCACTCCCCGGTCGGAGGATTTTTCCCGCTGGTACACGGACGTCGTCCGGCGCGCGGAGCTGGCCGACTACTCGCCGGTCAAGGGCTGCATGGTCATCCGGCCCTACGGCTACGCGATCTGGGAGCTCATCCAGCAGGGCCTCGACCGGCGGCTGAAGGCCACGGGGCACGTGAACGCCTACTTCCCGCTGTTCGTGCCGGAGAGCCTCCTGCGCAAGGAGGCGGACCACGTCGAGGGCTTCGCGCCGCAGGTGGCGTGGGTCACGCAAGGCGGCGAGGAGGTGCTCGAGGAGCGCCTCGCCATCCGGCCCACCTCCGAGGTCATCATCGGGACGATGTATGCGAAGTGGATCCAGTCGTGGCGCGACCTGCCCGTGCTCATCAACCAGTGGGCGAACATCGTTCGCTGGGAGAAGGTGACGCGGCTGTTCCTGCGCACGACCGAGTTCCTGTGGCAGGAGGGGCACACGGCCCACGAGACCGCCGAGGAGGCGCAGGCCGAGACGCTGAAGATCCTCGCCCTCTACAAGGAATTCGTGGAGACCGAGCTGGCCATGCCCGTCATCGACGGCCGCAAGAGCGAGAGCGAGAAGTTCGCCGGGGCCTCGATGACCTATTCGATCGAGGCGCTCATGGGCGACGGCCGCGCGCTGCAGGCCGGCACGTCCCACAACCTCGGGCAGAACTTCGCGAAGGCGTTCGGCATCCAGTTCCAGGGGCGCGACAAGTCGGTCCAGCACGCCTGGACGACGTCCTGGGGCATGACCACCCGGCTCATCGGCGGCGTGATCATGACCCACGGCGACGACGGCGGGCTCGTGCTGCCGCCCCGAGTCGCGCCCTACCAGGTCGTCATCGTGCCCATTCAGCGGGGCGACTGGCAGACGACCGTCCTGCCGTCGGCCGTGCGGGTGCGCGACGCGCTCGTCGCAGCCGGCGTCCGCGTCTACCTCGACGATCGCGACACCTACACGTCCGGCTGGAAGTTCTCGGAATGGGAGCTGCGCGGCGTGCCGCTTCGCCTCGAGATCGGGCCCAAGGACATCGAGAAATCGCAGGTCGTGCTCGCCCGGCGAGACACGCGGGAGAAGCTGCCGACACCGGTTGACGGGCTCGGCGCCCGCGTGACGGCGCTGCTCGACGAGATCCAGCAGAACCTCTACGCGCGCGCCCGCGAGTTCCGCGAGTCGCGCACGACGCGGGCGGAGAGCTGGGACGAGTTCGTGCGCCTGATGGAGGGCCGGCCGGGCTTCGTGATCGCCGGCTGGTGCGGCAGCGACGCGTGCGAGGCCGAGATCAAGTCGGAGACCCAGGCCACGCTGCGCAACATCCCCTTCGGCTACGAAGGCAAGGGCGGCGCCTGCGTCAAGTGCGGGCGGCCCGCGGTGGCCGAGGCGTGGTTCGCCAAGGCCTACTGACGCCTCCGACCATGCCCAAAGCCGGCCATGGAACCCGGACGGCGGCGCGGCAAACAGCCAGCTGGCTGTCGCCCGCGCTGGCCGCCGCGCTCGGGGCGCTCGTTTACCTCGGCGCGCTCGGCAATCCCTTCGTCTACGACGACCGCGCGACCATCCTGAACAATCCGTCGCTCGTGAACCTCGCGAACTGGCGGTTCGTGCTCGTCTACAGCCTGTTCCGGCCGGTCGTCAACGTTTCCTACGCGATCGACCGCGCCGTCTGGGGGTTTAATCCGTTCGGGTTTCATCTGACCAATCTCCTCCTGCACCTCGTCAACGTCGTGCTGGTCCATCGGCTGGCCTGGCACGCGGCGGGTGACGCGGCGCGCGGGCGGGGCCTCTTGGATCGGCGGGGCCCCAACGCCCCGCTCCGCTCGCTCGCTGAGCCGCCCGCCGGCCGGGGCCTGGTCGCCTTCGCCACGGCGGCGCTCTTCGCCGTCCATCCGCTGCTGACCGAGGCGGTGGGCTACGTGTCGGGCCGCTCCGAGGTTCTGTGTGCCACCTTCATCCTGGCGGCGCTGCTGCTGGCGCGGCGCTGGCTGGCCGGCAGCGCCTGGCCGTGGCTGGCCGGCGGCCTCGCGATGTTCGCCCTGGCGCTCGGCGCGAAGGAAGTGGCCGCGGCGTTTCCGTTCCTGCTGCTGGCCTACGACTGGCTGTGCACCGGCGGGACGCCGGCCGAGCAGCGCCGGCGCCTGTGGCGCCTGCACGCGCCGCTGACGGCGGTGGTCGTCGCGGCGGGGCTCGCCCGCCTCGCGACGCTGGCGGTGGAGCCGACGGCCACCGGGTTCCGGTCGGCGTGGACGAACGCGTTGACGCAGGTGACCGTCGTCGCGCGCTACCTCGGTCTCCTGGTCGTGCCCGTGGGCCAGTCGATCGCGCATGCGGTCGCGGCGCCGCCGCCGGCGCGCGCGGTCGTCGGCGCGGTCGTCCTGCTGGCCGTCGGCATCGGCGCGGCCGTCGCCGTCCGCCGGCGTGAGCCGCTCGCGACGTTCGGCGCCGTCTGGTTCCTGCTGCTCCTGGCGCCGTCCAGCGCGGTGCCGCTGCGCGAGCCGATGGCGGAGCATCGGGTGTATCTGGCCAGCATGGGCGTCTTCCTGATTGCCGCACTGGGACTTGCGTTGGGTGCTCAGGGAACGAGCCGCGGAAGGACCACGGAAATCGCCACGGAAAGAGCGGGCGAGCGGAGGGAAGCAAGGAGAGCCCCGCCGATCCAGCGGAATGCCTGGCGTGTCGGCGTGCTCGGCGTGACGCTGGCCGTGCTCGGCTGGCTGACCGTCGCCCGGACCCACGTGTGGGCCAGCCCGGTGTCGCTCTGGGCCGACGCCGCCCGCGCCGCGCCCGGGGCGTGGGAGCCGCACTATCAGCTCGGCGACGCGTTGCGCGAGAGCGGCCGGTGCGCCGAGGCGATCGAGCAGTACCGCATCGTCGCGAGGCTGCGTCCGGCCCACCGCGACGCCTACAACAACCTGGGGATCTGCCTCGCCGAGACGCGGCAGGTGGGCGCCGCACGCGAGGCCTTCGGCCGCGCGCTGGCGATCGATCCCTCGTTCGCGCGGGCGCACAACAACCTCGGCGGGCTGGCGCTGCTCGAAGGGGACCCGGCGGAGGCCCGCCGGCAGTTCGAGCAGGCGCTGGCACTCGACCCGGCCAACCTCGTGGCGCGCCGGCAGCTCGCGTCGCTCTTCGAGACGGTGTTCGACGAGCCGGGCGAGGCCGCGCGCCTGTGCCGCGAGATCCTGGCGCTCGACCCGCGGGCGCCCGGCGCCGCCGACTGCGTGGCGCGCAACGAGGCGAAGGCAAGGGGGCATTCCGGGAAATGACCACGGAATGACCACGGAAATCGCCGCGGAAAACGCCACGGAAAGAGCGACACGGGACACGGAATGCGACGCGGACAATAACAGCGAGAGCGAGGGAGTGGAGTGGGCGTTGGGGCCCCACGTAACGACCGAGCCAGGCGGGGTGCACCCCTCGACTTGCGCTCGGGGTGCCCTGAGCAACGCCGTAGGGCAGGGGTCCCCGCCGATCCAAGAAACAACCCATGCGCGTGCTGCACGCGATCCACGATTTCCTGCCGCGCCACCGCGCGGGCTCGGAGATCTACGCGTTCGAGCTGGCCCGTCGGCTCGCCGGACGGCACCACGTCTGGGTGTTGTGCGCCGAGTCCGATCCCGGACGCGCCCACGGCACCGTCACCTGGCGCGCGTACGACGGGCTGCCGGTCGTCGAGCTGGTGAACAACTGGACGTTCACGACGTTCGAGGAGACCTACCGCTCGCCGCTCGTCAACGATCGGCTCCGGCACGTGCTCGCGGCGATTCGTCCCGACATCGTCCACGTCCACAACCTGCTGAACCTGTCGATGGATCTGCCGGCGCTCGCCCGGGCGCAGGGCGCGGCGGTGGTGGCGACGCTGCACGACTACACGCTGGTGTGCCCTTCGGGCGGGCAGCGCGTGCACGCGAGCGAGTCGCACGTGTGCGTCGAGATCGACACCGCGCGTTGCGCCAGGTGCTTCGCCGAGTCGCCGTTCCATGCGGCGATGGCCGTCACCCGGCTGGCGCGTCCGGCCGGCCTCGCCATCGCGAGTGCCGTGGCGCGGCGCGTCCGGGGGGTGGCGCCGCGGCTGGTGGGCGCGATGCACGATCTGGCGCGGCGGGCGCCGGGTCCGCCTCTGGGCGCGGCCGACCTGGACCGGCGGCTGGCCTACGCGTCACGCGTCTACGAGCAGGTGGACCTGTTCGTCGCGCCGTCGGCGGCCCTCGGCCGCGAGTACGCGCGGCTGGGGGTCGCGCCGGAGAAGATCCGGGTCTCGGATAACGGCCTGCCGCGCCTCGCGGTCACGCGGCGCGCGTCGAGCGACGGGCGGCTGCGCGTGGGCTTCGTCGGCACGCTGGTCTGGCACAAGGGTGCCCACGTCCTGATCGAGGCCGTGCGCGGGCTGCCGGCCGACCGGATCGACGTCCGCCTCCACGGCGATCCGTCGGCGTTCCCGTCCTACGCCACCCGCCTGCGCGCGGCGGCCGCCGGGCTGCCCGTGCGGTTCATGGGGCCGTTCGAGCCCGATCGGGCCGGCGAGGTGTACGGCGACCTCGACGTGCTGGTCGTGCCGTCGGTGTGGCCCGAGAACTCGCCGATGGTCATCCACGAGGCGTACATGGCGGGCGTGCCCGTCGTCGGCGCACGGCAGGGCGGCATTCCCGAGCTGGTCGCCGACGGCGTGAACGGGCTCCTGTACGACGCCTTCTCGGCCCCGGCGCTCTCGGCGGCGCTCGCGTCGCTTGTCACGGACCCGGGCCGCCTGGCCCGGTTTCGCGGCGCCCTGCCGGCGGTGAAGACCGCCGACGAGGACGCGGCGTGGTGGCACGACCGATACGTCGAGATGGAGCAGAGCGCGGAGGGAGCGGCGCGGGGCGAAGGGGTCCCCGCGAGCGACCGAGCCAGGCGGGGTGCAGGGGGCCCCGCCGATCTGAGAAACGACCACGGAATGGCCACGGAAATCGCCACGGAATGAGCCGCGGAAATGGAACACGGACAGGAAGAGGCGAGAGAGCGGAGCGGGGCGGAGGGGGCGCCGCCGATCCAATGACGAGTAGGCCGCTCGTGTCGATCGTCGTCCCGACGCTCGACGGCGCGGCCACGCTGCCGGCGCTGCTCGACGCCGTCGCCGCGCAGCGGGCGCCGTTTCTCTTCGAGATCCTCGCTGTCGACTCCGGCTCGACCGACGGGACTCTCGAGCTGCTCGAGGGGCCCGTCAACCGCCTGGTGCGCGTCGAGCGCCGGGCGTTCGACCACGGCCTCACGCGCAATCTCGGCGTCGAGACGGCGCGCGGGGCGTTCGTCGTGCTGATGGTGCAGGACGCGGTGCCGGCCTCGCCCGGCTGGCTGGCGTCGCTCGTGGCGCCGCTCATCGACGACGCGTCGATTGCCGGCACGTACGCGCGGCAGGTTCCACGGCCGGACGCGAGCCGCCTGACCCGCGCGTATCTCGCCCGGTGGACGGCCGCCAGCGCGGATCCACGGCCGCCGCAGCGCCTGACCCCCGAGGCGTTCGCGCGGCTCTCGCCGGCCGAACGGCTCCACGCGTGCGTGTTCGACAACGTGTGCTCGTGCCTCCGGCGCTCGGTGTGGGCGGCCCATCCCTTCAAGGCCACGCCGATGGCCGAGGACCTCGAGTGGGCCCGCGACGTCCTGCTGGCCGGCTACGCGCTGGCGTACGTGCCGGCCGCGGTCGTCGTGCACTCGCACGAGCGGTCCGCGCGGCACGAGCTGACGCGCACGCGCCTGCTGCACGCGCGGCTGGCCGAATTGTTCGATCTGCGTCTGGTGCCGGACCTGTCGTGCCTGGTCCGCGCGATGGCCGCGAACACCGCGGCGCACGCGCGGCTGGCGGAGTGGGGCCGGCCCGCCGCGGCCGCCCGCGCGATGGCGCTGGCGATCGCCTGGCCGCTCGGCCAGTACCTGGGCGCGCGCGACGCCCGGCCGTTCGCCCCGATCGGAGGGGCGGGCTGATGCGCGTGCTCACCATCGTGCACGGGTTCCCGCCCGCTGCCGGCGGCGGCACGGAGATCTACGTGCACGACCTGGTCCGCGCGCTCGAGCAGCGGTTCGCCGACGAGATCTGTGTCCTCACGCGCGAGGACGACTCCTCGCGGCCGGAATACGCGGTCCGGCACGAACGGCGCGACGGCATCGAGATCGTCTGGATCAATCACGCCTATCGGGCCTGTCGGTCGTTCGAGGACAGCTATCGGCACGCGCGCGTCGGCCGGATCGGCGCCGCGATTGCCGCCGAGTGGCGACCCGACGTCGCCCACGTGCACCACCTCACGCATCTGTCGACCGACCTCGTGCCCGATCTGGCGCGCCGCAGCGTGCCGATCGTCTGCACGCTCAACGACTACTGGCTCATCTGCCATCGCGGCCAGCTGCTCGACCTCGACGGCCGGCGCTGCGAGGGGTCCTATCCCGCGGGCTGTCCGCGGTGCGTGCCGGACGAGCTGGCCGCGTGGGGCGCCGGCGCGCTCGCGCCCTGGTGGCGGCGGCTCGAGCCACGGCTGCCCGCGCTGCTCGCCGGCGCCGG
>JAHECP010000163.1 GCA_024641665.1 Acidobacteriota bacterium
TTCGTCGGCGTTCAACATCACGCGAGTCCTGGGGCGTCCTGTGCGCATGCTCGCCTCCTCACAGCGCCATACGCCCAGGCCGCATTATTTATTTCACTTGCTTCTGAGTCACGACACTAGAACCATTCGACCCTTTCTTGAGGCCATGTTGACGAGCCACTTCCCCGGACACTTTCAGCCGAACGAATGGCTGGGCGATTTCATCGGCAGGATACGAGCTGCTGACGCGACGAGCGGCCTGCAACACGCCAAGGCCGACCTTGCCGAACTGGAGGCCATAAACGGGTACTCAAAGAAGTACCATCATCAGCAGAATGCGAACGCCGACGCCGAGCCGGTCATCGAGGATGAGCTGCACGGCTACGTGAAGCGTACTCTTCGGCTGGTCGGCGGGACTTGAGAATGAGGAAGAGCGCATGAGGACAACCGCGTGATCCCAAAGGCCTGCAGGCGGCTGGCCGAGGTGGACTTCCCGATCGCGGATGCGTCGCGGCACGCGGCGCGGGAGAAGTCGATTCGGCACGGGCACCCCTCGACGCTGCACCTATGGTGGGCGCCGCGGCCGCTGGCGTCGAGCCGGGCGGTGCTGCGCGCGCTGCTGTGTCCGGACCCGTGAGATCCGCTCTGCCCGACAGAATTCAACGAGGACGCGCGGAAGCTCTTGCCGTAGGTGGGCGGCTGCAATCCGGGCACTACAGACGAGGACTTGCGTAAGGCGCTGCTCAAGTTCATCGCGGACTCTGCGAACTGGGATAACGCGGCGCGACCCACCTATCTCGAGGTGAGCCGGGCGCTGGTGAAGGCGGCGCACAGCCCCGCCGGAGGCGGCAGATACGAACCCCCGTCCGTTTGCGACTGGAGCTGGCGGACGATCGCGGACGTGAGCACGCGAACCAAAACAACTTCGACCGGAGACAGGGGAGTCTCAGCCATCGCCCCGCTCCGGCTGAGAATCCTGCGGCGCAGACTGCCCAGGCGTCGTGCGGCGCATGGGGGTGGTGGCACGTACCAAGATCCGGGCGCGTAGCCACGCCTCGACCTCACTTTCGAGCCAGCCAACACACCCAGCCGAAAGCTGAACTGGCGCCGGAAACCTCCCGGCGCGGCGCAGACGCGTAATCGTTGTTTCGCTTAGGCTCGTGCGGTCCAGTACGACCGGAAGACGGACGACCTTGGTAGGGCTCGACCTCGGCACGATGATGCTCCGGCGCAACGCTTGTTTCCAAACGCCTTCGTCATCATCATCGGGGACTTCCCGCCGGCAGGATCCGACGGATGTCACGAGGCGGGTTACCAGCGTGCCTCGCGCTGGTGTCGAAGAGAATATACGCCCTGATTGATAAACTCGCAAGTACCATCCGTCGCCACGCGTCTCCTCGGACCACCACGCCGTGCCTCGGCAGCCGATTTTGGGCAGCCACTCACTCAGGGCCAAGGCACTGCGCTACAATGCACGCGATCAGTGCCGATCTGAACAGCAGAACGCCCAACGTTGAGAAGCAATGAAGAAGCGGTGCCCGTTCTGTGCGGAAGAGATCCAAGAAGTGGCAATCGTGTGTAAGCATTGCGGTCGCGACCAATCACAGGGGGAAGGACTCAAGGAGTACCGACAGGTGCTAGTGCTGGCCGAGGAGAAGGCCCAGGAGGACTTTGACAAGACGGTTCTGTCCTTGTCCGGCGGGGCGTTGGGCGTCTCCTTCGCCTTCGTCGACAAGTTCGTCGCGCCAGCGGTCATGAAGTCTCCTTTCTTGCTGTTCGCGGCGTGGCTAAGCTGGGGCCTGAGCGTGACCGTTGTGCTGGCCTCGTTCTTCTTCAGCCAGCTTGCCATGCGTCGCGCCATCAAGCAGGTTGATGCCGGGGCCGGGAAGATCTACATCAAGCGGCCGGGTGGCGCGTGCGCCGTGGCCACGGCTGTGTGTAACGCGGCTGGCGGGCTGCTGTTCGCATTCGGCGTTGGATGCATCATTCTGTTCGTGCGAGCTAACCTCTGAGAGGGTAACAATGAGTCCTGCTCCAAAGGTGCCGTCGCCGAGTCCTGCCCCGCCGCCAAGGCCTGCCCCGCCGCCAAGGCCTGCCCTGCCGCCAAGGCCTGCCCCGCCGCCAAGGCCTGCACCCGAACCGACGCCCACACCCACGCCAATCCCCAATCCGTCGACACCGCATACCAACATTCAAAAGGGGCGCATCCCGCCGCCGCCACCACCGCCGCCGACTGCCGGGCCAAGGTCGGGCAGTGGGGGCAAGAAGCGCTAGTCCAAAGAATTCTGGATTGGCGACCGGGCAAGAAGGGCGTCTTTAGGCCGTGGCTGCCAAAGGGCGGTGAGATGAGCGAAGAGGATTACGGTCCCGTTGCGGTGGAAGTCCGCAGGTTAGAGCAGGAACTGGGCATCACACCAGGGTTCATGGAGTCACTGCTTCGTGAGAGTGATTGGTCCTTTGTCATCAAGACGCACGCGGTGTTAGAGGCTGCCGTCGCGCACCTGCTTACGATGGTAGTTGGCGAACCTCGGCTAAAGCCATTTTTCGCTCGTCTCGAGCTAAGCGGCGCGAATCTGGGGAAGGTCGCGGTGGCCAAGTTACTAGACCTACTGGAGGACCGCGACCGCCGATTCATAAGGTCGTTTTCGGAATTGCGCAACGACCTCGTGCACGACGTCCGGTTCGTGGACTTTACGTTCTCCCCTCACGTCAAGGCGATGGATGCCCCTCAGCTGAGGTCATTCCGCAACAAGTTTGACACGTGGTCAGTGGGTGACATCCACGAGCTCGATGACGGACGAAGCATTCCCGTTGTGGACTTCTTCCGCGATAATCCCAAGCTGGCCACCTGGTATTCCGCGATGTCGACCGTCGCCATCATCTACGGAGTGAAGAAGACTCACCTTGACATACGCCGGGAAGTCGAGGAAGTAAAGAAGTGGAGCGGCTTCAGAGAGTTCGCTGAAAAGCTCTCTGCGCTATCGCCGCTGCCGTCAATTGACACCCTGGACAATCCGGAACAGAAACCCGAGTAACAGGGGTCACCGTTGTGTGAGACCCACACCGGGGCAGACAAACTGAGCTATGCAGCTCGACTCGCGGTGCCTGAGACCCGCGTGCGGGGGATCGCGCTCCACCTTGGCTCCCCTCCCATTAGGGAACTGAACCCGTCTCCGTGCATATGGCAGTTGCTTCGAAGCAGCAACGTTTCAAAACCGTCCCTTTCCGACGCCGGGTAAGCACCAGCAGAAGGTCGGCTAGACCCTCCCGATTTCAGTCGAAAGGCCGTGGCCGTCGGCGCAGGTATTTGCAACGGCCTGCGTGACACGAAGGATACTCCAAGGGCCCGAAGCTCTTCCAGGAGACGCGCGGCCGCGCTCCACAGAGGCATGGCCCGCGGGTTCGGGCAACGATTCGGGCCGCGCTCGTGAGCGGGCAGTGCAGCGGTGGCCTACACGCCGTGTGTCTCAAAGGCCGCCACTCAAACGAAACCAGCCGAACCCACTCTCCGCTCAATCTGCGTCATCGCCCTGACTGAGCACGCGAGGCAACAGCAGCTCGGCCGCCTCGAACGCCTGCCCGGCCGTGACGCTCCTGATTCGCCTCGAGCTCAGGGCCTGGCACTTTCTGCACCGGGGCGCGGCGCCACACTTCGCAGGAATCGCCCGTCTATTCCACACCTCCCACGGATTGGGCGGCAATTCCAGTCATTGCTAGCGGCACGGATCGTGCGAACTCGCGCTGCGGGAATTTCGATCGACTGCCCCGTGATTGACATATATCCAATTATATATAACCATGACCTTGAAGGCGCTCGTCTGGGTCGGTTCCTCACGGGCGGCGTTGCGGGCATTTCCCGAGCTGGCCCGCAAAGAGGCCGGACACGATCTGTGGGTAGGAAGCGATCTACGTCCTCCACGCGTTCGAGAAGCGCACGTGCAAGACGAGGCTCCGGGATCTCGCGATTGGGCGCGCGCGGTACCGGCAAGTCGTTGCCGCGCGGCGGTCGAAGCGACGCTGATCGCGGACCTCGAGGTGCGCGCCCCGTTTTGGAGGCGTCGAGCGGCAACGTCTACCTCGACCTGGGCTTCTCGCCGCCGGAAGCCGAGTACCTTGCGCTGCGCTCGCGCCTCATGCTCATGCTCGAACGCCTGATCGCCGACAGGAAGCTGACCCAGGTGGAAGCGGCCCGTGTCCTCGGCGTCTCGCAGCCGCGCGTCTCCGACGTTGTCCGCGGCCGGGTCGGGCGCTTCACGATCGACGCGCTCGTCGAGATGCTCGCACGGGCCGGCGTGCGGCTCGACATTGTCATGCTGCCGGCGTCGCGTAGCCAGCGATCCGAGGATTGCACAGCCCCCACCGCCCCCCGGTAGCGCCCCACGAAGGAGCGCTGACCTCTGATCCCCATCCACCGGTTCCCGAATAGGCTAGACTTGCCGCGCGGGAATGATGCAGGAATGATGCGTGATGGCGATCCTGAGTTTCACGCGCGGGGCGCTGCTGGGGATTGCTTTGGCTGGACAGATCCTGGCGCCCGTAGGGGCGGCCGGGCAGCCTGCCTTCGCGCCGGCTGCCCGTCCGGACGGAAGTGGATTCTCAGCCGCCGAGGTGGACCGGTTCCTGGCCGCGGCCGCCGGTGAGCTCGGCGGCGGCTGCGGGCTGCTCCTGCTGCGGGACGGGAAGGTCATCTACCAGGGGGCCTCTGGCGGTCTCGACCTCGCGAAACCGCTGAAGATCGCGTCCGCGACGAAGTGGCTGACCGGGGCCGTCCTGCTCTCGCTCGTGGACGACGGCAAGCTCGCGCTCGATGATCCGGCGTCGCGGTATCTGCCGGGATTCGCCGGCGACAAGGCCGGGATCACCGTCCGACACCTGCTCGCGCACACCTCCGGGCTTCCGATGACGCATCCGGCCCTCGACAGGCGCGATATCAGCCTGCGCGAGGCGGTGGACGCGATCGCCACGGCTCGGATGATGTCCGCCCCGGGCCAGGTCATGGTCTACGGCGACACCTCCTTTCAGGTGGCGGGCCGCATCGCCGAGGTCGTGAGCGGCCAGGAATGGACGGCGCTCTTCGCGTCGAGGCTCACGGGCCCGCTGGGGATGACGGCGACGTCGTTTGCCGGCGCCGGGGCCACCGCTAATCCGCACCTGGCCGGGGGCGCGACCTCGTCGGCGGCCGACTACGCGAGCTTCCTCGTGATGGTGCTGCAGCAGGGCGACTTCCGCGGACGCCGCGTGCTGTCCCGCGCGGCGGTCGGGGAGATGCTCAAGGACCAGACCGGGGGCGCTCGACTGCGCTTCAACCCGTTCGAGTTCTTTCCCGAGCTGCATCCGGGGTGGCGGGAGGTTCGCTACGGGATCGGCAACTGGCTGGAGGTGGTGGACCGCACCACGGGGACGGCCCTGGAATCGAGCTCGCCCGGGACCTTTGGATTCTGCCCCTGGATCGACGTGCGCCGGAACCTCGCCGGCGTGTTCATTGCCGAGAGCGGGATGGAGAAGTCCCTTCCGATGTACCTCCGGCTCAAGGCCCTGCTGCGCGCGCAGATGCCTTGAAATGGCAGCCGCGCTCGAGTCACGGCCCTCTTGGCTGGAGTTCCCGCGACCTACCGCTCGATCTTGAACCCGATCTTCACCCTGACCTGGAATTCCTCGACCTTGCCGTCCTTGATCCTGCCGGTCTCTTGCACCACCTCGAACCAATCCATGTGGCGGATTGTCTTGGCGGCTTCGGTAACGGCAGCCTTTGTGGCTTCCGCGAAGCTCACCGGCGACGTCCCTATCAGCTCGGTCATTTTGTACGTTCCTGGCATGGCTCGCACCCTTTCTGTCTGCAGGTGTCTGGTTTCAGCCGACCGTGCGCCGCTCGTCGTCAAATCATATCGATGATCGCCTCTCCGTTCCAGATGACTGGCAGCCGAGTATCTTGCGCTGCGCTCGCGGCTCATGGTCATGCTCGAACGTCTGATCGCCAGCAGGAAGCTGACGCAGCACGGGCCGGAGTGCGGCTCGACATCGTCGTGCTGCCCGCGTCGGCTTAGGACACGACTCTGCACTCCGTAGCGCACGGCTTCAGCCGTGCGCCCGTGGGTCAGGAGACGCGCCGGCCCTTGGCGTGGTGGCCGGGGAGCAGGAAGGTCTTGACGAGATCCCCGTCTCCGCAGACGGTCATCCCTGAGAACTGTTTGTACCACTCGCCTTCCGGCCCCTCTGGCTCGGTGTCGAGCCACTTCGCCAGCAGCTCGAGCTGCAACGCGGGAATCTTCCGGCTCTGGATGCGATCGAGCAGGTGCTGAAAGAGTGCGGGGGGCAGACTCTGGCGGCGGACCTTCGGCACGGCGGGACCCCCGGAGTCAGACGCCGTAGAAGCCGCGCGTGAGCCGCTCCCTGAGCCGGGCCGACTCCGCCGGGTCGGACGCTGCCGCGAGCTGCTTCGCCAGCAGGCCCAGCTCCTCGGCGCTCAGACGACGGCCCTGGCCCTCGAGGGCCGAGAGCTCGGGGGTCTCCAGGACGACTTCCTCGCCGGTGGGCTTGCGGGCCACGACGGTGCTGCCGGTCACGGCCTGGCGCACGAACCAGTGATAGACCGCCAGCGCGTTCTTGATGACGTCGGTCCGCTTCGAGCGCGTGAGCTCGGCCATCTGGTCCACCAGCGCGAGCTCGGTCGGGCTCAGCACGGGCTGTACTCTTGCCATAGTCAATTATGCTCACTTTCTGTTCTTATATTACTCTCTATTGAGTGAACTGTCGAGGTCTGGGCCCCGGTCCCTGGCCTGGACCACCCCCAGGTGTGCCCCATGGACGTCGGAGTTGCCCCGGGGCGGCACGTTATTCATACTTGGGCCTCCATGACCCCTCCCACCTCGCTCCTACTCGCGCGCTTCATGCGCCTCCCGCGCGTGGCCGCCGCCACGTGGCAGGGCAAGATCGCGCGGCTGCCCATGTGGGCGACCGGGCCCGACGGCTGCCCGGTCAGGCCGCGCGCCGCGGTGTGGGTCACCTCCACCACGGGCCGCATCAACCTGGCGCCGATCGACGAGGTCCCGGACGCGCGCGACCCGATGGAAACCGCGGTCGCGGCGATGATCGACTTCGGCCTGGATCGCCACAAGGGCGGCGCCTGCCGGCCGGCGCGCGTCGAGGTGGACGATGCGGAGCTGGCGGAGCACATCCGCGCCGCGATTCCGGATCCCGAGCTGACCGTGGCCGTCGTGGACGCGCTGCCGCTCCTCCACGAGGTCTTCGCCGAGCTGGCGCGGGACGTCACGGGCGAGCCGCTGCCGCCCGGCCCCCTCGACGCGCCCGGCGTGACGCTGTCGCGGCTGCGCGCGTTCGCCGACGCGGCGAAGGCCTTCGCCGCCGCCATGCCGTGGCGCGCGCTCACCGACGAGGACCTCGTCCGCGTCGAGGCGCCCAAGGGCCCGCCCGCGCTCGGCCACGTCGTCGTGATGGGCGCGGGCGGAGAGGTGCGCGGCCTCGCGTTCTTCGACAGCGAGGAGCGCTTCGAGGGGATGCGCGAGGCCTCGCACCCGGGGGAATACCTGGCCGGCGGCGGCGCCTGGGCCGTGCACTTCGATCCGCTCGTCGACATCCCGTTTCCAGACGCGGACATCTTCGAAGCGTTCCACCTGCCCGTGGCCGGCGAGCTGGACTACCCATGGGCCATGTGGGTGGGCCCGAACCGGCGCCTCGAACGACCCGACGCCACCGAGCTCGCGTGGATGGAAGGGCTGCTGCGCGCCTTCGCGCTGGTCACCGAGAAGCAGCTCGATGCGGGACGCTGGCAGGCCACGGTCGACACGGCCGACGGACGGGTGGCGTTCACGCTCGCGCTGCCGGACCTGGTGGACGATCGGCCGCGTCCCGCTCCCGCCGGGCTCAGGGATCGGCGGTCGATGGACCGGGTCACGGGCGAGATACAGCGCCTGCTCGCGGGCCGGGACTTCGAGAGCCCGGACGAGGTCAACGCGTTCATCAAGGAGCGGCTGGTCGGGCGCCGGAGCGACGAAATCCCCTCGACGGCCACGACGCCGCTCGAGCGGGCGCAGGATCTGGTGTACGAGGCCTACGACGCCCGCGGCCGCCGCCAGATCCGCCTGGCGCGGCAGGCGATCGCGCTGTCGCCCGACTGCGCCGATGCGTACGCGCTCCTCGCCGAGCGCACGTGGCAGCCGGAGGAAGCGGCGCGGCTCTACCTCGAGGCGATCGAGGCGGGCACGCGCGCGCTCGGTCCGCAGGTGCTCGCCGAGCACACGGGCGATCTGTGGATGCACGTCGCCGCCCGCGGGTATCTGCGCGCGCACGTCGGCCTGGCTGCGCTCCTGGAAGACGAGGAGCGCTTCGACGAAGCCGTGGGGCTCTACCGCGAGGCGCTGCGCCTCGACAGTGAGGATCACCAGGGCGTGCGGTACCTGCTGCTGGTCCTCCTGCTCGAAGAGCAGCGGGACGAAGAGGCGGGCGAGCTGCTGGACCGGTACTCCGACGACGCGCAGGCGGTGTGGCATTACGGCCGCGTGCTGTGGTGGTACCGCCGCGGAGACTTCGTGGCCGCGCGCCGCGTGCTCGCCGACGCCGTCCGCGCCAATCGCCACGTGGCGAAGTACCTGACGGACCCCGACGAGATGCCCGACGGCGAGGTCGGGGCGTACCGGCTCGGCAGCAAGGACGAGGCGGTGGCGTGCGCGGAGGAGCTCTTCGACGCGTGGGACGAGACGCCGGGCGCCCTGGAGTGGCTCGAGGGGGAGTCGCGGCGCGGCAAGCTGAAACGCCGGCGACCGAAGAAGGGCTGAGATCCGCCATGACCCTCGCCGACGTGCGCGCGCTCGTGCCCATCTCCGACGGCGGGCTGATCCCGCCGCCCGCGCTCTTCCTGCACCAGAGCACGCTGCACGGCCAGGCGCACGAGGCGCGCGTGCTGGTGCACGCGCTGCGGCTCGTCGAAGCCACGGGGTTCGTTGACGAGATGACGCGGCTGTGGGCGGCCGTGTACCTGCACGACCTCGCGCGCCTGCACGACGGCGTGTGCCCGCAGCACGGCGCTGACGCCTGGGCGCGGCTCGCCAACCTCGCCGGCGTGCGCGCGCTGTTCGCGCGCGGCGGCGTGACGGACGCCGACTACCCGGCCATCCAGGCGGCGGTCACCATCCACAGCCACGGCGAGCCGCCGGCGGACCATCCGCACCGGCGCCTGATGGCGCTCCTCAAGGATGCGGACGGGTTGGACCGCGTGCGCCTCGGCGATCTGGACGCGCGCTACCTCCGGCACGCCGAGGCGCGCGCGATGATCGGCTTCGCCGAGCGGCTGTACCAAGCGACCGACGGACGCATCGCGCCCGGACCGGACCACTTCGCGCGACTGTGGCCGGAGGTGGTGGAACTGCTGAAGCATCACTGACGGCTCACGGCTCGTGCCCAGGTGCACCCCGGTGCACGTTGCACCCCCGTGCGCCACGTCGCGTGCGGCAGATTCTTCCACGCGCGCGCGCCCCTCGGTTGATTTCCGGCCTGTTTCGCGCGGCCGCTCCGTGGCACGGACGATGCTACAATTCCGCTTCCGGGGATCCCGGGATGGCGAAGACGGACAGGTCACGGCCGATCGTGTTGAAGGACCTGATCGCGCTGGAGTCGCGCCTCGATGGAAAGCTGGTCGCGCTGGAGTCGCGACTCGACAGGAAGCTCGAGCAGCGGCTCGGCGAAACGAAGGGCGAGCTGCGCGAGGAGATCCGCGCGGTCGATCGGAAAGTCGACGAGACGGCGTCGGGCCTTCGCGGGGAGATTCAGCGGGTCGAACAGAGCCTTCGCGGGGACATTCAGCGAGTCGAACAGAAGGTCGACGAATCGAAGAGCCAGTCGCAGGTGCAGTTCGAGGCGCTCAGAGACGACATCCGGATGCTCGCCGGGCGCATGGTGAGCGTCGAGTCGAAGCTCGATCGCCACATCCAGCAGAGCGCGCTCGAGCACGCCCTGATCCGCGCCGAGATCGTCGCCGGCGACGCCGCCCTCGACCTGCGCATCCGCAGGCTCGAGGAGCGCGCGTAGGGGCGACCCGCCGGGCCCCGCCGGGTCGCCCCTACGCCAGCCCCCAGTCCCCCGCCTTCGCGCTCCGCGCTACGGCGGGCAAGCCAGCCCCCGTCCCCTGGCCTCCGGCCTCCGATCCCTACCGCATCCGCACCCGGTACTTCAGCACCGCCTCGCCGTTGGCGGCCACCGGCACGTCGAACTGCGCGGCCCAGGCCTCGGTCTTCGTCCACTTGTGGGTCGATGACAGCATCTCCCAGTCGCCGCCGATGGGCTCGTTCACCTCGACGGTGATGGGCACGGCCTTGTGGTTGCGCAGGGTGATCTCGAACGCCATCTCGTAGGTGTACCCGCCGAGGTTCCGGAAGTCGGTCTGCTTCCGCTCGCACACCACGTCGAACGCGCTCCCCACCTGCAGCGTCAGCGTCTCGTCCTTCGGGGTGTGGTCGATCCGGTCCTCGCCGATGAACTGCACGCCGCCCTTCGAGTCGGCCTGGTAGACGCGCACGGTGCCCGCCGGCAGCGGCATGCCGAGGCCGCTCGCCTCGTCGTTCTTGAAGGTGTAGTAGACCTTCACGGTGTCCTTCAGGGGGGCGCCGGGGTGCTGCGCGTTGTGGTAGTAGAAGCGCTGCCCCTCGACGATGAAGCGCTTGCGGATGGGGAGGCCGGTCGCCGAGAGCAGGCTGATCTGCTTGGTCTGCCGGTTCTCGATCGACGTGCGGCGGCCGAGCGTGTAGAGGTGGTACTCGGAGAACGCCTCCTGCGCGAACGCGACCGGCGCGGCCTCTTCGACCGCCATCAGCGCGCGCTTGGCCTGGATTGCGCCGTCCCGACCGCTGATGACGCGGTGCAGGTCGCCGGCCACGAGCTGCAGCCGCGCGTTCCGAAAGGCCGTGCCGCTCGTGTTGCCGAGCGTGACCCAGCCGTCGAGGTCGGCCGTGCGGTCGTCCCGTCCCACGGTCAGCACGTAGTCGGCGTTCCAGGTGAGGCCGCCGGCGAGGTACGAGACCTCGAGCCGCTGGCGCGGCGCGCCCCGGTTGTCGAGCATCCACACGAGCGTCGGCCGGCTGTAGAGATTGGCCGGGACCTCGGGAAAGCGGAAGTGATCGGTCGGGAGGCCCGTCACGATCTCGTCGCCGATCTTCCACACCGGCGCGCCGTTCAAGGCGAGCAAGGTCGCCTTCACCTCCTCCATCTTCGTCGTGCCGTTCACCTGCGTCGCGCGCACGAGCGTCACCTCGCGCCCGACGTACTTCTGCAGCAGCTTCTGCGGGTCGAGCAGGTCGTACTCGTAGTTCTGCTCGAGCACGCGCAGGGCCGACGGGGCGGTGAGCGAGCGCACGTGCACGGTGGCGGGATTCACGGTGGACGCGATGTCGGAGAACTGCAGGCGGAGCTCGCCCCCGGCGAGGTCCACCTGCCGCACGTCGCGCACCAGCGCGATCTGCCCGTTGTAGACGGTGAGGGCCACGTCGACCTGGTCGTCCAGGCTCGTGGCTGCTTGCTGGCCGCGCGCCGCCGGGGCGGCCTCGATCGGCTCGACGAGATCGGGCACGGGCCGCGCGCCGCCCGGCGACAGCACAGCGCCGGCGCCGAGCGCGGTGACGACCAGCGCAACGGCCGGATGACGGCGAAACAGACCCGAGAGGGTGCGGATGACGGGGGACGTGGACAACATGTCGATTCCTCCTTCTACGCTCTGAACGGCGGGGAGGAGGAATCTTGCAGGTGCACCCGTGTGCACCCTTTACGTGTCGGTCGCCGTCCACGTCCGCCCGCCGTCGGCCGTCTCGTAGCGGCGGCCGTCGGCGGCGGTGACTTCGGCGTGGGAGGCGTCGGTCGCGGAGATGCCGACGAGGTCGGAAGAGGTGGGCGGCGCGACGGGCTGCCAGTGCTCGCCGTCGGTCGTGCGCCAGATGACGCCGGCGCGGCCGGCGGCCCAGCATACGGTGGGGGAGACGGCCGACCCGGAGGTCAGCGCGGCGTCGGTCGAGGCCTGCTCGCGCCACGTGGCCCCGCCGTCGTCCGAGCGGGCGATGGCGCCGGTCGCGGCGATCCGCCAGACGACGCGGCCGCCGGGCGCGCTGATCGTGAGCGGTGCCGCTTCGCGAGCGCCCGCCGCGAGCGCCCGGC
>JAHECP010000164.1 GCA_024641665.1 Acidobacteriota bacterium
CAGGCGTCGCGCACCGCGATCGGCACGTAGAGCCGGCCGCGGCGCCAGTCGATCTCGAGGTCCTGCCAGAAGTTGGCGAGCTGCAGCGCCGTGCAGAAGGCGTCCGACGCGCGGTCGAGCGCCGGGTCGTCGTAGCCGGCGATGCGCAGCACGAGGCGTCCCACGGGGTTGGCCGACCGGCGGCAGTAGTCGAGCACCTCCGCCCAGTCGGCGTAGCGGCGCGTCGTGACGTCCTGGCGGAACGCGCTCACCAGGTCCTCGAAGAGCGGCACGGGCAGGCGGCGCGCGCGGATGGAGTGGCCGACGGCGGCGAACACGAGCGCCTCGTCGGTCGCCGGCTCCACGATCTCGGCCGGCGCGGCGGCCGCCGCCCGGAGCTTCGCCACCCAGCCGTCGAGCAGGCGCAGCCGTTCGGCCTCGGGCCGGTCGCCCTCGTCGGCGAAGTCGTCGGCCGTGCGCGCGAAGGCGTACACGGCCGCGACGTGCGGCCGCATCGCGGCGGGCAGCAGGCGCGACGCGACCGGGAAGTTCTCGTCGTGCGCGCGCGCGAGACGCTCGCACGCGGCGTAGGCGCGATCGAGATCGGGCTGCATTTCACAAGGTGCACACGGTGCACATGGTGCACCTCTTACCATTCCTGTTCCGTCACGCCCGCCTGCACGTTCGCGGCGCGCGCCATCACGAACAGCAGGTCGGACAACCGGTTCACGTACGCGCGCACCTCGGGCTCGACGGCGCCCGGGCCGAGCGCGACGATGTGGCGCTCGGCGCGACGGCAGACGGTGCGGGCGTAGTGCAGCCGCGCGCCGGCCGGCGAGCCGCCGGCGAGGATGAACCGCTTGAGCGGCGGGAGCCGGGCGTCGAGCTCGTCGATCCAGCCTTCGAGCCGCGCCACGTCCTCCGCCGAGACGGCGATCTTCGTCACCCGGTCCGCGATGCGGTGGGCGGGATCGGCCAGACGGGCGCCGAGCGCGAAGAGGTCGCGCTGGATGCGCTCGAGCATGGCGGCGAGCGGCTCGGCGACGCCCCCGGCCCGCACGACGCCGAGCCAGGCGCCGAGCTCGTCGACGCCGCCGTAGGCGGCCACCCGCGCGTCGGACTTCGGGACGCGCGTGCCGTCGAACAGCCCGGTTTCGCCGGCGTCGCCCGTCTTGGTGTAGATTTTCACGGCACAATTATAGTCGTTCCGAATGTTGAATTCTGAATGTTGAATGTTGAAGTGTCGAAGGTGGAGGCTGAAGACTCACGGCCCGGGGCTGAGGTCGCGCCACGCGATCACGCCTGGCAGCGTGACGGCTCTTTACTTCAGCATTCAGCATTCGACATTCCGCATTCGAAAAGGGGCCGTGTCGGCGCACATGAGGACAAAGACATCAACGAAACGGTCGCGAAAGCCGGCGCCGGCGCGGCCCGCTGTCGACGGGCTGCCCTCGCCGGCGGCGCGGCAGCGCTTCCGCCGCCGCCTGCTGGACTGGTACCGGCGCCACGGCCGCGACCTGCCCTGGCGGGAGACGCGCGACCCGTACCGCGTCCTCGTCTCGGAGATCATGCTCCAGCAGACGCAGGTGGATCGCGTGCTGCCGAAGTACCTGGAGTGGCTGGACAAGTACCCGACGTTCCACGCGCTGGCGGCGGCGCCCGTCGACGAGGTGACCCGCACGTGGTACCCCCTCGGCTACAACGTCCGGCCGCGCCGCCTGCACGCGATCGCGCGCGAGGCGGTCGAGCGCTACGGCGGCGAGCTGCCGGCCGACGAGACGACGCTGCGCTCGTTCAAGGGCATCGGCGCGTACACGGCCGGCGCGGTGCTGAGCTTCGCGTTCGGGCGGCGCGCGCCGATTCTCGACACCAACGTGGCGCGCGTCCTCTTCCGCGTCTTCGTCGGCCGCGGCGCGCCCAAGAGCCACGCGATGCGCCGCCACCTCTGGGGCGTGTCCCGCGCGGTGCTGCCGGCGCGGCACGTGTTCGACTTCAACCAGGCGCTGATGGACTTCGGGGCGACGGTCTGCGTCGCGCGCAAGCCTCAGTGTCTGATCTGCCCGCTCGCGCGGCAGTGCGCGACGTACCCGTTCAACCCGGATGCGGAGCGCGCGTGACGGCGCGCCGGCCACGGGCGGCATCGGGGCCGCGCCCTGCGACGGCTCGCGCGGCATCGCTTAGATCGGCGGGGACCCCTGCACCCCGCCTAGCTCGTCGCTCGCGGGGCCCCGACGCCCCGCTCCGCTTCCTCGCGCACCCTCCGGCGCTTGTCCTTTCGTTGCGCGCGTCGGCTGGGGTTCGTCGGGAGGACAGCCAGCAATCATGTATAGCGACCGGGCAACGCCTCGGACATTGTCGAAAGAAGCGCCGCCGCGCCCGGAACGCCTGCGGGCACGTTTGCCGACTGACGCCTGCGCGCGCGAGGTCGCAACTGGGCGCTTGCCCCGACGCCGCCTGCGGCCGTCGCACACGGCAGCGTGACAGTCCCTTGAGCCCTGAGCCCTGAGTCCTGAGCCATGAGCCATGAGCCATGAGCCGTCCCGTGATCGTCACGGCCGCCGTCGTCGAGCGTGAGGGGCGCTTCCTGGTGACGCGCCGGCAGGACGGCGTGCACCTCGAAGGCTACTGGGAGTTCCCGGGCGGGAAGTGCGAGCCGGGCGAGTCCCACGAGGACTGCCTGCGCCGCGAGATGCGGGAAGAGCTCGACGTGGACGCGCGCGTCGGCGACGAGCTGCTGGCCGTCACGCACGCCTACCCCGAGCGGACGGTCGAGCTGCATTTCTTCCGCTGCGAGCTGGCCGGCACGCCGGCGCCGCAGCAGGGCCAGGAGATGCGATGGGTGGCGCGCGCGGAGCTCGGCGCGCTGCCGTTCCCGCCGGCGGACGAGACGCTCATTCGAATGCTGAATGTCGAATGTTGAATGTCGAATTCGAATGCTGAATGTCGAATGCTGAATTGTCGAGCGCTCAATAGGGCGAGGCCGTCCGAACATTCGGCATTCGGCATTCGGCATTCGGCATTCGGCATTCACCATTCAACATTCGGAACGAACGGCGTCTTCGTCACGACCGCGCTCAGCGCGGCGCCGCCCTGGGCCACGACGAGGCGCGTGCCCGGCTCGGCGAAGTCCCGGTGCACGTAGCCGAGCGCGATGACGTGGTCGAGGGCGGGCGAGTGCACCGCGCTGGTGATCCGGCCGACGTCGCGGCTCTCGACGCGCAGCGTCGCGCCCGCGGCCGGCACCGCGGACACCGACGGGCCGACGTCGCCAATCGTCAGGCCGACCAGGTGCCGCACGACGCGGCCCTGCCCGCGGTGCAGCACGCGCACGATCACCTCCTGCCCCACGTAACAGCCCTTCGTGAAGCTGATCGCGCGCGCCTCGATGCCGGCCTCGAGCGGGATCGTCTCCTCGTCCATGTCCACGCCGAACTCGGGGACGCCGGCCTCGACGCGCAGCACCTCGGCCACCTCGGCGCCCGCCGCCACGGCGCCCGCCGCGCCGAGCGCGGCGTGAAGCGCCGCCGCGTGCGGCGCTTCGACGAAGAGATCGAGCCCGCCGCCCAGCTCGTCGGCGGCCGCGACGACGACCGTGGTGTCGCCGAAGGGAAGGCGGCGGTGGTGAAAGGCGGCGAGCGGCCCGACGGCGCCGGGCGCGCCGAGCGCGCGCTCGGCCACCGCCGCCGCGGTTGGTCCGTGCAGGCCGAGCTGCGCCAGCGCGGCGGTGCGGTCCTCGACGCGAACGTCCTCGCTGAACACCAGGCTGTCGAGCCGGTCGCGCACGGCCGCTGCCACCGACGCCGGCAGCGTCATCAGCAGCCCGTCGTCCATGTCGTACAGGCGCATGTCGGCGATCATCCGGCCCTGCGGCGTCAGGTACGCCGCGTAGCAGCCGCGCCCGGGCCCGAGCGTGCGGGTGTCGTTGGTGAGCAGGCCCTGGAGGTAGGACAGACGATCGGCGCCGGCCACCCACAGCCGGCCGCGACCCGGCCGCTCGAGCCAGACCGCGCCGCTGCGCGCCGCGTCATAATGCGTGCGAAGGAACATTGTTGGATCGGCGGGGCCCCCATGCACCCCGCCTGGCTCGGTCGTTACGTGGGGCCCCAACGCCCACTCCACTCCCTCGCGTCTTCCGTGGCGATTTCCGTGGCGATTTCCGTGGTCATTCCGTGGTATTTCCCCAGCCCCCAGTCCCCAGCCCCCAGTCCCTGTTATATCCTCATCCCATGAAGGTCTTCTGGCATTGTACCGTCGCCGTTCTCGTCGCGACAATGGCGGCCACGGCCGTGGCCGCAGCCGCGGCCCAGGAGCTGCCCGAGCCGGGCCAGGCCAGCTTCATCGTCTTCGTGCAGAACCGGCAGGTCGGCCAGGAGCGCGTGACGCTGGTCCGCTCAGCGACCGGCTGGGAGATCCGGGGCAGCGGGCGCCTGGGCATCCCGTTCGACCTGATCACCGAGAGCTTCTCGATGCGGTACGGCGCCGACTGGCAGCCCATCGAGATGAAGACCGAGGCGATGCTCCGCGGGCAGCCGGTGTCGATGGAGACGTCGTTCGGCCTGACGACGGCGATCAGCGAGATCACGCAGAACGGCCAGAAGTCGGCGAAGACCGACGAGATGCCGGCGCGATCGGTCATCCTCGCCAGCAACTTCTTCGGCGCGTACGAAGCGCTTGCGGCGCGGCTGCCGGGCCTGAAGGAGGGCGACGAGCTGCCGGCCTACATCCCGCCGCAGGGCACCGTGCCGGTTCGGGTCCGCGGCATCAGCCAGCAGCGCATGCAGCGGCCCGAGGGCGACATCGCGCTGACGCGCTACCAGCTCACGCTGCAGAATCCCGGCGCGCCGCTCGAGGTCGAGGTGTGGGTGGACCCCCGCCACCGGCTCGCCCGCTTCGAGGTGCCGTCCGCCTCGCTGGTGGTCGCCCGCGAGGACGTCTCCACGGTCATGGCGCGCGTCGAGCTGGTGCGGAACCCCGGCGACGAGGACGTGAACGTGCCGGCGAACGGCTTCAACCTCGCCGCGACGCTGACCCGGCCGCCCGACGCGAAGGGCCCGGTCGGCGTCGTGGTGCTGGTCGGCGGGGTGACCTCGCCGACGCGCGACGAGGTGGTCGGCGGCGTGCCGGTCTTCGGGCAGCTCGCCGGCGTCCTCGCCGGCGCGGGGCTGGCCGTCATCCGCTACGACAACCGGGGCGCCGGCCAGAGCGGCGGCCGCTCGGAGGCGGCCGCGGTCGAGGACTACGCCGACGACGTGCGGGCCGTGGTGCGCTATCTGCGCGACCGGAAGGACGTGGACCGCGACCGCATCGCCGTGCTCGGCTACGGCGACGGCTCGGCGATCGCGCTCGAGGCGGCGGCCCGGGAGAAGCGCCTCACCGCGGTGGTGCTCGTCGCGGCCATGGGCACGACGGGCGCGGCGCGCGTGCTCGAAGAGCAGCAGCGCGCGCTCGCGGGCCTGACGCTCACCGACTCGGAGCGCGCGGAACGAATCGATCTGCAGAAGCGCATCCTGAACGCGGTCGAGACGGGCAAGGGCTGGGAGGGCGTGCCGCCCGAGATGCGGCGCCAGGCCGACACGCCGTGGTTCCGCTCGTTCCTCCTGTTCGACCCGAAGCGCGCGTTCGAGGACGCACGGCAGCCGGTGCTGGTGGTGCAGCCGGAGCGCGACGAGGAGATGCCGGCGTCGAACGCCGCGCAGCTGCTGGCGCTCGCGAAGGCGCGGCGCAAGGGCGGCGCGGCCGAGCTGGTGCAGGCGCCGGGCCTGACGCACCGCCTGGTGCCGGCCGGCGCCGAGGGCGACGCGCGCCGCGTGCCCGCGTCGCTCGGGATGACCATCGCCGACTGGCTCACGACGGTCGCCTGGGCCGCGCGGTAGGCCGGGCCGGTCGTCAAGGTGTCGGCCGGCACGGAGCAAGCCCTCCCCGCCCCTCCCGCTGCCGGTTCAACTCGAGCGGCGACATGCGCTAGACTGGAAAGGTTGTACTGCCGCCTGCCGGCGGCAACCCGCACGGCGTTCCCGAAACGGGGGCACACGATCATGAACATCGGCATACCCAAGGAAACGTTCCCCGGCGAACACCGCGTCGCACTCATTCCTTCCGCCGTCGCTCCCCTCGTCAAGGCCGGCCACGAGGTGCTGATCGAGACCGGCGCGGGCGCCGCCGCCGGGTTCCCGGACAAGGACTACGCGGACAAGGGGGCCTCGGTGGCCGCGTCGCGGGCCGAGGTGTTCGGCGCGGCGGACGTGGTGCTGCAGGTGCGCGCCGGCGGGTCGAACCCGGAGGCGGGCCAGGCGGATCTCCCGCTGATGAAGTCCGGGCAGGCCATCATCGCGTTCCTCGAGCCGCTGACGGAGAAGGCGGCCATCGAGCAGCTGGCGTCGCGGGGCGTACACGCGTTCTCGATGGAGCTGATGCCGCGCATCACGCGCGCGCAGAGCATGGACGCGCTCTCGTCGATGGCCACGATCGCGGGCTACAAGGCGGTGCTGATCGCGGCGATGGAGCTGCCGCGCATGTTCCCGATGATGATGACGGCGGCGGGCACGATCGCGCCGGCGCACGTCTTCGTCGTCGGCGCGGGCGTGGCGGGCCTGCAGGCCATCGCGTCCGCGCGCAAGCAGGGCGCGAAGGTCGAGGCGTACGACGTCCGGCCGGCGGTCAAGGAGCAGATCCAGAGCCTCGGCGCGAAGTTCGTCGAGCTGCCGCTCGAGACCGCGGACACCGAGGACAAGGGCGGCTACGCGAAGGAGGCCGACGAGAGCTTCTACCGCCGGCAGCGCGAGACGATGGCGAAGGTCGTTGCGGCGAGCGACGTCGTGATCACCACGGCGGCGATTCCGGGCAAGAAGGCGCCGGTGCTCGTCACGGCGGACATGGTCCGGAGGATGGCGCCCCGCTCGGTGATCGTCGACCTGGCGGCCGAGCGCGGCGGCAACTGCGAGCTCACGAAGGCCGACGAGCGGGTGGTGGCGCACGGCGTCACGATCCTGGGGCCCACCAACCTCGCGACGACCGTGCCGTATCACGCCAGCCAGATGTACTCGAAGAACATCACGACCTTCCTCATGCACCTGATCAAGGACGGTGCGATCCAGACGGGCGCCGACGACGAGATCGTGCGCGAGACGCTCGTCACCGGAGGCGGCCGGATCGTCAACGCCCGCGTGAAGCAGGCGCTCGGGCTCGAGCCCGCGGCGGCCGCGCCGGCCCAGGGTTGAAGCGCGTGGGCCGCGCACGGCGCGGCCCGCGAGGGAGCGGCGCGGGGCGAAGGGGTCCCCGCAAGCGACCGAGCTGGGGTGTGGGGCGAAGCCCCACGTGATAAAGGAGACGCAACTGATGCAGGCCTTTGTCGTCGTCCTGACGGTCTTCGTGCTCGCGATGTTCGTCGGGTGGATGGTCATCACGAAAGTGCCCCCGCTGCTGCACACACCGCTGATGTCGGGGTCGAACGCGGTGTCGGGGATCACGATCATCGGCGCCATGCTGTCGATCGCGACGCCGAGCCACATCTCCACCGTCCTGGGCTTCGTCGCCATCGTCTTCGCCACCATCAACGTGGTCGGCGGCTTCGTGGTGACCAACCGCATGCTGGCGATGTTCAAGAAGAAGGACTGAGCGATGAATCCCGCATTCATCAATCTCGCGTATCTGGTCGCCTCGGTCCTGTTCATCGTGTGCTTCATCGAGCTGTCGCACCCGCGCACCGCGGTGCGCGGCAACATCCTGGGCGCGCTCGGCATGCTGCTGGCCGTGGTGGCCACGCTGGTCGACAAGGGCATCCTGGCGGGCGGCCAGCAGGCCTACCTGATCATCTTCGGCGGCGTCGTCGTGGGCTCCATCCTCGGCGCCATGCTGGCGCTGATGGTGAAGATGACGGCCATGCCGCAGATGGTGGCGCTGCTCAACGGCTTCGGCGGCGGCGCGTCGGTGCTCGTCGCGGGCGCGGCGCTCCACGACGCGGTCCGGCCTGGCATGCTCCCGCCGACCCTGCAGCTCACCGTCGCGACGGTGCTCTCGGGCCTCATCGGCGGCGTGACGTTCTGGGGCAGCCTCGTCGCGTTCGACAAGCTCCAGGAGTTCCTGCTGCCCGGGCGCCCGATCCTCTTCAAGGGCCAGCAGCTGCTCAACATCGTGCTCGGCCTGGTGATCGTCGGCCTGGGCGTGCTGATCGTGATGGAGCCGGGCGACCAGTGGGCCTACTGGGCGCTGGTCGGCGTCGCCTCGGTGCTGGGCATCCTGCTCACGATCCCGATCGGCGGCGCGGACATGCCCGTGGCCATCGCCCTGCTCAACTCCTACTCGGGCCTGGCGGGCGCGGCCACCGGCTTCGTGCTGAACAACAACGTGCTCATCATCGCCGGCTCGCTCGTCGGCGCGTCGGGCATCATCCTCAGCCAGATCATGTGCAAGGCCATGAACCGCTCGCTGGCCAACGTGCTGATGGGCGGGATCGAGGCCGGCGCCGCCGGCGCGCCGAAGGCCGACGACGTGTACGCGGGCAAGGTGAAGTCGGCGACCGCCGAGGAGATCGCGATGCTCTTCGACAACGCCAGCCGCGTCGTCATCGTGCCGGGCTACGGCATGGCCGTGTCGCAGGCGCAGCACGCGGTGCGCGACCTGACGAACCTGCTGGGCGCCAAGGGCATCGACGTCGAGTTCGCCATCCACCCGGTCGCGGGCCGCATGCCCGGCCACATGAACGTGCTGCTCGCCGAGGCGGACATCCCCTACGACAAGCTGAAGGAGATGGACGAGATCAACCCGAGCTTCCAGCAGACCGACGTGGCCATCGTGATCGGCGCCAACGACGTCGTGAACCCGCTGGCGCGCACCGATCCGAACTGCGCCATCGCGGGCATGCCCATCCTCGACGTGGACAAGGCCCGCACCGTCGTCGTCATCAAGCGCAGCCTGAGCCCGGGGTTCGCCGGCATCCCGAACCCGCTGTTCGCGATGGACAACACCTTGATGTTCTTCTCGGACGGGAAGAAGGCGATCACGGACCTGATCGCCGCCGTGAAGGAAGCGAGCTAGAGGGTGGAAGCGGTTTCACAACCGGCGCGGGTCCTGTCGCCGGACAGCCCGCCGGTGCTCTGGCCCAACACCGCGACCACGGCTGGGGGCCTTGCGCGCCGGCGGGCGCCCGTCCGGCGCCACCCGCAGGGTTGTGAAACCGCTTCCACATCCCCGGGCCATGTGGATCCTGCGCGCACTTGAATCGCCTGAGGCGGAGGCCTTCACGTTCCGCATCCGTCCGGATGCGGTCAAGACCATCGGGCGGGCCCGGGGCGTCGACTTCGTCGTCGACGCCCCGCTCGTCTCCCGCGTGCACTGCCGCCTGACCGCGGACGCCGCCGGCCACCTCGACGTCGAGGACCTCCAGAGCACGAACGGCACCTTCGTCAACGACCGGCGCGCGGCCGGACGGACGCGCCTCGCGGCCGGCGACCGGCTGCGCGTCGGGCGGGTGGAGCTGACGGTGGAGAGAAGCTGAGCAGGGGTCAGCGGTCAGCGGTCGGCGGTCAGGAAGAGCATTCTGTCACGCTGTCACGCTTCCCCCGTCAGGAACGGATTCGTCCTCCTTTCCTCCCCGATCGTCGTCGCCGGCCCGTGGCCCGAGTAGACCTCGGCGTCGTCGGGAAACGCCAGCAGCACGTCGCGAATCGAGCGCATGAGCGTGTCGTAGTCGCCGCCGGGGAGGTCGGTCCGCCCGATCGAGCCGGCGAAGAGCGTGTCGCCGACGAACAGCTGCCGGCCCGCCTCGCCCCGACGCCCCACCTGCAGGCAGACGCCGCCCGGACAGTGGCCGGGCGTGTGGTGCACGCGGACCTCGTAGTCGCCGAAGGTCAGGAGCTGCGCGGGCTCGTAGAGGCGGTCGGGCGCCGGCTGGGCCTCGACCGCGAAGCCGAGCATCCGCCCCTGCTCGACCACGGCGCCGTAGAGCGGCAGGTCGCCGGCGTGCAGCCAGACGGGCGCGCCGAGCGCCGCGCGCGCGCGCTTCACGCCGGTCACGTGGTCGAGGTGCGCGTGCGTGAGCAGGATGTGCGTGATGGAGAGCCGGTGCCGGGCCACCTCCTCCAGCAGGCCGTCCACCTCGTCGCCGGGGTCGATGACGACGCCCTCGCGCGTGCGCTCGCAGCCGAGCACGTAGCCGTTCTTCTGAAAGGGCGGGAGCGCCCGTTCCTCGAGAATCATGGGGATATTGTCGCACGTGCAGCGCGCCACGACGGTAGCCACGAAGAGACGAAAGCTGAAATGGACCCCACGATGGGCACGAAGGCGGCCGCTCTGACGGGTGACGCCCGGACGCCGCAGGCGTCCCACAGTGAGGCACTCAGGCGCGGCAAGAGCGCGTGACCAGACACTCGACGCGTTCTTGCCACGGCTGAGCGCCTCACCGCGCGCCGGCCGAACCGTGATGCCCCTCGGTTCGACCGGCGGGGCGTCACGCGTCATGAGGGCCGCTCGATCGTCACGGTTTCGTGACCTTCGTGGGCCGTCCCGTCCGGTTTCGTGCCATCGTGGTTGCCGTTCGTCTTCCCCGTCGTATCATGGACGCACCGGTTCGTCTCGCACGTGCGCGCCGATCTCATCGGCGCCGCGCGCGAGGCCGGCGCCGAGGTCCTGCCCCGTTCGGCCTTCGCCGCCGGGCTCGGCAACATCCTGAAGGGCGCCGGAGCTGCGGGCGCCCTCTGACCAGGGGTCAGGGGTCAGGGGTCAGGGGTCAGGGGTCAGGGGTCAGGAGGACAGGGGTCAGGAGAGGCCGCCGCGCATGGACATCGACGCCGTCGCGCTCGTCGCCGCCAGACGCCGGCTCGCGCCGCACCTGAAGCCGACGCCGCTCCGGCGCTCCGACTGGCTGTCGCGCGAGACCGGCGGCGACGTCCACCTGAAGCTGGAGTCGCTGCAGCCGACGGGCTCGTTCAAGATCCGCGGCGCGCTGAACTTCGCAATCCAGCACGCCGCGCGCGCGCCCGGGCAACCCATCGTCACCGCGTCGGCCGGCAACCACGGCCGGGCCCTGGCGTACGCCGCCGCGGCGCTCGGCCTGCGCGCCGTCGTCCACGCGCCGGAGACGGCACCGGCCGCCAAGCTCGACGCGATCCGCGCGCTCGGCGCGGAGCTGCGCCTGGCGCGGGACTACGACGAAGCGGAGCGCGCGGCCAAGCGCCACGCGGCGGAGGCGGGGCTGCCCTATCTCTCCCCGTTCAGCCATCCCGACATCGTCGCGGGCGCGGGCACGGTGGCGCTGGAGATCCTGGAGGAACGGCCCGAGACCGGCGTCATCGTGGTGCCGGTCGGCGGCGGCGGGCTGGTGTGCGGCATCGGCATCGCCGCGAAGGCGGCCGGCGACATCGAGGTGGCCGGCGTCGAGGTCGAGGCGTCGCATCCGTTCACGACGGGCCTCGCCGCCGGCCGGATCGTGCCGATCGAGGTCGGTCCGAGCCTCGCCGACGGGCTGGTGGGCAACCTCGATCCGGACACGATCACGTTCGACCTCGCGCGCCGGGTGGTCGATCGGTTCGTGCTCGCCTCGGAAGCGGACCTCGCCCGCGGCATCCTTGGGCTGCTGGCTCAGGAGCACCTGGTGGCGGAAGGCGCGGGCATCGCGGGCGTCGCCGCGCTGCTGGGACGCAGGCTCGACGTCCGCGGCCGGACGACGGTCGTGATCGTGTCGGGTGCGAACATCGACATGTCGCGGCTGATGGAGATCGCGGGAGCCTGAGCCTGTCCAGACGGCTCAGGGCTCACGGCTCACGAGGTGCACAAGGTGCACGGTGCACGGCCGTGCACGAGGTGCGTGGTGGCGCGGCGCTTTCGGTGGCGCGCAGCTTCATTGAAAGGAAGACGCCCCGTTTCCCGCCCAGCCCGCAGTCCCCAGTCCCCAGTCCCCAGTCCCCGGCCCCCGGCCCCCGGCCTCTGGCCTCGGACTACTGGACGCCCGCCAGCGCATCTGTCGCAATGGCGCGCAGGCGGGCGCGGGCGGCGTCGATCGCCTGGGTGGCGGCCTGGACGCGGGCGTCGGCGGCGACCTTGGTCCACGGATACCAGCCGCGCCGGAACGGCCGGTCCGCCAGTACCCACGCGCGCAGCGCCGCTTCGTTGGCGGCAATCCGCTCGAGCGCGGTGGCCACGCGGCCGCGCACGCCA
>JAHECP010000031.1 GCA_024641665.1 Acidobacteriota bacterium
GGCCTCGCGGCGCGCGACGACCGCCTGGGGGCGCGCGCCGGGCGCGTCCAGTTCGACCTGCGTCTCGCGCGCGAGGCTCTGCGTCTGGGCGACCAGATCGTCGTACCCGTCCTTGAACAGGTAGGCGCTGACGTTCATGAACATCAACGAGCCGCCGAAGAGGAAGAAGCCCAGGATGAGGAGGGTCGGCACGAACCCGATGAAGACGTAGGACAGAATGAGCTTGCGGCGCACCCGCCACAGCAGCCGGCGCTTCACGCCGAGGACGATGCGCGACGCGAAGTAGACGACGGCCACGAGCAGCCCGAGCCCGGCCGCGCCGTTGACGACGCGCAGCGCGGGGGGCAGCGGCGCCACCGTCTGGGCCGCGATGGCGAGCGCCTTGACGGCGGCCGACACGACGAGCAGGCGACCGGGAAACGTGCGGAAGAGCGTGTCGGCCAGCGACCGGCTGGGGGCGTCCGCTGGCGTGGACGCGCGCGGCGCGTCCGACGCGAGCGCGTCCTGCGCTCGCTCGGCGAGGTCCGGGCTCGATCGCGTGGGACGTCGTTTGAGCATGCGCGATTGCAAACGCCATCATAACAGACTATCGTTACCGTTCGGGCTCACGTCGGATCCACCACATATGAAGCTCCGCGACACGGCGCGCTTTGCGACCGTCTGCATCCATGCGGGCCAGGTGCCCGATCCCGGCACCGGCGCCATCATCACGCCGATCTTCCAGACCTCGACCTACGTTCAGGACGAGCTGGGCCGGCACAAGGGCTACGAGTACGCGCGCACGCAGAACCCGACGCGCGCCGCCCTCGAGGCGAACCTCGCCGCCCTCGAGGGCGGCCGGGCGGGGTTCGCCTTCGCCTCGGGCATGGCCGCGATCAACGCCGTCGCGACCTTCCTGCAGGCCGGCGACCACGTCGTGGTGACCGACAACACCTACGGCGGGACGTTCCGCCTGTTCGAGCGCGTCCTGACGCGGTACGGGCTCGCGTTCAGCTGGGTGGACACGACGCGGCCGGAGCGGATCGCACCGGCGATGCGGCCCTCGACGAAGATGCTCTTCGTCGAGACACCGACCAACCCGATGCTGGGGGTGACCGACATCGCCGCGGCGGCCGAGATCGCCAGGGCCCGCGGCGTGCGGCTCGTCGTCGACAACACGTTCGCGAGCCCGGCGCTGCAGCAGCCGATCGCGCTCGGCGCCGATCTCGTCGTCCACAGCACCACGAAGTACCTGAACGGGCACAGCGACGGCGTGGGAGGCGTCGTGGTTGCGACGCGCGAGGAGGACGTCGAGTGGCTGGGCTTCGTGCAGAACTCCGCTGGCGCCATCCTGGGCCCGCTCGACTCGTGGCTCGTGCTGCGGGGCACCAAGACGCTGGCGCTGCGCATGCGGCAGCACTGCGCGAACGGCCAGGCGCTCGCCGAGTTCCTCGAGGGCCGTCCGGGCGTGTCGCAGGTGATCTACCCCGGCCTGCCGAGCCATCCGCACCACGAGCTGGCCCGCCGCCAGATGAGCGGCTTCGGCGGCATGCTGTCGTTCGACGTCGGCACGTTCGAGCGCGCGCGCACGGTGCTCAACCGCGTGCGCCTGCTCTCGCTCGCGGAGAGCCTCGGCGGCGTGGAGACGCTCATCTGCCACCCCGCCTCGATGACGCACGCCTCGGTGCCGCCCGCGCAGCGGGAGGCCCTCGGCATCACCGACAGCCTGGTCCGCATCTCGGTCGGCATCGAGGACGTGGCGGACCTCGAGGACGATCTCGCCCAGGCGCTCGCCTGAGGTTGGACGCCGCCGGACCACGCCATGCCTCCGACCACGCTCCTGGCCGCGCCGCGCCGCTGGCTCCGCGGCCTCTACGACTGGACGATTCACTGGGCCGACACGCGGCAGTCGCTCGCGGCGCTGTTCGCCATCGCGGTCGCCGAGTCGTCCGTCTTCCCGATCCCGCCCGACGTCCTGCTCATCGCCATCGTCGGGTCGAACGCGCGGAAGTGGCTCCGGGCCGCCGTGCTGTGCTCGGTCGGCTCGATCGTCGGCGCGGTCATCGGCTACTGGATCGGCTGGGGGTTCATGGCCACCGTGGGGCGCCGGATCGTCGAGTTCTACCAGGCGCAGCACGCGTGGGACCGCGTGGTCGCGCTCTACAACGGCGAGTGGGGGATCTGGTTCCTGGCCGGCGCCGCCTTCACGCCGATTCCCTACAAGGTGGCAACGATCGCGGCGGGCGCGACCGGCATGCCGTTGCTGCCCTTCACGGTGGTGAGCCTCCTCGGCCGCGCCGGACGGTTCTTCCTGGTGGCCGGCTCGCTGCGGCTGTTCGGCCCGCGCATCCGCGCGACGCTGGAGCGCAATTTCGACCTCGCGGCGCTGGCCTTCTTCGTCCTGCTCATCGGCGGCTTCCTGGTCATCAAGTGGCTCTGAGGCGGACGGTGGGCCCGCCGCCCCGAGCGCCTCGCCCCGCGGCTTCGTGGTAAGCTCAGGCCCCGAGCGTTTTCTTGGCGGTTCGACCCCAGGACCTCGACCCCTCATGCCCCCGACCGGCCGGCCCACGCTCCTCGTCGTCGATGACGAGCCCCTGATGCAGAAGCTGGTGAGCCGCTTCGCCTCGGAGGCCGGCTTCGACGTCGTCACCTGCGCCGGCGGGCGGGAGGCGCTGGCGTTCCTGCGCGAACGCCCCGCCGACGTGGCCATGGTCGATCTGCGGATGCCCGAGGTGAACGGGCTCGAGGTGCTCCGCGAGATCCGGGCGACCGTGCCGGGCTGCGAGGTCATCCTGATGACCGGCTACGCGGACGTGCACAGCGCCGTCGAGGCCATCAAGCTGGGCGCGCGGGACTATCTGGCCAAGCCGTTCGAGCCCGCGCGCCTGCGCGATCTGCTGCTGTCGGTGCAGGAAGAGGCCCAGCGGCGCCGCAAGGTGATCGCCATCGAGCAGTCGGTGGCGCACGAGCTGGAGTTCTGCAGGATGATCGGCCGCAGCGCGGCCATGCAGGAGGTGTTCAGCCTCGTGCGGCGCCTGGCGCCGCACCTGCGGACGGCGCTCGTTACGGGCGAGACCGGGGTGGGCAAGGAGCTCGTGGCGCGGGCGCTGCACCAGTGCAGCACGCGCCGGGCGCGGCGGTTCGTGGCGGTCAACTGCTCGGCCGTCGTCGAGACGCTCTTCGAGAGCGAGCTGTTCGGGCACGTGCGCGGCGCGTTCACCGGCGCGGTGGACAACAAGCCGGGGCTCTTCGAGGCCGCCGACGGCGGCATGCTCTTCCTCGACGAGATCGGCGAGCTGCCGCTGACGGTGCAGGCCAAGCTCCTCCGGGTGCTGGAGACCGGCGAGGTGCAACGCGTCGGCTCGCTCGACACGCGGCGCCTGGACGTGTGCGTGATCGCGGCGACCAACCGCGACCTGCGCGCCGAGGTGGCCGCCGCCCGCTTCCGCAGCGATCTCTTCTACCGTCTGAACGTGGTCGAGGTGAAGGTGCCGCCGCTGCGCGAGCGGCGCGAGGACATCCCCTACCTCACGGCGGCGATGGTGACCGAGTTCGCCGACCGGCTCAAGCGACCCGACCTCGTGCTGACGCCGGGCGCCGAGCGGCTGCTCATGACGGCGCCGTGGGACGGCAACGTCCGCGAGCTGCGCAACGTGATCGAGCGCGCGGCCATCCTCGCTGAGACGCACCTCATCACCGAGCGCGAGCTGGCCCGGTCGCTCGCGGCCGCCATGGACGCCACCGAGGCGGTGGCGGCGGCGCCGGCGCGCACGACCCCGGCCGCCGGGCCTCCGCCGGGCGGGTCGCTGTCCAGTCTGGAGCGGAATCACATCCAGCGGGTGCTGGAGCAGGTGGGGGGCAACAAGCAGGCGGCGGCGGCGATCCTCGGGCTGAGCCGACGCGCGCTCTACCGCCGGCTGCACCGGTACGGCCTCATCGAAGGCGGCCGCTGACCCGCGGCCCTACTCCGCCTCGCCGTCCGGGACGTCTCCGCCGGCCCCCAGGGGCCGCGTGCTGTCCTTCATCCACCGCAGGTAGGCGTCGTTGCCGTCCGTGATCGGCAGCACGACGAACTCGGGCACCTCGTACGAGTGCAGCTCCTTCACGCGCTCCCACAGGCTCTCGAGCCGGTCGGTCGACGTCTTGATGAGGATCTGGCGCTCCTGCTCCTCCTCGACGGTGCCTTCCCAGGCGTAGACCGACAGCATTTCGCTCATCACGTTGACGCACGCGGCGAGCCGCTCCTCCACGAGGGTCCGGGCGAACGCCGCGGCAATCTCCCCGTCGACGGGCAGGGTCGTGAGGACGATCACGTATTCGGAAGCCATGAGCCACCTCGTCTGTTCCGGTACCGGACGGGGTGCGGGGTCTCGGGTCGGTCCGGTTCTCTACAGCTACTAGGTACTTCGGCCGAAACTCCTCTGGGAATAGCCCTCAGCCATGAGCAGACGTGTATCCCCTTCGCCGGACCCCGTGAAGCTGCACCGTCGCAAGACCGCCCTGCCGGCCGAGCCGGCGTGGCAGCGGCTGGGCAGGCGGGCGCTGCGGTGGGCGCTGGCGCTGCTGGCGCTGGTCCTGATGATCGACGCCCTCTTCGGGGACCGGGGGTTCATCGAGACGATGCGGGCGCGGCGCCAGTACGCGGAGGTGGCGGGATCGCTCGAGCGGCTGAAGCGCGAGAACGCGCGGTTGCGGGAGGAGGCGCGGCGGCTGCGCGAGGACCCGACGGCGATCGAGGAGGCCGCGCGCCGGGAGCTGGGGATGATCCGCCCCGGCGAGGTGCTCTTCATCGTCAAGGACGACCATCCGCGGGCGAAGGGCGCCCGCTGACGCCCCACGCCCATCCCCGCCGGTTTGACCGCCCCAAACGCGCGTGTTACTATTAAAGGTCGCCCACAGCGGTGGGCGGCGACACCTGTCGCGGGGTGGAGCAGTCTGGTAGCTCGTTGGGCTCATAACCCAAAGGTCGGGGGTTCAAATCCCCCCCCCGCAACCACCGCTATTTGCAGCGAGAGGTCGTCACGCCGAAGCTCCAGAGGAGCGAAGGCGGATGACCTCTTCGCATTTTCAGCGGCGCTCAGCATCGCGGCTAGATTCCCCTTCAATTCGATTCTGAGCCTCTTTCCGTCCGGAACGAGCACGATGGCGTCCACGAGGCCGCGCAGGGCCTCGGCCGCCTCGGGGCGGCTCTCCGGGTGCTGCAGGGCGGTCGCCAGGGCGGTGACCTTCTCCCGGTAGAGGGTGGCGAGGTTCGGGTGCAGGAGCGGCGGCGGCTCGTCGGCCAGCCGCAGCATCTGCTTCAGCTCTTCGCGGCGGGCGGCCATGGCGATGATCTCGTCCTTCACTTCCCCGCCCGGGACGCCCGCCATGATGGACTCGACCAGCTTCTTACGCCGAGTCTCGAGCTGCGCCAGCTCGCGTTTGGCGGACGTCAGGCCGGCGCGGTACTCCATCCGAAGCCGGTTCATCTCCCGCGTGAACTCCTCGCAGAATTCCTCGAACAGGTCCTCGCGCAGGAGCTTCTTCTGAAGGGCTTGCAGGACCCTCTGCTCCACCTCATCGCGGCGGATCGTCAGGCGGTTCGTGCAGATGCCCTGTTCCCGCGCGCCGAAGCACCTGAGCCGGCTTGCCGACCCCATCACGAACCCGCTCCCGCACACGCCGCACTTGGTCAGCCCGGTGAACAGATAGCGCGGGCGATTCGCCGCGCTGAGCTTGCCAGTCTTCGCGATAGCGCGCCGGCTGCCTTCCTGGCGCTGCTTGGCCGCCGCCCAGAGACCGTCACTGACAATCCGCCACTGCGGCACCTCGCCCCTCACCCACTCCGCCGGCGGGTTGTCGCGCGACACGCGCTTTCCCGTGTCCGGGTTCTTGATGTATCGAAGGCGGTTCCAGACCAGGCGGCCGATGTAGAGCTCGTTGTTGAGTATCCCGGTGCCCCGCTTGGCGTTCCCGTAGATCGTGCTTGGACTCCACTTGCCACCGAACGGGCCCGGTACGCCTTCCTTGTTCAGCCGCTTGGCGATCGCCCTCGGCGACGAGCCCGAGGCGAACTCCCGGAAGATGCGCTCGACGGTCGCCGCTTCGCCCGGCACGATCTCACGATCGCCCGTCGTGAGTGTGTTGCCGCTCAACGTGTGGACCACGCGATAGCCGAAGCACAGCCCGCCGCCGGATTTACCATTCTCGATTCGCCCGCGCAGCCCACGCCGGGTCTTTTCCGCCAGGTCCTGCAGGAAGACCGCGTTCATCGTGCCCTTGAAGCCGATGTGCAGGAACGTGATGTCGCCCTCGGCGAGCGTCACGATACGGACGCCCGCGAACGTGAGCCGCTTGAAGAGGCCCGCGGTGTCCTCCTGGTCGCGGCTGAACCGGTCCAGGGCCTCCGCGAGGACGACGTCGAACTCCTTCTTGAGGGCGGCGGACATGAACGCCTGGAAGCCCGGCCGGAGCAAGGACGCGCCGGACATCGCGTGGTCCGAGTACTCGCGCGCGACCGTCCAGCCCTGTCGTTTGGCGAATTCGCGGCAGATTCGGAACTGGTCCTCGATTGAGGCGTCCCGCTGGTTGTCCGAGGAGTAGCGTGCGTAGATGGCGACTCTCATGGCCGGCCCTCGTCACACGACGGATGGCGACCGCTGTCGGCTCGGTCCGTGCAAGCTCGTTGAAACGTCTCCCGCGCCGCCTGCCGCGCCAGCACGCGCACGAGCGCGCGGAGCCCCTCATCGATCCGCTCGTCCGCACCGGCGCTTGCGTGCGCCGCTCGCGGACGTGGTGGCTTTCGTCTCCGCATGATAACCCCGCGCCGACCTGCAACCAAGGCTGTTGAAGGAGCAACTCGAGGCTTGCCGCGGTGACCATGGCGGTCGAGGTCCGTTCGTCGAACGGAGCGGCACGCGACGCGGGCGATGCGGGGCCTTGAAGGGCTGGCATCGAGCGCCGAGCCTGAGCGGACCCAGCCGCGGAAACCGATCCGCGGATGTGGTCTGGATCACCACGCACGTTGAGACGGGCGCGGCGACCGGTTCGTTGGAGTTCCCGGCGATCGTTCGCGCCACCGCGCCAGGCGCTGATGGCCGATCGACCGGATGCGGGAGAGTTGGGGTGCTTGCTCCCGCGCCCGTCAGGCCACGAGAGGAAGCGCCTCCAGGGGTCGGAGACCCGCAGGAGGGGGAAGAACGGCTTTCAACTTCGCGATGATCTGACCATACGGGAAGGCGGCTGAGGATGTCAACAGGACGAGCCCGGTTGACGTAATATCCCTGAACTGGGATAATAGCACGTGCGCCGCGTCCTGGCTCCCGACGAGAAGCCGCTGCATTGGGTCGGTTCGTCCAAGCGTGATTTTCTGGAATTCCCACGCGTCGTGAAGGACGACATGGGGAACGCCCTGGGAGTGGCGCAGTTCGGCGGCACTGCGCCAGCCGCAAAGCCCTGGAAAGGCCTCGGACCCGGCGTGCTCGAGATCGTCGAATCGCACGAGGGCAACGCGTATCGAGCCGTGTACACGGTTCGTTTTGCCGAAGCCGTCTACGTGTTGCACGCGTTCCAGAAGAAGTCGCCGTCCGGGATCAGGACCGCCAGGAGAGACGTCGAGCTCGTGGCCAGACGCCTGAAAGCGGCCCAACGAGACTACGAGGAGCATTATGGTAAGGAGAAGGGCTGACCGGCACGATGCGATCGTCCGGGGCACTCGCAACGTCTTCGCGGATCTGGGTTATCCGGATGCCGAGGAGCGGCAGGCGAAACTCAGGCTCGCCTACGCCCTGAATCAGTTGCTGGACGAGCGGAAGCTCACGCAGAGTCACGCCGCGAAGCTGCTCGGGCTGGGCCAGCCGAAGGTATCTGCGCTCCGGCACTACAAGCTGGCCGGCTTCTCGGTGGAACGCCTGATGACGCTGCTGACGGCGTTGGACCGGGACGTCGAGATCGTGATCAAGCGCAAGCCACGCTCCCGGCGAACCGCCCGGATCAGCGTCGTGGCCGCGTGAGCGGCGCGCGCTCCGCCGAGAGCTCCTCGGATCGCCTCCCTTCCCCGTGCAGACGTGCTCAATAACCTGGAGTCCGACCCGCCCGCTCTCGTCTCGAGCCAACGGTCGGCCACTCGGCAACGAGCGCGCCGACCGATCCTAATGCACCGTACCCGCCGTGCCGCCTAGAGCGGCGACGGCGAACCCTCCGACCACTTCGCACGCAGCACTTTGAGCGTCTTTCTGTCTGGGGAGATTGCGCGGTCGAGTGACCGCCACGTATGGCATGGGGTCTCTGCGAGCCGATCCTCCGCCATCTTCAGCTGGCCTCGTCCCAGCGGTCGGGCTCAAGGTGGTTAGAACCATTATCGGCCATCCGGATTTGGATTCGATATTCGACACCCAGACAGGATCGCCTCTTTCGCCGCTGCTTCTTCGCCACCGTCCTGAGCCGCCGCGCGAGATGTCGGCCGCATCCCCGATCTCGCATCCATCCGAGAGGTCACCGCTATGAGTGGTGGCCCGGCGGGCAGCCGTCGTGTGTCGTATACTGAAGGGAGTGTTCCAAGCGTTTGGCGAGCCACCCCTTTCGTCTGGCGGGTCACCGGAGGATCGGGAGGCGCCAATGGCGTGCGTGCTCCTCGTCGACGACGACGCAGGCGTGCGGGAGACCTGCGGGGTCATCCTGCGGCAAGCAGGGTGGAAGGTCGACGCGGTGGGGACCGGGCGACGGGCGCTCGCAAGCCTCAAACGTCGGCCATGCGATCTACTTCTCCTCGATCTGAAGCTCCCCGACATGACTGGCCTGGACATGCTGGACCAAGCGCGGCAGCAAGGATGGACAGGGCCTGCCATCCTGGTCACCGGGTACCCGAGTCTCGACAGCTCGGTGCAGGCATTGCGTCTGGGGGCCGCGGACTATTTGGCGAAGCCCGTGTTCGGTGACGCACTCCTGGCGGCTGTCCGGCGCGGACTCGGCGAGACCAGGTCGGTCGGCTTGACGACCGCGACCGGTGCCAGCCCGGCGGCCGAGCCCGCAGTCGTCGAGGAGCCGGGCCCGGGGCTTCGTCTCCGGGAGGAACTCCTGACCGTCGCGGACGGGCTGGCACTGTGGTTGGATTCGATGCAGCGGGTCGTGAGCGCGCCGCGCGATGTACCGACTGTCGGTCGGTGGGCAGCGCTGCTGAAGTGCTCGGACGCCACCGTGTACGCCTGGTGCCGCACAGTGGAACTGGAGGCCAAAGCATCGCTGAACCTCGCGCGTGTGTTGCGGGCGGTCCGGTGCGCGCGGCAACGACGCGGCGAGCCGGCGCGGTACCTCGCCGTGAGCAACCGTAACACAGCGGCGCGTCTGCTGGCGCGCGCGGGACTGGAGCCAGGCAGGGTCCCGACAATGGACGAGGTGTTGACGAGGCAGACCTTTGTGCGGGACCCGCAGGCGGTAGTGGCGCTGAGAGTGCGTCTTCGGGAGGGGGACAGGATCACCGAGGATCTTGACGCCCCGGGTGGAACGCCGAGCGTAACGGGCTAGCGGGTCCAGTCTACTGCAGCGTGGCCAACGCCGGTGAAGCCGTCGGTTGAGGAGAACCAAGCAAATAGACGGGGCCGCGCGTGGATCGACGTGACGCAGTCGCGCGCTCTGATCACGTTGGTCGAGATCTCTTGCGGTCTGCACGCCGCGTTCGGACCGATTGCCGCCCGAGACCTTGCGATTGACGACGGCAGACGGCAGCGCCTGCTCCGCGCGCCAATTCGTGGCGTCCGGTGTGAAGTCGAAGAGAAAGCCGAAGACGGCGGGAGCTCCGTCGTGAGATGCGCCGCGAGCCGTTGACAGCCCGGAAGGTCGCGGGAGCGGCGAGGAGATCCAGCAACCGGGTCATCACGTGCCCACACATGCGACTTGCGCCGTGCGCGGAGGTCTCGCCGGCCGCGAGACGATCGCGCACGCCGAGCGCATCCCGCCGCACCCCCTGGACGTCGCGCGGCCAGGCCGCCCCCGGATGCGCTTCGGCGATCTCGCGGGAGCGCCGGACCACATGCAGCAGGCAGGTGATGCGCCGCCTGATCGAACCGGCTATACAGCGCCCAGCCATCGCAGACGAGCACGCCGTCGAACTCGCCACCGAGCACCGCCGCGGCTTCCTTCTTAAGCGCGCGGCCGTGCTGAATCGCGTAGACGACGGTCGGGGCGGTGGCGAACACCCACAACCACCAGAGCCGGCCGCCCCCTTTCCACTGTTTCGTCAGCACTGACGATTGGGCTCCGGCGCACCTGTACGCACAACACGTCATGGCTCGGCGCCGCCTGGCGCGCGACGCGGTGCAGCGCGTGAGTGATGCCACTCGGTTGCACCCGCAGGCTGAACCAGTCGCGGAGCAACGCCGCGATCTTGCCGTGGGAGAGGCCCAGCTCTCTTTTTGCGCAAGACGATCAATGCAATCGTATGCGGCCCCTGATTGGCACTTGCGGCGCCGAGCCACATCCGAGGTTTGCCACGGATGACGCCCCTGCACGCGCCGGCCGTAGTGACGACACGCGCCGACATGCACGTCGAACCGAGGCACCTGCGGCCGTACGACCGGCAGATCTTCCTGAATCTGTGTGACGATGCGGGTCTCCCTCAGACCACCGCCGCAGTTGGGACACGCGGCCCGAGGCGGGACAGTCGATGCGCTCTTCAATCGTGGGCGGCGCCTCCGGATGGGCGTCACGCCCGTGCCGCCGAGCGGCGCGGCGCCGGCCGCTGCGGAGGCGCGGTCAGCGTCCCTTTCGAGAAGGGTACCGCCTGACGCTTGACCGGGCGGCGCGCTGCCTCAACCGCCTGAGTCAGGCGCTGAATGTCCCCGCACAACCGCTCGCGATCGCGTTCGAGCCGCTCGCGATCGAGATCCGCACGCGCCCGCTGCAACTCCGCCTGTTCGCGCTCCAGCCGTGCATTGCCATCGCGAAGACGATCGCGTTCTCGCGTGCTCGCTCGATCGCCCGCCGTAGCCGCGGCAACTCTCGCTGGCCGTCATCGATGGTCTTCGGTTCGTCGCGTCCGGGCACGCGACAGCCATGCCAGATTCCTGAAGAAAGTACAAGTCACAGTCTTGGATCACCCGCTCTACTAACCAGTTAGCACCAAGCAAGGATGCTGCCTAGCTGAGCCCGCGAGTCTCTTGTTGGAGGCGTACGCGGAATCCTTCAACGAATTCTCCAGCAGGATCTTCAAGAGAACCGCCCCTCGGCGTCTTGACGCTCACCCCATGAGAGCGCAAACTGCGATTCAGTCGTGCGGACTGGCCTGCAGTTCACACGCGCGCCTTGGCGCGGTCTCCGGCACAGTAGGAGTTGCTTCCTCCAGGAGATGGCTCATGCCCACACGGCTGGCACATGTCATCGGGGTCATTTCGAACGTGGCTACGATCATGGCAGCCACGATCGTAACATCGTTTGTAGCCGTCGCGTTCATCAACACCCACCAATGGTCAGGGAGTAGCCGCGGCGGCACCTCGTCTTCCGCCGTCGGATCCCTCGCACCGCCCGTGCCGGGCCTAGACTACGGGAGAGCCACACAAACCATCGTTCTGATCGTCCGGACGAGCTGTCCGTATTGCACGGAGAGCCTGGATGCCTTCAATGAGCTCTGTCAAAGAGCCGCCCAAACGGGCGGAACGATCCGCTCGATTGTCATCGGCGCGGAGGACAAGGCGATCTTGGAGGAGTACCTCGCCACCCACGGGGTTCACGTGGATGGTGTCTATAGTGTGCCGAACCGCGAGGCCCTCACTGGACGCACGCCGCGTCTTCTCATTGTGGGCTCCAATCGCCTGATATACGGTGAATGGCTTGGACGGCTTGACGCAAGTGTTGGCAGCCAGGTTGCGCAAGCGTTGGACGCACTGGAGTAGTCCGCCTGAGACGACGCGAGCGTCTTGAACTGGGTACCGCCTGCTCATTCCGGACGCTCACGTGATGGATTCGCTGTTGGGAGGTGGCAAATGCGGCAAAGCAGCTTCCGATTGGCGCGCCGGATTGCGGCGGGCTCCCTGGTAGTCCTCGCATTTGGGCTGTGGCCGGTCGTTCCGGGCGGCGGCACTGCCCGTGACAGGGCCGCCGCTTGGGCAGAGGCGCACAGAGTGGATCTACCTTTTCAGCTCGAGGACATCCAACTGTATCCGCCAGAGTATCGACAGGCCATCATCTCGATGATGAGTACAGACAGCAGACGCCAGTTGTGGAGGGACTACCTGACTGCAGTGGCGGACCGCCGGTTGGATCTAACGGCTGACCAACGGACGTTCGTACATGAACTCGTCGCCGCCCTGGGTGGGTCGGACTGGCGCGCGAGGATCCACCTGCTGCGCGCACGGGCCACCCGGGTGCTGGGAGAGCGTGCGAGCGTGCTGAGCGCAGTGTCTGGCAGCGCTTGGACTCTTGGAGCCACCGCACGACAGCTCCGCCGGCACGGCGTCGTTCGGACGGTTGAGCTGGCTCGCCTTCGATTCCGGGAATCGGTCTTGCGCCTGGCGACTGCCCACGCGCTTGACGCATGTGACTGCTGGGTGCCAGCGGGTGGGACCTACGACTGCCCAGGCCCAACGGCGTCCAAGACGTGCTTGCCGAACACCCCTACGCCGCCTTTCCTCTGCCAGGAGTATACTTCCGGATGCGACCTATTCCAGGACAAGCCGTGTGATGGCGCCTGTTACATCTTTCCCTGCACCGGGAGTTGCGACGCGGGCACGTGGGATCCAGAGTGCTGCTGCTGTCATGAGACTCCGATTGCCATCGGTACTCTGCCGTCAGGTCCCCGCCTCACTGACCAAGCGCATGGCGTTGTGTTCGACATGGCGGGGAACGGCCATCCCCACCTGACGGTTTGGACGGCCCCTGAATCTGGTACGGGATGGCTGGCGCTCGATAGGGACGGCGACGGACTTATTACCAGTGCGAAAGAGCTCTTCGGGAATGTAACCGACCAGCCTGCGGTCGGCGCCCCAAATGGCTTCTTGGCTCTCCTCGTCTTTGACCAGAATGAGGACTATCACATCACACCTTCCGACACGCTGTACTGGTCGCTCTCGGTGTGGATCGATGCCAACCAGGATGGGATCTCGCAGTCAGGCGAGCTCCACGCGCTCTCAGAGCTCGGCATCACGTCGATCGACCTTAACTATAAGCAGTCCCGTCGTCGAGATCGGTACGGGAATGAGTTCAGATTCGTGGGCAAGATCCAAACCAGCCAACCGTGGCAGCGGTTTGCCTGGGATGTGAACCTGGCCAATCAGATGTAGACCGGCGACCTCTCAGCCAAGGCTAAGCAGATGACCAATGCGCTTGGGGAGAGGACTCGTGAAAGAGCGACGGACCTCATTCGAGCCGCTTGTGTATACGGTACGTGCGTCGACGGCAACCAAGGTCGAGGCCGTGTGAACGGCCACCAGCGCGCGCCGGGCCGCCCTCCGGCATCATCTAGTTCGACCGCTGGGAGCGGCGCGCGCAGTGTGGCGTTCGCTGGCAGAAGGTCGATGATGTGGACTCATCACACATGGATTAGCGTGATCTTGCTTGGCCTCGTCGTATGGCTTGGGTCCAGCCGTGCGGTGAGGGCTCAGTCCGTTGACCCTGCACAGACCTACGAGAAGTTCATGAGGCTCGGCCCAGCGGAAACGGCTAGCCGCTTCGCAGCGATGACGCCGGAGGAGAAGGCGGCCGTCGTACAGACCCATGCGCGGGTCTGGCTTGAGAGGAACCGTAGTCGCCTGACCGCGCGTCAAGTCGCGGTCGTTCAAGAAGCTATCGATTTCGTGACACCCGAGCTCTATCGCAGTCCCGACATCGCCCAGCAGGTCAAGAGGGAAGAAGAGCTGAGGGCCAAGCTAAGGTGTCAAGTGCCGCGGTCGGATGTAATGGCGGCGTTTGGCGTGCTGCGGCCGCGCACGGCGGAATCGAGCTGGTTCGATGACCTATGGGCCTGGTTTGAAGACTGCGTGATCGGGTGGGTGCCGCCTCTCGCATGATCCGAACCGCGCCAAGGTGGCTCACTACGCCTACAGATGTCGCTCGCCGGATCGTCGGATCAGCGCATGCTCGGTCCTCGCGATGGCGCAGCCGGGAAGCGTTCGCCGACGCTCCGACAGGAGTCCGTTCCGACGGAAGCGGCTGCCGCGGGTCAAGGCCGCACGCGCGCCGAGCGGAGCGAGGGGAGCCTTCTAGAGGCCCCGTCGTGCCAAGGCGCAGCGCGTGACCACGCGTTTGCGCACACATCCCCCGTCAGGAGCGATCACGTGTCCGGCTCGCTCCGGCAGATGGCGCGTGAGGGGCGCGCGGAGACCGGGTCAAGGTCGCGGCAGCGGCGAGCGTCGCGAGCGCGATGCTACGAGTGAGAGGTTCCACCGACCGACGCTCCGACAAGAGCCGGTTCCGACGGAAGCGGCTGGCGCGGGTCAAGGCCGCGCATGCGCCGAGCGAAGCGAGGGCAGCCTTGACGCGCGCCACCGCTTCCGCACGATGGGAGCATCGGAGCGTCGGTGGCCATCGTCATGGCGCCCCTGGTCCTGCAGAGGCTCCGGTCAGCGCCTGAACGCTTCGACGACACGGACGAACGGGAACAGATGGACTGGTACGGGCCGCGCTTGAGCGGGACAACGCCGCCTACTTCGTGCAGGACGGGCTGGTCACGGACACCGGGGCGTGAGCGACCCCGCTGGCGGGGCCGGGGCTGGCACAGCGACCCACGGGCGGGGTCGCTCACGCCCCATCTGTGCACCGACACTCGTCCTCGTGCGCTCGACGGGCGGCACAGAACGCCGCCACACGTTCAGGACCGCAAGGGACCGGAACGCAAGGCCGTCGTTGCAGTTGCAGCGTGGAGAGGTGTTCAAGAGCTCATCGAAGCACCGACCACACGACGCGATCGTGCCGTGGCGTGCGGGGGGCCAACCACGCCTCGGGGCAGTGTCCCCTTCCTCGGCCCCCTTCCCGTGGTGAGCAGCTTGCCGTCGTGGGATCGCCGGAGGCAGGAGGCCGGGATGCTCGTGATGGAGATGACGGACGGCTTGCTGGCGATAATGTAAGGTCCTGGAGTACTAATGCACGTCCGCTTGCGCGGCGATGGTGCCTGGGTTTCGGTCCCGCTCGAATCTCGTCACGCAGTCGCGACCAGGGGGGAGAGATGGCCGTAGCGATGGCCGAGATCGAGCGTCTCGACAAGACCTGAACCGGCCGCGACGGCCTCGCCGAGCGCGCGCGATCCGACACCGGCAAGGGCGTCGTCGCCGTCCTCCTTCCACCTCCGATAGAGCACCTTGAACTGTGGCCCGGAGAAGGCCGCGCGGGCCCTGCGAAAGCGGCCGTCGAGATCGTTCGCGCGAAGCGGCTCCGGGCCTGCGTGGAGCCGCCCGAAGAACCAGCGCAGCTCGTCCGCCGTCGCGGCGCTGAGCGGCGTCAGGACCTCATCCTGAACGACCTGCTTTGCACGCTGGCCGCCGCCGGGAATATGAGGCGGAACGACGATGCGAAGGGTCCACGCAGGCAGCGCCCGCAGCAGGGCTCGGTGGCGCTCGAGAAAGACACGGAATCGCTCGAGCTGGGGCTCGGCGATGACGTAGACGAGCACCGCTCGACCGGCGGGATGAATCCCAATCGGCAGGCGGTCGGGAAAGAACCTGGCGGTCCTCGCTTCCCCACTCCCGACGTAGCTGTGAGGCAGCGTCCCGGGCACGATGTTGGTCAGCATGGTCAGGTGCAGGATCTTCTCCTCGGCAGTGCCAAGCCAGACCAACTCGGGGTCTTCGACGATGGCGTCGAGGACCATGAGGCGCTGGATGGCGTGCCCCAGCGTCAGAGGCCGCCGGAGCGGGCTGTCGGGGTCGCCCACAGCCCTGTACAGCCCGCGGTGGTTGACGTGGTAGACGCGGGCCCGGTTGTGCTGGCAATCGTGCATCGAGGAGTAGCCGAGGCGCACGAGCCTCGCGAAGAACGCCCGGGTCTTCTGGCCGTGAACGATTCGGCAGAACGTGGCGTACTGGCGGGGGACGCACACGCCGGCGTGGGCCATCACGGTCACGAGGACTCGCGCCTGGCGCTCCGTGAAGCCGAGCCCCGCGACCGCCTGGGCTCGTTCCTGGAAGGTCACCGCAAGACCTCCTCGGCGAGGCTGCGACCGAACCCGCCGCCGCCACGCCCGGCGCCTCGCGCCCCGCCCCCGGACCAGTAGCAGGCAAAGCCCCCGCCGGCCTTCGCGGCCCCGTGCGCGCCCCGGTAGTGAGGCGTCATGACCTCGACGTCGAGCGTGCGCTCGAGTCCGTTGATCTCGTACTGGATCCTCGCGTCTGGGAAGTGAACGTGCCCCCGCTCGTCGCAGGGGAGGTTGTGCTCGAACGCCCACGTGCGGATCTCGTCCACGTCGCGATCGGGCCGGCCGTCGCTCCCCTTGCGGTGGCGGTTCCGTTCCTGCAGAAACGCCTGGTACTCCGCCTTGAGGTCGTTATCGAGCACGACGCGCCGAATGGTCGCGCCGTCGTCCAGCAGGCGTTCGGCTTCCTCCAGGTAAGCCCGGTAGATGTGGGCATCGTGCCGCAGCTCGCGGGGTCGCTGCACGCCGTCGTGAGAGGCCTGGCGGTCCGGCGCGTCGGCGTCCCGCCGGCGGGACTCGAGGAGCTCCCGCCCCTCTCGCGTCAGCGTCACGACGGAGGTGTCGCGGCCCAGGGGAACGGTGCGCACGAGACCCGCCTCGCGGAGGTGCCACAACTCCCCATGGCGGGGATCGAGCGGCCGCTCGAAGCGGTCGCGAAGGTCGCCGGCGGGGACGACCCGGAAGGCGCCGACGGTGGTCAGGGTGCGGGTCTCGGAGCCGCGAAGCGTGTAGTCACGCTCCCGATGGCGGACGTGCTCGCGGTCGAGCCCGCGAGGCAGATCGACGCCGGCCATGCACACGTCGCGTGCGTCGGTGCGGCCGCGATCCCGAGAACCAAGACGGCTCCGGTCGTCCCGGTCCGGGTCGGGCGTCCTGTCGCTGTGTTCGCGCGGGTCGCTCGCCCATCTCGCGTCGTCGAACATTGGCGTAATCCCGTGAGGAACGGGCCGTTACGCCACTGTCTGCCACAGGGGTAGAAAGCGCGCTTTGCATCCCCCCGCAACCAACAACGGCCGCGCGGTAAACCGCGCGGCCGTTTCCCTTTCTGCGCGCCGCGCGCCCCCGGGCGCACACCTAAAGGTGTGCGCTGGTCCCTCCGCAATGCGACGCGCCGCTACTCGTGGCCCAGCACCGGGTGCGGGGCGTAGCGCTCCTCCAGGTACCGGCACTCGTCCGCATCGAGCGCGATCTCGAGCGCCGCGACGAGCTCCTCGAGCTGGCCGGACTTCGACGCGCCGACGATGGGCGCCGTCACGCCGGGCCGTGACGCGATCCAAGCCATCGCGATCTGGATGGGCTTCACGCCGCGCCGCGTCGCCAGCTCCACCACACGCGCCGCAATCTCGAAGTCGGTGTCCGCGTAGTAGAGCGTGTGCGCGAACTCATCGCCCTTCGCGCGCAGCGTCTCGCCGTGGTCCTCCTTGCGGCGGTTGCCGGCCAGGAAGCCCCGCGCGAGGGGGCTCCAGGGAATCACGCCAATGCCCTCCGCGCGGCAGAGCGGCATCATCTCGCGCTCCTCCTCGCGGTACACCAGGTTGTAGTGGTTCTGCATCGTCGCGAAGCGGGTCCAGCCGTGGCGGTCGGAGAGCTACAGCGCCTTGGCGAACTGCCACGCGTGCCTGCTCGAGGCTCCGATGTAGCGGGCCTTGCCCGCGCGCACGACGTCGTGGAGCGCCTCGAGCGTCTCTTCGATCGGGGTCTCGTAGTCCCAGCGATGGATCTGGTAGAGATCGACGTAGTCCACGCCCAGGCGCCGCAGGGACGCGTCGATGGCGCTCATCAGGTGCTTGCGCGAGAGGCCGCCGCGGTTCGGGCCCGCGCCCATCGGATAGAACGCCTTGGTGGCGATGACCACGTCGTCCCGGCTCGCGAAATCCCTCAGGGCCCGGCCGAGGACCTCCTCGCTCGCGCCGTCCGAGTACATGTCGGCCGTGTCGAAGAAGTTGATGCCCAGCGCGAGCGCCCGCTCGATGAACGGCCGGCTCCCGGCCTCGTCCATCACCCACGACCGCCATCGCGACGACCCGTAGAGCATCGTGCCGAGGCACAGCCGGGACACCTTCAGTCCGGTCCTTCCGAGGTTCACGAACTCCATGACGAACGTCCTCAGCGGGTCTCGTTTCTCAGCCGCTCGATGGCCGCGTCGACCGCCCGCCGCAAGCTCGGGTCGGTCGGCGTCGCGGGCAGTCGCAACACGCTCTGCAGGGCCTCCACGTACCACTTCTTCCACGCCCGGAACACGTCGTTCTCGGTCGCCTCGGCGGCGCGTCGATCGGGCGCCACCGCGATGATGGCCGCCGACTGGGTCCGTGCGAGCGTCAGCCGGGCCTGCGCCGCCAGGGCGACCACCGCGGCCGCCGCGCGCGCCTCGGCCTGGTTGGCCGACGCCAGCCACCACGCCGTCGTCCCGACCGCCACGCCGACGTTCTTCATCTCGGGCGCGCTCGTCTTGTCGGGACGGTCGAGGTTGGTGTGGTAGTAGCGATCCGTGAAGTGCCAGTCGAGCAGCGCCGGGACGCCGGCCTCGCCGAACACCGTGTGATCGCTGCCGCCCTCGTACGGGTTGGTGCGCACCACCCACCCGGTGTCCTTCGACCGGCGCGCGCAGACGGCGAGGTGGACGTCGTTCAGCAGGCTCCCCTTCAGCGAATCGGCCGCCACCTCGCTCGCGCCCCACTCGGTGTGCGGGTCGGACGGCCGCGCCCACACCGCCGAGGGGTCGGGCTGCTTCTCGATCAGGAACGTCCCGCCGGTCTTCGTCACGTCCTCGCCCGTCATGTCGAGCGAGAGCATGTACTGCACGCCCCTCGCCTCCGCCGGATGATCCGTCAGCCACTGCCGGCTGCCGCGGATTTCGTCGCCCCAGAGGAACGTGAGCGTCCGCGCCGGCGGCGGAATGCGCCCGCTCGCGATGCCCGCCTGGAGCGCGCGCGCCAGCTCGTAGAGCGTCGCGCACCCGCTCGCGTCGTCGTTGGCGCCGGGCTCCTGGATGTGCGCCGCCATGACGATGCGCTCGCCGGGGCGCAAGCGGCCGGGGATCTCGGCCACCAGCGTGCGGCTGGGCCCGTCGTGGAACGTGGACGCGATCTCGACTCCGGCCTTGGCCGGTCCGGCGGCCAGCGCGGCGCGCAGCTGTTTCGCCACGCGCATCGACGCCTTGAAGGCGAAGCCCTTGATCGTGTCGTCGTAGGGGATGCTGCCCCACTGGAACACGTCCCACTGGTCCTGGTGCGTGAAGGCGTCGGGCGACGCGGGCCGGACGTAGCCGGGCGCGGCCGTCGAGATCACGCCCGCGGCGCCGCGCTGCTGCACGGCCTGCCGCCACAACTGGCCGACGGGCCCGTCGCCGAGCACCACCGCGCCCTTCACCGTCCTGCCGGCGTAGTCCGCGTCGCTCGTGCCCGCGCCCACGTCCACGAGCGGCGCGATCAGGCCGTCGGGCGCTGTGGAGAACGAGTTGATACAGAGCGACACGCGGTCCCGCTCCCGCGAGAGGACCACCTCGCTGTCGCCATCGCCGGCAATGAGCCGCACGGTGCCCTTGTCGTAGTCCCACCCGTGGCCGCCGTTGGGATACGCCTCCACCCACACGCGGGCGGAGGGACCCGCACCCGCCTCGGGACGGCCGTCCGCGAATCCGCCCTTCACCAGCCCTTCACGCAGGTAGTCCACCGTCGCATCGAAGCCGGGGTTCCCCGCCAGGCGCCAGTACCGGTCCATGAACACGACGACGTCGAACCCGCCGGCCTTGTCGAAGCCGGCGTCGAGGGCGCGATAGGTCGCCTCCACGCGCGCCGGCAGGGGCACCGGCGCGAGCGTCGCGTGCCGGCAGGAAGCCAGACTCGCGACCAGCGCGAGCAGACAGATGGCGCGAACCGGTGTGCTGGAAAACCTCGGCATCGATGGGGTCCTCGGGGGGCTGCGCGTCGGTGGATTGTAGCGCCGACGGCAGATGCCGGCAATCCGTCCGGCGGCGCCGGTTCACGAGACGCGCGGCGTCCGGCCGACACGTATAATGCCCGCCGATGGAGTCCGACCCCCAGTTGCGCGCGCTGGCCGCCCGCCTGGCCGCCGCCGGGCGTCTCAGCGTGCTGACCGGCGCCGGCGTGTCGGCGGCGAGCGGCGTCCCCACCTTTCGCGGCGAGGGCGGCCTGTGGCGCACGTTCCGTGCCGAGGACCTCGCCACCCCCGAGGCCTTCGCCCGCAACCCGAGGCTCGTCTGGGAGTGGTACGACTGGCGGCGGCAGATCGTCGCTGCCTGCGCGCCCAACGCGGCGCATCAGGTGCTCGCCCGCTGGGGCCGGCGCCCGGGCTTTACGCTCGTGACCCAGAACGTGGACGGCCTGCACGAGCTCGCCGGCAGCCCGGACGTGGCCAGGTTTCACGGCTCGATCTGGGAGGTCCGCTGCCGCGATTGGTGTGCGGGGTCCCCGCCCTCCTGGACCGACCGCACGGTGCCCTTGCCCGTGCTGCCGCCGCCCTGCCCGCACTGCGGCGGCATCGTCCGGCCGAACGTGGTGTGGTTCGGCGAAACCATCGACCCGCGCGTCTTCGCCCGCGCGCTCGCGGCCACCTCGTGCGACGTCTTCCTGACCGTGGGCACCTCGGCGCTCGTCTACCCCGCCGCGGGGCTCGTGCACGAGGCGAGCCGGCAGGGCGCGTTCACGGCGGAGATCAACATCGAGCGTACGCCGGCCTCCGACGCGCTCGATCTGGCGCTGCAGGGGAAGGTGGAGGAGGTGCTGGTGGCGCTGGACCGACTGATGGAGGCCGCCACGGCGCCTGAGCCGTGAGCCGCCTTCGCGCTTCGCGCTACGGCCAGCCAAGGCCCTGAGCCGGCCCGAGCCGCGAGCCCTGAGCCGCCTCAGATCTTGGGCAGCGTGACCTCGACCTGGGCCTGGTACTTGCCCTTCTTGTCGGAGTAGGACGTCTCGCAGGCCTCGTCGCTCTGGAAGAACAGCACCTGCGCGATGCCCTCGTTCGCGTAGATCTTGGCCGGCAGGGGCGTCGTGTTCGAGATCTCGAGCGTGGCCGTGCCCTCCCACTCGGGCTCGAACGGCGTGACGTTCACGATGATCCCGCAGCGGGCGTAGGTGGACTTGCCGAGGCAGACCGTCAGGACGTCCCGCGGGATGCGGAAGTACTCGATCGTCCGGGCCAGCGCGAACGAGTTCGGCGGGACGATGCAGACGGGCGCCTTCACGTCCACGAACGACCGGGGGTCGAACTTCTTGGGGTCGATCAGGGTGTTGTTGATGTTGGTGAATATCTTGAACTCATCCGCCACCCGGATGTCGTAGCCGTAGGACGACAGCCCGTAGGACACCACGCCCGCCCGCACCTGGCGTTCCTCGAACGGCTCGATCATCCGGTGCTCGAGGGCCATGCGCTTGATCCACCGGTCGGCCTTGATCGTCATGTGCCTCCGCGGGCGCGTCCGGCGCCCCTTGAGCAGATGGGGCTTCGCCCCAAACCCCCGCTTCGTCGCTACGTGGGGCCCCGAGAGCCCCACTCCGCAACTACGCGGGCCGCGCTGTGCGCGGCCTAGCCCGTTATGCGGCTCGCACAACGGGTACGGAATGCTCGCGTCGAGCCGCACAACGGGCTGACCGCCGCCCTCAGCGGCGCAGCAGCGCGAACACGAGCGACAGCACCAGGCTCAGCACGAGCGACGTGACGAGCGGCAGGTAGAGGGTCGTGTGCCCGCGCCGGATCACCAGGTCGCCCGGCAGCCGGCCGAGCGGCAGCCCGAGCATGATCGCCGCCCCAATCGCGGCAATCAACAGCCCGACGACGACCAGCAGCTTGCCCATGTCCACGTTCGTCCCCGCCGGCGCGGGGACCTCCGTCACCTACCCGGCGAACTCGACCCCGGCGAAGAGATACCCGACCTCGAAGGCTGCCGTCTCGGGCGCGTCCGAGCCGTGCGTGGCGTTGCGTTCGATCGACGCACCGAACTCCTTGCGGATCGTCCCCGCCACGGCCTTGCCCGGGTCGGTCGCCCCCATCAGGTCGCGCCACTTCCGGATGGCGTCCGGCGCCTCGAGCACCATGACGATGGCCGGGCCCGACGACATGAACGCCGTCAGGCTGGCGAAGAACGGCCGCTCGCGGTGGACTGCGTAGAACCCCTCGGCTTCGCCCCGCGTCAGGTTGACCATCCGAAGGGCGCGAACGGCGAACCCGGCGTCCTCGATGCGCTGCAGAATGCGGCCCGCGTGGCGGGCGGCGACCGCGTCGGGCTTGATGATGGCTAGCGTGCGTTCCATAAGCGGACGATTATAACCCACCAGGGACTGGGGGCTGGGGACTGGGGACTACGGCGGGCTGGCTTCCGCCGGCCCTCGGCGTGAGGCAATGCTCTTCAATCGGCAATCGGCAATAATCGGCAATCATCAATCGGCAATGCTCTACCGGAGGCTTTCCATGATCTCGTCGAGCGCGGCCTTGGGTGGCCGGACGCGCTCCAGGGGCAGCGTGGCCAGCGGCTCGTCCACGAGGTTGAGCAGCTCCACGAGGTTCGGCCGGTTGCGCTCCACGTAGAGGACGCCCGTGGCGTAGACCCCGCGCTCGGAGGTCTCGCGCAGCAGCCGCAGCGCGGCGCCCTTGTGCGTCGGGTCGTAGTTCTCGGCCACCTTCTTCAGGTAGAGCTTCGAGCCGTCGTGCATCTCCACCTCCTTGGTGGTGCCCGGCTCGTAGTCCACCTCGATGTCGTCGAAGTAGGGCACGAAGCTGACCTCGCCGAGCGGCTCGTCGTGGTCCTTCACGTACGAGTAGCTCTTGGTCGAGCCCTCGTGGTCGTTGAAGGTGACGCACGGTGACAGCACGTCGATCATGGACGTGCCGCCGTGGCTGACCGCGGCCTTGAGGATCGACAGCAGCTGCTTCTTGTCGCCCGAGAAGGAGCGGGCCACGAAGGTCGCCCCGAGCTCGATGGCCAGCGCGCACGTGTCGATCGGCGGCAGATCGTTCACCACACCCGTTTTCAGCCGCGAGCCCAGATCGGCGGTCGGCGAGAACTGGCCCTTGGTCAGGCCGTAGCAGCCGTTGTCCTCGATGATGTAGACGATGGGCAGGTTGCGGCGCATCAGGTGGACGAACTGGCCGATGCCGATCGCGCCGGTGTCGCCGTCGCCGCTCACGCCGATCGCCAGCAGCTGCCGGTTGGCCAGGATCGCGCCGGTGCCCACCGACGGCATCCTCCCGTGCACCGAGTTGAACCCGTGCGACCGGCCCAGGAAGTAGGCCGGGCTCTTGCTCGAGCACCCGATGCCCGAGAGCTTGACCACGCGCTCCGGCTCGATGCCCATCTCGTAGAACGCCTCCACGATGCGCTCGGAGATGGCGTTGTGGCCGCACCCGGCGCAGAGCGTCGTCTTGCCGCCCTTGTACTCGACGAGCTCGAGACCGATCCGATTGACCTTCTTCCCCGGCGGGGGCGCTGCTGTCGTCGTCATCTTGGCTTTTCCGTGGCGGTTTCCGTCGCGGTTTCCGTGGCGATTTCCGTGGTATTTCCGTGGTCATTCCGTGGTCATTCCGTCGTGCCCGGCTTCCTGCGCGAGCACCGAGTCGGTGATCGACCGCGCGTCGATCGGCAGGCCGTCGTAGTGCAGCACGCTGCGCACGTTGCGCATCAGCTCGGGCGCGAGGTCGATCCGCATGAGCGCGCGCAGCTGGGCGTCGCGGTTCTGCTCGATGACGTAGACGCGGTGGTAGCGCTCCACGAACGCCTTCACCTCGTCGGTGAACGGGTAGGCCCGCACGCGCAGGTACGCCGTGCGGACGCCCGCCTCCTTGCGGAGCTGATCGCGGCTCTCGAGCGCGGCCCAGTGCGACGTGCCGTAGGCGATGAACCCGATCGCCGCCTCGGGGTCGTCGTCCACCTCGGGCTTCGGCACGTGCGTCTTGGCCGTCTCGAACTTGCGGGCCAGCCGGTCGAGGTTGTTCACGTAGTCGTCGGGCCGCTCGCTGTACTTGCCGTCGGGGTTGTGGCCGGACCCGCGGTTGAAGTACGGCGGCAGGCCGTCGAGCGGAATGGTCCGGTACGGCACCCCGTCGCCGTCCACGTCCCGATAGCGCCCGAAGCTGCCGAGCTCGGCGAGCTTGGCCCGGTCCAGCCGCTTGCCCCGGTGGATCGGCCCCTCGGGGTACGGGAACGGATCCGACATCCAGGTGTTCATGCCCAGATCCAGGTCGCTCATGACGAACACCGGGGTCTGCAGCGTCTCGGCGAGGTCGAACGCGTCCATCGCCATCTGGTAGATCTCGCCGACCGAGGACGGAATCAGGAGCACCTGCTTGGTGTCGCCGTGCGACAGGACCGCCGTCGACAGCACGTCCCCCTGCGCCGTCCGGGTCGGCAGCCCCGTGGACGGCCCCACCCGCTGGATGTCGAAGACGACCGCCGGCAGCTCCGTGTAGTAGCCCAGGCCGGCGAATTCGGCCATCAGCGAGATGCCGGGTCCCGCGGTGGCCGTCATCGCGCGCGCGCCGGCCCAGCCCGCGCCGAGCACGATGCCCAGGGCGGCGAGCTCGTCCTCCGCCTGCAGGATCGCAAACGTCGCCTTGCCCGTCTCCTTGTCCACGCGGTGCTCGCGCATGTAGGCGATGAGCGACTCGGCCAGCGACGAGGACGGCGTGATCGGGTACCAGCCGACCACGGTGACGCCGGCCATCATGCAGCCGATGGCCGCCGCGGCGTTGCCCTCGATGAGGATCATGCCGCCCGTCTTGTCCATCCGCTCCACGCGCAGCGGATCGCGCTTGGTGAAGTTCGCCTCGGCGTAGTCCCAGCCGGCCTGGAGCGCGCCCCGGTTGAGCTCGGCCGCCTTTGCCTTCTTGCCGAACTGCTTGCGCAGCGCCTTCTCCATCTCGGCCAGGTCGATGTCGAGCAGCTTCGCGAGCATGCCGTCGTAGATCATGTTGCGCACGAGCTTGCGCAGCTTCGCGTTCGGGCAGACCGGCACCACCAGCTTGTCGAACGGCGCCGCGTAGAAGACCAGATCGTCGCGCAGCGCGTCGAGCCTGAGCGGCTCGTCGTAGAGCACCGCCGCGCCCGACTCGAGCGTCATCACGTCCTCGCGCGCCGTCTCCGGGTTCATCGCGACGAGGAAGTCGATCTCCTTCTTGCGCCCGATGTAGCCGTCCTTGTTCGCCCGAATCGTGAACCAGGTCGGCAGCCCGGCGATGTTCGAGGGAAACAGGTTCTTGCCCGACACCGGCACGCCCATCTGGAAGATCGACCGCAACAGCACGAGATTCGCCGTCTGGCTGCCCGAGCCGTTGACGGTCGCGACCTGGATGCTGAAGTCGTTGGTGATCCGGCGGGTGGTCTGCTCCGAGGCGGACTCGTGTACCGCGACGTCTGAAGGTGCCATCCTGCGCGTCCTTGCTCTCTCCGCAAAGGGATAGGGGATTCGGAACCCGCGTGGTGACCCGCGCCGGCCGAGGTGCCGGTCGGTCCCGGGGGTAATTCAGCTGCGTTTGAAGGGATTATAGCATGCGCGTCACAAACCGTCCTCGGGCGAGGACAGACGCGCGAGCGAGGACGGGAACCCCCTCCGAGGGGCTCCCGCCCATCTTTCCTACAGCCGGTCGGCCATCGCGCGGCCGATGTCGGCCGGGCTCTTGACGACCGTCACGCCGGCCGCCGAGAGCGCCGCCATCTTCTCGGCCGCGGTGCCCTTCCCGCCGGCGATGATCGCGCCGGCGTGACCCATCCGGCGCCCGGGCGGCGCCGTCTGTCCGGCAATGAAGCCCACGACCGGCTTCTTCACCTCGGCCTTGATGAACGCCGCGGCCTCCTCCTCGGCCGAGCCGCCGATCTCGCCGATCATCACCACGCCTTCGGTGTCCGGGTCGGCGTTGAACAGGCGCAGGGCGTCGATGAAGGAGGTTCCGATGATGGGGTCTCCGCCGATGCCGATGCAGGTTGTCTGCCCCAGCCGGAGCTTCGTCAGCTGGTGGATCGCCTCGTAGGTCAGCGTCCCGCTGCGCGACACGATGCCCACCCGGCCCTCCTTGCAGATGTGGCCGGGGATGATGCCGGCCTTCGCCTTGCCGGGCGAGATCAGGCCCGGGCAGTTGGGCCCGATGAGGCGGGTCCCGGAGGCGCGCAGCACGCTCGCCGCGCGCATCATGTCCAGCGTCGGGATGCCCTCGGTGATGCACACCGCCAGAGGGACCCCGGCGTCGGCGGCCTCGAGGACGGCCTCGGCCGCCGCGGGCGGCGGCACGAAGATGACCGTCGCGTTGGCGCCGGTCGCCGCGACCGCGTCGGCCACGGTGTTGAAGATCGGCCAGCCCTCGTGCGTTGTCCCGCCCTTGCCGGGCGTGACGCCGCCCACGACGGTGGTGCCGTAGTCGGCGGCCTGTTTCGCGTGGAACGTGCCTTCGCGCCCGGTCAGGCCCTGGACGAGAAGCCGTGTCTTCTTGTCGATGAGAACAGCCATGGTGTTGTCTTTTCTCAAATCGGCGGGGACCCCATGCCCTTCGACTCTGCTCAGGGCACCCCGAGCGAAGTCGAGGGGTGCACCCCGCCTGGCGCGTTCGGTGGCGTGGGGCCCACACGCCCACGCCACCTCCGCGCTCCCTTTGTGTTCCGGGGCGCCTGCCGTGCTTCATTCCATGGTCATTCCGTGGCCATTCCGCGAGGCACCCTGGCTGGCTCTAGCGGGCGCCCGCGAGGGCCACGACGCGCTCGGCCGCCTCGCTCATCGTGTCGGCGGTGGTGAAGTTCAAACCGCTCGCCTGGAGCATCGACTTGCCCTTCTCCACGTTGGTGCCTTCCATGCGAATGACGATCGGGACGCCAACGCTCAGCTCCTTGACGGCGGCCATCACGCCCTCGGCCAGGACGTCGCAGCGCAGGATGCCGCCGAAGATGTTGATGAGCACGGCCTTGACGTGGGTGTCGGACATCAGGATCTTGAACGCGTTGCGGATCTGCTCCGCGTTGGCGCCGCCGCCGACGTCGAGGAAGTTCGCCGGCTCGCCGCCGGCCAGCTTGATGATGTCCATCGTGGACATGGCCAGGCCGGCGCCGTTCACCATGCAGCCGATCGAGCCGTCCAGCTTGATGTAGTTCAGGGAGTACTTCGACGCCTCGATCTCGAGCGGCTCCTCCTCGCCGAGGTCGCGCAGCTCGGCGATGTCCTGGTGGCGGTAGAGGGCGTTGTCGTCGAAGTTCATCTTGGCGTCGAGCGCCAGCAGGTCGCCGGCCCTGGTCACGATGAGCGGGTTGATCTCGACGAGCGAGGCGTCGGTCGCCAGGAACGCCTCGTAGACGGCCCGGATGAGCCGCACGGCCTTGCCGACCTGGTCGCCCTGGAGGCCGAGCGCGAAGGCGAGCTTGCGCGCCTGGAACCCCGCCAGGCCCAGCGTCGGGTGGACGTACTCCTTGAAGATTCGCTCGGGCGTCTCGGCGGCGACCTTCTCGATTTCCACGCCGCCGTCGGGGCTGGCCATGATCACCGGCTTCTCGGCGGCGCGATCGAGCACCACGCCGAGGTAGAGCTCCCGGGCGATGTCGAGTCCCTGCTCGACGAGCACGCGGCTCACGACGCGCCCCTCGGGACCGGTCTGGTGGGTGACGAGGCGCATGCCCAGCATGTTCTTCGCGATCGCCACGGCCTCGTCCGGGCTCTTGGCCAGTTTGACGCCGCCGCCCTTGCCGCGCCCGCCGGCGTGGATCTGGGCCTTCACGACGACGGTGCCGCCGCCGAGCCGCCTGGCGATGTCCCCCGCCTCGTCCGCCTTGAACGTCACTTCGCCGCGCGGGACGGCGACGCCGTGCCGCGCCAGAATCGCTTTCGCCTGATACTCGTGGATCTTCATGGTGACCTGTGCAGGATGACCGGGGCGGCGCGCACGCCAAGCCGCACCGCGACGCTCGCGGCCCCGCCGCCTTCCAGGGGCGCCGCCGGACGCAGGCCGGGCCCGATCGATCCCCGACCGGGCGAAGTCCGGCCGAACAAACAGCCTATCATCGCCTCATCGGCGCCTGCGGATCAAGCGCCCGGCGCCGCCGCGCGGAAAAACGCGGGGGGAAGGCCGTTGCGCCCTTTGGACTCCAGCAAGTAGAATCTGCGGATGTAGGAGTGAACGAATGGCGACACTCTGGCGAGCGGTTTCATCATCGGTGGGCACCAAGGTCGTCATCGCGCTCAGCGGCCTGGCGCTCTTCGCGTACCTCATCCTGCACCTCATCGGCAACCTCTTCATCTTCCTCGGTCCGGCGGCCCTCAACGGCTGGGGCCACACGCTGATCAGCAACCCGCTGGTCGTGCCGGCCGAAATCGGGCTGCTGCTGATCTTCCTCATCCACGTCTACAAGGCGGCGCTGAACTGGTGGGACAACCGGCACGCACGCCCCACGAGCTACGCCGAGAAGAAGTGGGCGCACCACACGAGCCGGAAGAACGTGGGCTCGACGACGATGATCTGGACGGGGGCGCTCATCCTGCTCTTCGTGGCGATCCACGTCTCGGCGTTCAAGTACGGCGCGTTCTACGAGCCGCCGGCCTGGGAGCCCGGCGTGCGCGACCTGTACGGCCTGGTCGTCCACACGTTCCTCAATCCCCTCTGGGCCGGCTTCTACGTGGCCTGCCTGGTGCTGGCCGGCGTGCACCTGCGGCACGGGATCGCGAGCTCGTTCCAGTCGCTGGGCGCCGACGGGCCGCGCTTCACGCCGGCCATCATGCTGATCGGCTATCTCCTGGCGGTCGTCATCGCCGCCGGCTTCGCATTCATCCCCGTATGGGTGTACTTCCGTCTGGGCTAGGCGGGAGGGCCAACCATGACACTTGACGCCAAGATTCCGTCCGGGCCGATCCAGGAGAAGTGGGATCGGCACCGCTTCGACTCCAAGCTGGTCAACCCGGCCAACAAGCGGAAGTACACCGTCATCATCGTGGGCACGGGTCTCGCCGGGGCCTCGGCGGCCGCGTCGCTGGGCGAGCTCGGCTACAACGTGATGAGCTTCTGCATCCACGACTCCCCGCGCCGCGCGCACAGCATCGCCGCGCAGGGCGGCATCAACGCGGCCAAGAACTACCAGAACGACGGCGACAGCATCTACCGGCTGTTCTACGACACGGTCAAGGGCGGCGACTACCGCGCCCGCGAGGCCAACGTCTACCGGCTCGCGCAGGTCAGCGTGAACATCATCGACCAGTGCGTGGCCCAGGGCGTGCCGTTCGCGCGCGAGTACGGCGGCCTGCTCGACAACCGGTCGTTCGGCGGCGCGCAGGTCTCCCGCACCTTCTACGCGCGCGGCCAGACGGGCCAGCAGCTGCTCATCGGCGCCTACCAGTCGATGATGCGCCAGGTGGAGGCCGGCACGGTCACGATCTTCCCCAACCGGGAGATGCTCGACCTCGTCGTCGTCGACGGCCGCGCCTGCGGCATCGTCTGCCGCAACCTGATCACCGGCGCGATCGAGCGCTACGCCGCCCACGCGGTGCTGCTCGCGACCGGCGGCTACGGCACGGCCTACTACCTGTCGACCAACGCCGTGAACTCGAACGTGACCGCCGCCTGGCGCTGTCACAAGCGCGGGGCGCTCTTCGCCAACCCCTGCTTCACCCAGATCCACCCCACGTGCATCCCGCTCTCGGGCGACCACCAGTCGAAGCTGACGCTCATGAGCGAGTCGCTCCGCAACGACGGGCGCGTGTGGGTACCGACGAAGAAGGGGGACAAGCGGCCGCCGAGCCAGATTCCGGAGGCCGAGCGCGACTACTACCTCGAGCGGCGCTACCCCAGCTTCGGCAACCTGGTGCCGCGCGACGTGGCGTCGCGCGCCGCCAAGGCCGTCTGCGATGACGGCCAGGGCGTCGGCGTCACCGGCTTCTCGGTGTACCTGGACTTCGCCGACGCCATCCAGCGCCTCGGCCGGGACGTCATCACCGAGCGCTACGGCAACCTGTTCGACATGTACAAGCGCATCACCGACGAGGACCCGTACCAGGTCCCGATGCGCATCTACCCCGCCGTCCACTACGCCATGGGCGGCCTCTGGGTGGACTACAACCTGATGAGCAACCTGCCGGGCCTGCACGTGCTCGGCGAGGCGAACTTCTCGGACCACGGCGCCAACCGGCTGGGCGCCAGCGCCCTCATGCAGGGGCTGGCCGACGGCTACTTCGTCATCCCCTACACGCTTGGCCACTACCTGGCCAGCGGGGGGCTCGCGCCGGTCTCGACCGACCACGACGCGTTCGCCCAGGCGGCCGACAGCGTCCAGAAGCGGATCGATCGCCTGCTGCAGGTGAAGGGCAAGGAGACGCCGCGCCAGCTCCACCGGCGGCTCGGCGCCGTGCTCTGGGACGAGGTGGGCATGGGCCGCAACGAGGCCGGCCTCACGCGCGCCATCGCCCGCATCCCGCAGCTGCGAGAGGAGTTCTGGCAGAACGTGTCGGTCCCCGGCACGCCGGACAACCTCAACAAGAACCTCGAGTACGCCGGCCGCGTGGCCGACTACCTCGAGTTCGCCGAGCTGCTCGCCATCGACGCCCTGCACCGCACCGAGTCGTGCGGCGGGCACTTCCGCGAAGAGAGCCAGACGCCCGAGGGCGAGGCCAAGCGCGACGACGAGCACTTCTCGTACGTCGCCGCCTGGGAGTTCAGCGGTGTCGACCAGCCGCCGGTCCTGCACCAGGAACCGCTCGAGTTCGAGTACTGCAAGCCGTCGCAGCGGAGCTACAAATAGTCGAGGTCCCCATGGAGAAGATGACGATTCACCTTCGGGTGTGGCGGCAGGCGGGTCCGAACGCCCCGGGCCGTCTGGTGCCCTATACCGTCGAGAACGTGATCCCCGACATGTCGTTCCTCGAGATGCTGGACGTGCTCAACGAGGAGCTCATCGCCAAGGGCGAGGACCCGGTGGCCTTCGACTCGGACTGCCGCGAGGGCATCTGCGGCACCTGCGGGCTCGTGATCAACGGCATCCCGCACGGTCCGGACCGCGGCGCGACCGTCTGCCAGCTGCACATGCGCCGCTACAAGCACGGCGACACCATCACCATCGAGCCCTGGCGCGCCAGGGCGTTCCCCCTCATCAAGGACCTGGTGGTGGACCGCAGCGCGTTCGACCGCCTCATCCAGGCCAGTGGCTACACCTCGATCAACGTGGGCGGCGCCCCGGACGCCAACGCCGTGCTGATCCCCAAGGACAAGGCTGAGCGCTCGATGGACGCCGCCGCGTGCATCGGGTGCGGCGCCTGCGTGGCCGCGTGCAAGAACGCCTCGGCCATCCTGTTCGTCTCGGCCAAGGTGGCCCACCTCGGCATGCTCCCGCAGGGGCAGGTCGAGCACAAGCACCGGGTGGTCAAGATGATCGACCGGATGGACGACCTGGGGTTCGGCAGCTGCTCGAACGAGGGCGAGTGCGAGGCGGTCTGCCCGAAGGAGATCAAGCTCGCGAACATCGCCTACCTGAACCGGTCGTACCTGACGGCGCGGTTCTTCGGGGGGCTCTAGGTCAGGGGTCAGGGGTCAGGGTACATACATAAAGGAAGGGGTCGAAGCAGGTGCTTCGACCCCCTTGCCGTGTACGGCGTGAGCCGTCAGCCGTGAGCCCTGAGCCCACCTAGACCTTGATGATCTCCACGAGCTCCTTGACGGCGTTGGCCGACTTCTGCAGCGCCGCCTGCTCGTCGGCCGAGAGCTTGATCTCGATGATCTGCTCGAGCCCCTTGGCGCCGAGCTTCACCGGCACGCCCACGAAGAGATCGCGAATGCCGTACTCGCCCTGCAGGAACACCGAGCACGGCAGGATCTTCTTCTTGTCCTTGAGGATGGCCTCGGCCATCTCCACGGTGGCCGACCCGGGCGCGTAGTAGGCGCTGCCGGTGCCGAGCAGCTTCACGATCTCGGCGCCGCCGCCGGCCGTCCGTTTCACGATGGCGTCGATCTTGTCCTTTGACAGCAGCTCGGTGATGGGGATGCCCGCCACCGTCGAGTAGCGTGCCAGCGGCACCATTGTGTCGCCGTGGCCGCCGAGCACGAAGGCGTGGGTGTTCTCGACCGACACGTCGAGCTCCTGCGCGATGAAGGCGCGCATGCGGGCCGAGTCCAGCACGCCGGCCATGCCGATGACGCGCTCGCGCGGGAACTTGCTGAGGCGGTACACCACCTGGCACATGGCGTCCAGCGGGTTGCTCACGACCAGGATGATGCACTTGGGCGAGTACTTCACGACCTGCTCGGTGACGCTCTTGACGATTTCGTAATTCTTCATCAAGAGGTCGTCGCGGCTCATCCCGGGCTTCCGGGCGAGACCGGCGGTGATGACCACGATGTCCGAGTTCGCCGTCGCGGCGTAATCGTTCGTGCCGATCACCCGGGCGTCGGACCCCTCGATCGGACAGGCCTCGAGCAGGTCGAGGCCCTTGCCCTGCGGCACCCCTTCCAGGATGTCGAGCAGGACGACGTCCGCCAACTCCTTGTCGGCGAGGCTGCGGGCCACCGTGGCGCCCACGTGCCCTGAACCAACGACTGTGACTTTACGATTCATGATGGCGCTCCTTACATATTTGAAATCATCGCGTCCGCAAACGCCGAGGTTCTGAGCTCCGTCGCGCCACGCATCTGGCGCGCCAGGTCATAGGTCACCTGCTTCGCCTTCACGGTCTTCTCGACACTGTGCTCGATGAGCTCCGCCGCCTCGCGCCAGCCCATGTACTGGAACATCATCGCCCCGGACAGGATGAGCGAGGCCGGGTTGATCACGTCCTTGCCCGCGTACTTCGGCGCCGTGCCGTGGGTGGCCTCGAAGAAGGCGATCTCGTCGCCCAGGTTCGCGCCCGGCGCCATGCCGAGGCCGCCCACCTGCGCCGCGCACGCGTCCGACAGATAGTCACCGTTGAGGTTCGGCGCCGCGAAGACGTCGTACTCGGCCGTCCGGGTGAGGATCTGCTGGAACATGCTGTCCGCGATCCGGTCCTTGATCAGGAGCTTGTCCTCGGCCGGCGCCCCCGCCGCCACTTCGTCCTCGGTCACGATCCGGTCGCGGAACTCCGCCTTGGCCAGCTCGTAGCCCCAGTCGCGGAAGGCCCCCTCAGTGAACTTCATGATGTTGCCCTTGTGCACCAGGGTGACCGACCGGCGGTGGTTGTCGAGGGCCCACTGGAGGGCCATGCGGATCAGGCGCTTGCTGCCGGTCTCGGAGATGGGCTTGACGCCGATCCCCGAGTCGGGCGGCACCCGCTTGCCGAGGTCGCGCGCGAGGAACTCGATCAGCTTCTCGGCCTGCGGCGTGCCCCTAGCAAATTCGATGCCGGCGTACACGTCCTCGGTGCTCTCGCGGAAGATGACGACGTTCATCCGCTCGGGGTGCGTGACCGGCGCCGGGCTCCCCTCGAAGTATCGCACAGGGCGCACGGAGGCGTAGAGGCCCAGCGCCTGGCGCAACGTCACGTTCAGGCTGCGGATCCCGCCGGCCACCGGCGTCGTCAGCGGCCCCTTGATGGCGATCCGGTAGGCCTTCACCGCCTCGATGGTGTCGGCGGGCAGCCAGTCGCCGGTCAGCTCCTTGGCCTTCTCGCCGGCGAGCACCTCGAACCACACGATGCGCCGCTTGCCGCCGTACGCCTTCTTCACGGCGGCGTCGAACACGCGCACGCTGGCCCGCCAGATGTCCGGTCCCGTGCCATCACCCTCGATGAAGGGAACGATCGGGTCGTCGGGGACGACCAGCCGCTTGTTCTTGCGAGTGACGGGACTCCCGTCCGCCGGGGGTTTGAGTATGGAGAATCGCGGCATGAGTTCGCGACACGGTGGCGGTTGCGCTATTTAGGTCACGTCCCTGTTATGCGTTTACAGGAATTTCACAGAAAGTGTGGAAAAGCTTGTGGAAAAAACCGCCCACCAGCTGGTTCTCCCCGCACGAATCGGGACCTTCCAGCGAATTGCACCAAAGTGGTGCGACCCCGCGAACGTCCTCCGGGGGCGCCGCCGCTCCGCGCAGCGCACTATTATACTTGAACGGCGTCGACGCGCACTCGGCGGCGTCCATCGCGGAAGCCGGCAGACCGATGCGCCGCGCGACGGCGCGCCGGCTCAACGCAAGCCCAATCGCAGCACCGGCCCGCCCAGCAGATCCTCCAGCGCCACCACGTCCGCGCTCACGGCGGCCACGCGGTAGCGATCGCCCACGCGGTCTCCGGCGCGCGCCAGGACGACCGCTCCGCCGATCGACAGGGCCGCGGTTCGCGTGCCGCCGTCGGTCGCGATTCCGATCAGGCGAATGACCGGCGGCGCGGGACGCGCGGGCGCCTCGGGCGCGGCGGCCGCCATCGCCGCTGTCACCTGGCGTTCGGCGGCGGGTCGCGACGTTGCGAAGGCGAAAGGATTGCGGCTGGCCTCGCGCGGGGCCGGCGTGCTCTCCATGAACGCGCGCAGCCGCGCGGTCTCGGCGGCGAGCGTGGACGGCAGGGCGGGCGCGGGGGCGGCGAGCGACGGAGGCGGCGGCGCCACGGGCTGCCGATCGGTCCCGGCGACGACGAGCCACGACGTCAGCAGCGCGCCGCCGAGCACGAGCGCCGTCACGCGGGTTGCAGTCATGGTTCGTGTCGGCGTGCAGGATCCACGGGCCGATCCCTGCGGCCGGTCACCGCGCACGCCGGGACGTGCGCCGTGGCCTGCTAGCGTAGCATGAGGCCTGTGCGGGCGCCACCGCCGCGCCCGGCGCGCCGCGGCCGCCGTGCGCGGCTGTGCAATCCGCGGCAGTCGTGGTAATATTTCTCGTGCACCCTGCGTCAGCCTCCGCAGCTTCACGGGCAGGCTTCCCCGCGTCCGTCATCGCCGTCCTCCCCGCCAGATACGAGTCGTCCCGGTTTCCCGGCAAGCCCCTCGCGGACCTGGCGGGCCGGCCGATGATCGAGCACGTCTACCGCCGGACCGCCGCCGCACGCTCGGTGGGCCGCGTGATCGTGGCGACCGACGACGCGCGGATCGCAGCCGCCGTGGAGGCGTTCGGCGGCGAGGTGCGGCTGACCCGGCGCGACCACCAGAGCGGCACCGACCGCGTCGCGGAGGTCGTCGAGACGCTCGCCTGCGAGCTGGTGGTGAACGTGCAGGGCGACGAGCCGCTCGTCGAGCCCGCCATGATCGAGGAGGCGCTGGCGCCGCTCCTCCTCGATCCGTCGCTGCAGATGGGCACGCTGCGCCGCCGGCTCGACGACGCCGCCCAGGCCGCGAGCCCGCACGTCACCAAGGTCGTGGTCGACGCGCAGGAGTTCGCGCTGTATTTCTCGCGCGCGCCGATCCCGTACCTGCGCGGCGCGGGCGCCGATGTCCCCCGGTACAAGCACATCGGCCTCTACGTCTACCGGCGCGAGTGCCTGCTGGCGCTCGCGCGCACGCCGCGGTCGCCGCTGGAGCGGGCCGAGGCGCTCGAACAGCTGCGCGCCCTCGAGCACGGCGTGCGCATCCGGACCGTCGAGACCCTGCACGACTCGATTGGCGTGGATACCCCTGACGATCTCGAGCGGGCGCGGCAGTTGCTGGCCGCCGCCCCTCGGCTGTGAGGACCAACTCGTGACGAAGCCCAGTCCCGATCACGCCCCGACCGGCCGTCCCACGAAGTTCATTTTCGTCACCGGCGGCGTTGTTTCCTCGCTCGGCAAGGGTCTGGCCGCCGCCTCCATCGGCTGCCTGCTCGAGGGGCACGGCTACACGGTGGCGCTCCAGAAGTTCGATCCGTACGTGAACGTGGACCCTGGCACGATGAGCCCGTACCAGCACGGCGAGGTCTACGTCACCGACGACGGCGCGGAGACGGACCTGGATCTCGGGCACTACGAGCGCTTCACGCACGTCGTCACGACGCGGGACCACAACTGGACCACCGGCAAGATCTACCTGTCGGTCATCCAGAAGGAGCGGCGCGGCGACTACCTGGGCGGCACCGTCCAGGTGATCCCGCACATCACCAACGAGATCAAGGACAGCATCCGCAAGGTGGCCGACGGCGTGGACGTGGTGATCGTGGAGATCGGCGGCACGGTGGGCGACATCGAGAGCCAGCCGTTCCTCGAGGCCATCCGCCAGTTCCGCCAGGACGTGGGCCGCGAGAACACGCTCTACATCCACCTGACGCTCGTGCCGTTCATCGGCACGGCCGGCGAGCTCAAGACGAAGCCGACCCAGCACAGCGTGCGCGACCTGCGCGCGATCGGCATCCACCCCGACATCCTGCTGTGTCGCACCGACCGGTTCCTCGACCGGGACATCAAGCGCAAGATCGCGCTCTTCTGCGACGTGGAGGAGCAGGCGGTCATCACGGCGAAGGACGTCCCCACGATCTACGAGGTGCCGCTCGTGCTGGCGGCCGAAGGGCTCGACCGCATGGTGCTCCGCCGGCTCGCGCTGCCCGAGACCCCGCCGCGCATGCAGGACTGGGAGGCCCTGGTCCAGCGGATCAAGCACCCGGTGGACGAGATCGCCATCCACGTCGTCGGGAAGTACGTCGGCTACGAGGACTCCTACAAGAGCCTCAACGAGGCGCTCTACCACGGTGGGTTCCAGCACGGCCTGAAGGTGCAGATCACGTGGGTCGAGGCCGAGGCGCTCGAGTCGGACGACTGGGAGGACCACCTCGCCGGCGCCCACGGCATCCTCGTCCCGGGCGGCTTCGGCGATCGCGGCACCCGCGGCATGATGCGCGCGGCCGAGTACGCGCGCACCCGCCGCGTGCCCTACCTGGGCATCTGCTACGGCTTCCAGTGGGCCACCGTCGAGTTCGCGCGCCACGTCTGCGGGCTCGAGCACGCCGACTCCACCGAGTGCGCGCCCGACACGCCGCACAAGGTGATCTACAAGCTGCGCGACCTGCTCGGCGTCGACGACCTCGGCGGCACCATGCGGCTCGGCGCCTACGCCTGCCAGCTCAAGCCGGGGTCGCTGGCGCAGCGCCTCTACGGCGAGTCGGTCATCCACGAGCGGCACCGCCACCGCTACGAGTTCAACTGTCTCTACGAGCGCGCGATCACCGAGCAGGGCATGGACATCGTGGGTCGGTCGCTCGACGGCAAGTTCGTCGAGATAATCGAGATGTCCGGCCACCCCTGGTTCATCGCCGTCCAGTTCCACCCCGAGTTCAAGTCCAAGCCGCTCCGCGCGCACCCGCTGTTCGCCGGGTTCGTGGAGGCGTCGGCCCGGCACCGCCGGGACGAGGCGGCCCCGCGCGCCGAGGCGCGTCAGGTCGCGTCCTGATCAGACCGGGGCTCTGCCCCGGACCCCGGCTCGGTCTTCTCTTGGATCGGCGGGGACCCCATGCCCTTCGACGATGCTCAGGGCAACCCCGAGCGAAGTCGAGAGGTGCACCCCGCCTGGCTCGGTCGTTCCGTGGGGTCCAAACGCCCACTCCACTCCCTCGCTCGCGGGGCCCTGCGCCCTGGCCCGCCGAAGCGCGACGCGCGAAGGCGGCCGCTCCCTCGCCCTTCGACGTGGCTCAGGGCGTCCCGAACGGAGTCGAGGGACGCGGGCCGCGCTGTGCGCGGCCTGGCGCGTCATGGCCGCGGCGCCCGGGCGTCCCCGTATCCCGTATAATGGCGGGCGTGATCGAGACACGCCCGGTGGCGATTGGCCCCGTCGGGCTCGGCGGCGGGCAGCCGCTTGTGCTGATCGCGGGCCCCTGCGTCATCGAGAGCGAGGCGCACGCGGTGGAGATCGCCCTCGCGGTCCGCGACATCGCCGCGCGCTGCGGCGTCCCCTGCGTGTTCAAGGCGTCGTTCGACAAGGCCAACCGCACCTCGGGCGCGTCGTTCCGCGGCCCCGGCCTCGACGCGGGCCTGCAGACCCTCGCCGAGGTGAAGGCGCGCGCCGGCGTGCCGGTCCTGACTGACATCCACGAGCCGGGCCAGGCGGCCCGCGCGGCCGAGGTCGCCGACGTGCTCCAGATTCCCGCGTTCCTCTGCCGCCAGACCGATCTGCTCGTCGCCGCCGCGCGCACCGGCCGCGCCGTGAACGTGAAGAAGGGCCAGTTCCTCGCCCCCGACGACATGCGGCACGCCGCCGACAAGGTCGTGCAGGCGGGCAACCCGCGCGTCTTCATCACCGAGCGCGGCACGAGCTTCGGGTACCACAACCTGGTCGTCGACATGCGGGCGTTCCCCATCATGCGCGGGTCCGGCACGCCGGTCGTCTTCGACGTGACCCACAGCCTGCAGCTGCCCGGCGGGGGCGACGGCGTCACCGCGGGCCAGGCCGAGTTCATCGAGCCGCTCGCGTCGGCGGGTGTCGCCGCCGGCGTGGACGGCGTCTTCCTCGAGGTCCACGAGGCCCCCGAGCGCGCCCGGAGCGACGCGCAGAACGCGCTGCGGCTCGACCGGCTCGAGCCCCTGCTCCGCCGTCTCGTGCGGCTCGACGCCGCCGTGCGCGAGCGCCCCGCGGCGACCGGGCGATGACGGGCCGGGGCCCGGAGGATCCGACGCGATGACGGACCACCCTTCCCACGCCGCCGCGGCCGAGGAGCTCGCGCTCGCCCGCCGGGTGCTCCGCACCGAGGCGGCCGCCATCCTCGGCCTGGTGGACCGGCTGAACGGCAGCTTCACGCGCGCCGTCGACCTGCTCTTCGCCTGCCGCGGCCGCGTCGTCGTCACCGGCATGGGCAAGTCCGGCATCATCTGCCGGAAGATCGCGGCGACGCTCTCGAGCACGGGCACCTCCGCCTTCTTCCTGCACCCGGCCGAGGCGATCCACGGCGACCTCGGCGCCCTGCGCAAAGACGACGTCGTCGTGGCGGTGTCGCACAGCGGGGAGACCGAGGAGCTGCTGCGGCTGGTCGAGGCGATCCGGCGGCTGGGCGCCGGGCTGATCGTGCTGACCGGCGCCCCCGACTCGACGCTCGGCCACGCGGCCGACGTGGCGCTCGACTGCGGCGTCGTGCACGAGGCCTGCCCGATGAACCTCGTGCCGACGGCGAGCACGACCGCCGCGCTGGCCCTCGGCGACGCGATCGCCATGACGCTGGCCGTGCGCCGCGGGTTCCGCGAGGAGGACTTCGCGCACCTGCACCCGGGCGGCAAGCTCGGCAAGCGGCTCATGCGGGTCGAGCAGATCATGCACCACGGCGACGAGATGCCCGTCGTGCGGCCCGACACGGTCATGCCGGAGGTCATCCACGAGATGTCGAGCAAGCGCCTCGGCATGACGTGCGTCCTCGGCGACGACGGGCGGCTGGCGGGCCTGGTGACCGACGGCGACCTGCGGCGCCATCTCAGCCCGTCGGGCAACCTGCTCGCGCTGACCGCCGCCGACGTCATGACGCCGCGGCCGGTGACCATCGGCCGCGGCGAGCTGGCGGTCGCTGCGCTGAAGATGATGGAAGACCGCAAGATCACCTCGCTCGTCGTGGTGGACGCGCGAGGCGTCGCCGAAGGCGTGGTGCACCTGCACGACCTGTGGCGCACGCAGATGTTCTAGCGACGCACGCGACCCTCGGACCATGGCTTCGAAGAGCGCGCTCAAGGCGAAGGCGGCCCGCATCCGGCTGCTCTTGTTCGACGTCGACGGCGTCCTGACCGACGGCACCATCGTGCTGCACGGCGACGGGACCGAGTCGAAGGCGTTCCACGTCCGCGACGGCGCGGGCATCGTGTACGCGCGCCGCGCCGGCATCGAGACCGGCCTCCTGTCGGCCCGCCAGTCGGCCGCCACGGCCGAGCGCGCCGCGCAGCTGGCCATCCGTCTGGTCGCCCAGGCGAAGGGGGACAAGCTGGAGGCCTACACCGAGATCCTGCGCCGGCGGAAGCTCACCGACGCCGAGGTGGCCTACATGGGCGACGACCTGCTGGACCTGCCGGTGCTCGGGCGCGCCGGCCTGTCGGCCGCGCCCGCCGACGCCGCCCCCGAGGTGCGGGCGCGGGTGGATTTCGTCGCCAAGGCGCCGGGCGGACGCGGCGCCGCGCGGGAGCTCGTCGAGCTCGTCCTCGACGCCCAGCAGGCGTGGGCGCGGGTCACCGACGAGCCGCGAGCGGGTCGGCGCTGATGCAGCCCTACCTGCCGTTGCTCGCCGCGCTCGTGGCCCTGCTCGTCGGCCTGGCCGTCGGCAAGGCCTGGGAACGCTACAAACTGCACGAGGGCACCTGGGTCGATCGGCGCCGCCTGCGGGAGTCGCCGCACTTCATCCTCGGCCTCAACTTCCTGGTCGCCGGGCAGGTCGACCTGGCGATCGAGGAGTTCGGCGCCGCGGCGAACGTGGACCCGGGCTCGCTCGAGATCCGGTTGATCCTCGGCAACCTGTACCGCGAGAAGGGCCAGGTCGGCCGCGCCATCCAGGAGCACCAGAACCTGCTGCAGCGGCCGAAGCTGAAGAAGCTGGAGCACGCGAACGTGCTCCTCTGCCTCGGCCTCGACTTCCGGCGCGGCGGGTTCATCGACCGCGCCGTCGAGGCGTTCAACGAGGTGCTGCGGCTCGACCCGGAGAACCGGTACGCGCTGGTCAACCTGGAGAAGCTGTACGCGGAACAGCGCCAGTGGCAGGATGCGTACGAGGCGCGCCGGCGGCTCGCCCAGCTCTCGGGCGGCCGGCCCAGCGAGCGCGACCAGACGGTGCTCGCCTTTCTCGAGCACGCGCTCGGCCAGCAGGCGCTGCAGCAGGGCGACCGGCCGACGGCCATCCAGCGCTTCGAGGCGGCGATCGACCTCAGCCCGTCGATGGCGCCCGCGTTCCTGAACCTCGGCGACGCCCGGCTCGACCAGCACAATCCGGCCGCGGCGGCCGCCGCGTGGGAGCGTCTGGTGCAGATGGCCCCCGATCGCGCGTACCTGGCGTTCTCGCGCCTCGAGCGCGTGTACGCGACGCTCGGCACGCCCGAGCGGTTCCCCGAACTCTGCCGGCGCCTGATCGCGGCCAACCCGCTCGACTGGCGCGCGCGCCTCGCGCTGGCGCGGCATCTCGCCGAGCGCGGCCGGACGCGCGAGGGGCTCGACCTGCTCTTCGACGCGGTCGCCGTCAACCCGCACGCGCTGGCGTTGCACCAGGCCATCTGGCCGATGCTCTCGGCCCTCGACCTCCCGCAAGCGCTCGTCGCCCGCTACATCGACCTCACGCGAGACTCGATCTTCTACCTCGACCCGCACGTCTGCGTCCGGTGCCGCTACCGCAGCACGGAGCTGCTCTGGCAGTGCCCGCACTGCCACGAGTGGAACACGTTCGTGGAGGAGCGCATCGCGCCGGCCCAGGAAGAGGAGAGCAACGAGACGCTCGCCAACTGATCCGATGCTGAAGGTGGGCCTGACGGGCGGCATCGCGACGGGCAAGACCCACTGCCTGCGGCGGTTCGCCCACCACGGCGCGCCCGTCGTGGACGCCGACCGGCTGGCCCACGAGGCGGTGGCGCCCGGCTCGCCGGGGCTCGTCGCCGTCGTCGCGCGCTTCGGGCGAACGGTCCTGGCGTCCGACGGCACGCTCGACCGCGGACGGCTGGCGGATATCGTGTTCGCCGACGCCGGCGCGCGGCGCGATCTCGAGGCGGTCGTGCATCCGATCGTCTACCGGGCGATGGCGCAGTGGTTCGCGGGGCTGGAGATCGACGGGCGCCGGCTGGGCATCGCCGACGTCCCGCTGCTCTTCGAGACCGGCCACGCCGGGGATTTCGACCGGGTGGTCGTCGCCGCCTGCCCGGCCGACGCGCAGGTCCGGCGCCTGATCGAGCGCGACGGGCTGGGCGAGCAGGAAGCCCGCCGCCGGCTCGCGGCCCAGTGGCCGATCGCGAAGAAGCGGCGCGCCGCCGACTTCGTCATCGACACGGGCGGCACGCTCGCCGAGACCGACGCGCGGGTGGACACGGTCTGGGCGACCCTCGAGGTGATCGCGCGATCACCGGCCGGCCGTTGAGGTCGCCGCCGCCAGCGTGTTCTTGAGCAGCATGGCGATCGTCATCGGGCCGACGCCGCCCGGCACGGGCGTGATCGCGCCGGCGACCGCCGCCACGTCGGGGTGCACGTCGCCCACGACGAGCGACCCCCGCTTCTCGAAGGTCGCGCGGCGCGGCGAGTCCGGCGCGTAGAGCCGCTCGACCTCCGCGCGATCGGTCACGCGGCTGATTCCCACGTCCACCACGGTCGCCCCGGGCCGCACGAACCCGGGCGTCACGAACGCCGCCCGCCCGAGCGCCGCCACCAGGATGTCGGCCTCGGCCGCCACGGCGGCCAGGTCGCGGGTCTTCGAGTGGCAGATCGTCACCGTCGCGTGGTGGTGCAGGAGCAGCATCGCCATGGGCTTGCCCACGATGTCGCTGCGGCCGATGATCACCGCGCGCGCCCCGGCCATCGCGATCTCGGAGCGATCGAGCATCTCGATCACGCCGCTCGGCGTGCACGGGGCGAGCGTCGGCCGGTTCTGGACGAGCCGCCCGACGCTGGCCGGGTTGAAGCCGTCGACGTCCTTGCGCGGGTCGATCGCGTCGAACACCTGCTGCGCCGCGCCGGGCCCCATCGCGGCCGGCAGCGGGTCCTGCACGAGGATGCCGTCGTGCCGCGGGCTCGCGTTCAGCCGGTCCACCAGCGCGAGCACCTCCGCCAGGCTCGCCGTGGCCGGCAGCCGCTGCAGGTCGACCCACAGCCCGGCCTCGGTGCCCGCGCGGAGCTTGCCCCGCACGTAGATCTCCGACGCGGGCTCGTGGCCCACCAGGACGATGCCCAGGCCCGGCGGGCGCCCCGCGCGGCGCGAGAAGGCCTCGACCGCCGGCCGAAGCTCCTCGCGGATGGCGGCGGCGATGGCGGTTCCGTCGATGATGCGTGCGCTCATGGGGTCGTCGCCTACACGGTCGCGCCGGCCAGCGCTTCGAGCTTCCGCAGGTTGTCGGGCGGCCCGAGCACGACGAGCTGGTCGCCGCGGTTCATGGTGGTGTCCGAGGACGGGTTGAACTCCATGCGGCCGTCCGCGCGCTGGATGGCCACGACGATCACGCGGAACCGCTGCCGCAGGTTCGCGTCCACGATCGACCGCCCGACCAGGTCCGAGCCCTCCTCGAGCCGCACCTGCTCCATCGTCAGCTCCAGGTTCTCGGAGCTGGTGGCGAGCTGCACGAAGTCCACCACGGCCGGCCGCAGGGCCGTCTGGGCGAGCTGCAGCGCGCCGATCTGGTAGGGCGAGACGACGCGGTCGGCGCCCGCGCGCAGGAGCTTGCGGCGGGCGTCCTCGGTCTCGGCCCGCCCGATGATGAAGAGGTCCGGCCGGAGCAGCCGCGCCGTCAGCACGATGTAGACGTTCTCGGCGTCGGTGCCGACGGCCGCGATCAGCCCGCGCGCGCGTTCGATCCCCACGCGCTTCAGCATGTCCTCGTTGGTCGCGTCGGCCGACACGGCGACGAGCCCGGCCTCCACCGCGGTCTGGGCCAGGTGCGGGTCGTGCTCGACGATGAGGAACGGCACCCGTTGCCGCTGGAACTCCTCGGCGATGATCCTGCCGATGCGGCCGTACCCGCAGACGATGAAGTGGCGATCCAGTTCACTGAGCATACGGCCTCGCCGGCGCTGGCTCCATCGATCGTGCAGCTCGCCTTCGACGAGCAGCGCCATGAGGGCGGACAGCGTGTAGAGAACGGTGCCGACGCCCGCCACGATGAGCGCCGCGTTGAAGACCTCGCCGGGGCCGGAGAGCGGGTGGATCTCGCGGTAGCCCACCGTGGTGACCGTGGTGAGCGTCATGTAGAAGGCGTCCCACGCGGACCAGCCTTCGATGAGCGTGAAGCCCGCGGTGCCTCCGGCCAGCACGAGGATCAGCAGGGCCAGCGCGAGCCCCGGGCCGCGAAGCCAGCGGGCCCGGACCGGTCGAGCGGCGGACGAGGACGGCGACAAGGTCGGTTCGGTCACGGCGGTGCGCCGGGAGCCCGGGGATGCGGGTCAGCGGCATTATACACAGCCGCCCGCGCCCGCGGCGCGGCGCCGGCGTCACGGGCCGGCGCCCGACGAGTCGATCCGCTCGAGCAGCAGCACGTACTCGCGCGCGCGGGCCTCGGGATCGCCCGTCGCGAGCAGATCCGAGATCACGGCCGCGCTGGCGCCGGCCGCCACGACGTCGGCGGCCCGCGCCAGCGTGATGCCGCCAATCGCGACCACCGGCTTGCCGCCGCCGTGCGCCACCGCGTGGCGCACCAGACCGAGGCCGACCGCCTCCAGGCCGGTGTCCTTCGTCGCCGTCTCGAACACCGGCCCCACGGCCAGATAGGACGCGTCCGCGCGGGCGCCCGCGGCAACCTGGGCCTCGTCGTGCGTCGAGAGCCCCACGAGCGCGTGGGGGCCGACGAGGCGCCGGGCGGCCGCCACGGGCAGGTCGTCCTGCCCGACGTGCACGCCCGCGGCGCCGGCGAGCCGGGCCAGGTCCGCCCGGTCGTTCACGACGACCATGGCCTCGTGCGGCTCGGCGAGGCGCACGACGGTCTCGCACAAGTCCAGGAACGGCCCCGACGCGAGGTCCTTCGCGCGGATCTGCAGCAGGCGCGCGCCGCCCGCCAGCAGGGCGCGGGCGAGGGGCACGGGCTCCCAGCCGCGCGCGCGGGCGACGGCGGTGTCGAGAATCGCGTAGAGGGGAGGGAGACGGAGCGCCACGCCCCTGGCGGCCCTCAGACGGCCTCGGCCAGCGCCCCGCCCTTGCGCTCGGTCAGGAACCGCTCCATGAACGAGGTGCTGAGGCGGCCGACCACGAAGTCCGGATCCGACAGGATCTTCAGGTGCATCGGGATCGAGGTCTTGATGCCCTCGACGACGGTCATTTCCAGCGTCCGGCGCATGCGCGCGATGGCTTCCTGCCGGTCGCGGCCGTGCGCGATGATCTTCGCGATCAGCGAGTCGTAGTACGGCGACACCACGCACTCCGAGTGCGCGAAGGTGTCCACCCGGATGCCCGGGCCGCCCGGCACGCTGAACACGTGGATGACCCCCGGGCTCGGCACGAAGGTGTCGGGGCACTCGGCGTTGATGCGGCACTCGATCGCGTGCCCGGTGAAGGTCACGTCCCCCTGCTTGAACGACAGGCGCTCGCCCGCCGCCACCCGGATCTGCTCCTTCACGATGTCGATGCCGGTAACCATCTCCGTCACCGGGTGCTCGACCTGCAGGCGGGTGTTCGCCTCCATGAAGAAGAAGTGCCCGGTATCGTCCATGAGGAACTCGAACGTGCCGGCGTTGGTGTACTGGACGGCGCGCGCCGCGTCGACGACGGTGCCGCCCAGGCGGCGGCGCATCTTGTCGGTGAGCGCCACCGACGGCGCCTCCTCGATGAGCTTCTGGTGGCGCCGCTGGATCGAGCACTCGCGCTCGCCGAGGTGCACGACGGTGCCGTGGTGGTCGCCGAGCACCTGGATCTCGATGTGGCGCGGGTTCTCGACGTACTTCTCGACGTAGACGTCGCCGACGCCGAAGGCCGCTTGCGCCTCGCGCTGGGCCGTCTTCAGGGCGCGGCCGAGCTCGGACGCCGCCCGGATGACGCGCATCCCGCGGCCGCCGCCGCCCGCGACCGCCTTCAGGATCACGGGATAGCCGATCTCCTTGGCGAGCTTGGCGGCCTGCTCCTCGGAGTCGACCGACCCCTCGCTGCCGGGCAGGACGGGCACACCGGCCTTCCTCATCGCGCGGCGCGCGCGGGCCTTGTCGCCCATGAGCCGGATGACGTTCGCGTCGGGCCCGATGAACCGGATGTGGCAGGCCTCGCAGACCTCCGCCAGGTAGGCGCTCTCCGACAGGAACCCGTAGCCGGGGTGAATCGCGTCGGCGCCGGTGATCTCCGCGGCGCTGATGATCGCCGGCACGTTCAGGTAGCTATCGAGGCTGCGGGCCGGGCCGATGCAGACGTCCTCGTCGGCGAACCGCACGTGCAGGGAGTTCTCGTCGGCCTCCGAGTAGACCGCGACCGTCTTGATGCCCATCTCCCGGCAGGCGCAGATGATCCGCAGCGCGATCTCGCCGCGGTTGGCGATCAGGATCTTCTTGAACATCGGGCGCTACTTCGCCTTGATCGCGAACAGCCGCTCCCCGTACTGGACCGGCTGGCCGTTCTCGACGTAGATCTTCACGACCTCGCCTTCGTACTCCGACTCGATCTCGTTCATCAACTTCATCGCTTCGATGATGCAGAGCACCTGCCCCTTGCGGACGCGGGCCCCCACATCGACGAACGGCGCCGCGCCGGGCTCCGGCGCGCGGTAGAACGTCCCCACGATCGGGGATTTCACCACCGCGAACTCCACCGCGTCGTCCGCGGCGGGCGCCGACGGGACGTCCGCCGCCGCGGCGGCCGACGGCCGCGACGCGGGCGGCGCCGCC
>JAHECP010000165.1 GCA_024641665.1 Acidobacteriota bacterium
CCGCGGCCTCGCGCGCTTCGGTCACCTCGGCCGAGCCGCCCTCGAGCGCCTGCCCGACGCTGCCGTCGGCGGCCGCCGCGGCGGCGTGCGCGTCGGCCTCGGCGTAGCCGTGGCGCGTGACGAGCACGCTCGCGACCTCGGCCTCGGTCAGGCGGCCGAACCGGATGCGCTGGCAACGCGAGCGAACGGTGGCCAGCAGCACATCGGGCCGGCTCGTGACGAGCACGAAGGTGGACGCGGGCGGCGGCTCCTCGAGCGTCTTGAGGAGCGCGTTCTGCGCCTCGGCGTTGAGCGCGTGCGCCTCGTCCACGATGACGACGCGCCGCCGGCCCTCGAACGGCCGGTACGCCGCCCGGTCGATGGCCTCGCGCACGTCGTCCACCTTGATGACGGCGCTGTCGCCGGGCCCCAGCTCGAGCACGTCGGCGTGCACGCCGCGCGCGATACGGCGGCAGGCCGCGCACACGCCACAGGCGTCGGCCAGACCCTCGCCGCCCGCCGCCACGAACCGGGCCGTCTTCGGGTCGAGCTCCAGGCAGTTCACGAGCTGGGCGAGCGCCACGGCCGCGGCCCGCTTCCCCACCCCCTCGGGGCCGGCGAAAATCAGGCTCGGCGGGAGCGACCCCCGCACGGCGGCGCGCGACAGCAGCTCGAACAGGCGCCGATGGCCCGCGAGATCGCGAAACGGCATGGTGCGAGACGAAACTCACGTGGGGCTCCGCCCCACACCCCGGCTCGGTCGCTCGCGGGGACCCCGATGCCCCGCGCCGCTCCCTCGCAGGCGCGTCGTGCGCGCCTCGCCCGTTACGCGGCTCGCCGCAAACGAGTACGAAATCCTCTTTCGAGCCGCATTGACAGGCGACGACCGGCCGCGTCTGGTGTCGATACGCGGCCGCGGCAACGGACGGGCCCGGCCCGGGCAGTGAAGCCATCGTATCATAGGGCCCCCGGCGGGTCTGGGTCCGGCACGGAGGCAGACATGCGGTACGCACGGTTTGACGACACCTACATGGTCAGGCTCGACACCGGCGTGGACATCGGGGAGGCCATTGTGGCCTTCGCGGCCGACCAGCGCATCGACGCGGGCACCATCGAGGGCCTCGGCGCCGGCTCCGACTGGACGCTGGGCTATTTCGACCGCGCAGCCCGCGAATACCGGCGCCAGACGTTCGCGGGCGAGTGGGAAATCCTGTCGCTCAAGGGCAACCTGGCGCTCAAAGAAGGCCGGCCGTTCGCCCATATTCACGTGGTGCTCGGGGGGCCGGATTTCCGGACCGTCGGGGGCCACCTCTTCCAGGGCCGGGTCGGCGGCACGTGCGAGCTGGCCATCCGGAAGCTGCCCGGATACCAGCTCCGGACTCTGGACGAGGCGACAGGTCTGTACTTGCTGGATCTGTGAGAATTCCCACGGAGATACCACGGAATAGCCACGGAAACCGCCACGGAAATTTCGAGGAAATTGCTACGGAAGGGGCGGCCGAAAGCCCTGAGCCGCCTTCGCTCTGCGAGCTTCGGCTTGCCAGGCCGTGAGCCGCGGGCGCACGGCTCGAGCCGTGCGCTACGGGGACGTCGGCCATGGGCCGCCAGCCGTGAGCCCTGAGCCGTCCATTAATGCCAGACCTCCCACCGACCGACAGATCCGGGAGGAGACGAGGATGGCCGAGGAGCTGAACATGGACGAGGACGCCCGCGACCGGGAGATGGAGGCGGAGTACGCGCTCGAGTACGACGCGCAGTGTCCCTTCTGCCAGCAGGTCCTTAAGACGCTTCAGGTCGTGCGCCTGCTGCGTTCCCGGGTGAACTTCACCTCGACCCTGCCGCGGCGCGGGCGCGTCATCATCTGCCCCGAGTGCAAGAAGATCATTTCGGCGGAGCTGGCCGGGTTCGCCTAGGGTTTCCGCGCAGCCGTTCGCGAATCGCCCGCCAGCCCGGCGGCAGGAGCGCCACCAGCAGCCAGATGGCGACCAGCGGGTAGATCGCGTCCAGCCACACGAGCCACCCATACATCGTCACCACCAGGGCGACGACGACCAGGGCCGACATCAGCGCGGCGGTCCGGACGAGGCGCCGGATCCCGGCGCCCGCCGCCGCCTCCGTCGTCAGCACGTAGCACACCACCAGGATCACGAAGAAGCTCGCCCACCACGGCTTGCGGCGCACGAAGTGCCCCGTGCGGATCGCGTACAGGCCGGTGGCCTGGGCAACGACGCCCGGCAGCACGCCGAACGGTGTGGCGACGCGGTCGGCGTTCGACAACGTCCCCGCGACAATCACCCGGTCGCGCAGGACTTCCGCGGGCTCGCGCGCGCTGAAGAGGTCCTCCAGGCGAACCCGGGTGAAGGCGTGCCCGGGCGGCAGGAACTGCAGCAGGTCGTCGTCGGGCACCGAGGGCGCCGGCTGCCGGTCACGGCTGGCCAGACGGCGCGCGGCCTGCAGCGCGAGCGCCGGAAGCGTCGGGTCGTTCTGGAAGTAGACGGGAATGAGACGGACGACCAGATCCGGCTCCCGAAACCCGATGGCGTGCCCTTGCCGGTCGGGCGTCAGACAGGCGCGCAGCGTGGGAGGCGGCAGCTTCCTCACGAGCCGGTCCTGCATGCGGTCGAACTGGTACGCGGCCACGACGGGGACGTTCGCCTTCTCGGCCTGCTCGATCGCGCTGCACAGCAGCGCGTCAATCGACGTCGGCTCCTGCTCGTCGAAATAGAGATCGAGCACGACCGCCCTGGCCTGGTTCGCGGTGGCGAGCCCGATGAGTCTCACGACGTCCATCCGGGCGTCCGCGAGCGTCCGGCCCGCCGGGTCGTCGCGCGTCACGACGACGATGTCGTTGGCCGGTGGGGCGGCACGGCCCGCGAGCCAGTAGTGCCAGTCCTCGAGCCAGCTGAGCGCCAGAAAGTTGCGCGGCCCCTGACCCTCGAACCCCACCGGTGTCCGCTTCCAGTCGAGCAGGCTCGACCCGGCGGCCAGCGAGAAGGCGACCACGTAGAGCACGAAGAACGCGCCGAACCATCCACGAAGTCGAATCTCCGGCCGGCCCCTGACCATGAGCCAGGCCAGCCAGGCGGCCGCGGCGAGCGGGAGCAGGAACCAGATGACGTGCCACGGCTGCGAGAGCAGCCCGCCGGCAATCCGGTCGTACACCTGCTTGACGATCGCGGCAAACAGCCCGGAGAAGACGAGCAACAGGAGATTGTCGCGTATCTTCTCCAGCAGGGTCCCGTCTGTCTTGGGCTTCCCCGAGGCGGGCTTCTCGACGTCGTTCATCGGCCGAGCCCCGCGGCGGCCGGGCGCGGCTCGCCAATCTTCACCGTCACCGAGCCCTTCCACTCCGCGAAGCCGGATTTCGTCACGGTGACGTCCAGCCCGTAGGCCGGTGCGCATGGCTGGCACGACCACTCGGCGGTGAACACGCCCTGTACGTCGGTCCGGCCGGACACCGACGTCTGCCGGCCGGCCGCGAAGGCGCCGCCGCCGGCGGCGATCGTCACGGTGGCGCCCTCGAGGAGCTCGCCGGCGGTGGAGCGCACGACCACCCGGATGGCCACGGGCTGCCCGGCGCGCGCGGGGCTGGCGGCGGTGACCTCCGCACTGATGCCGAGGACGGTCGAGAGCCGGCTCTCGCGCGCCTCGGAAGTCTCCCTCTCGAGCATGGTCGCGCCGCCCTTGCTGACGCTCAACGGCAGGCGGTAGTTCTTCAGGTACGGCGCGCTGCGCACGGCGGGGTCGATCGTGGTCGCCCGCCCGAACGCGGCGCGCGCTCGTGCCGCGTCGCCGAGCTGCTCGTACGCGGCGCCCGCCGTCAGCGCAATCACCGCGTGCAGCTCGGTCGTCTCCGCCAAGCGCTCTGCGTGCGAGAGCTGGTAGAAAGTCGCCCGCGAGACGACGTGGTAGTCCACCTGCCGGGCGGCGAGCTCGAGGCGCGGCGTCGGCTGGCCTGGCGCGCCGAGCACGTGGACGTAGCCCTGCACGAGATCCGAGAGGGCGCGCTCGCGGTCGGCCGGGGTGAGGTCGGCCGCGCGCGTCAGGTCGGTCCGGGCGTACGCGCGCGCCGCCTGCTCGATGTCCCTCGGGCCGATACGCGCGCGCTCGGTGCCCGCGGCGGCGATGACGAGCCGTTCGCCCGACGACACGGTGGGTGTCTCGGGCGCCCGACCCCGCTCGCCGCCCCCGCCTTGCGACTCCGCGAAGGTCACGCCCACCTGCCCGTCGTACACCAGCAGATCGCGGGCAAGCCGACTGCCTTCGCGGCCGACCCGCACCTCGTACAGCGTGCCCTTCGACGCCATCGTCACCTCCCCGGCCTGGACCGTCGCGTCGGGCGAAACGGCGTTGACGAGCGCCGCGCCGGCGAGCAGGTTCACGGCGCAGGGCACGCCGCCGGCGGCCGGAAGGACGGCCACTCGGAACGAGCCCTCGAAAGTGACGGTGGACGAGTCGGCGCAACGGAACACGAGAAAGGCATCGTTCCGCGTGCTCAGCAGCTCGTCGCCAGGGCCGATCGTCTGATCGACCGACACCGGCTCGGGCAGCACTGAGCCGAAGCGAAGCAGCGCCGCGGCCTTATCGGGCTGAAGCGCGGAGACGGTCGCCTGGGCCAGGGCGGCAGAGGGCCAGGACGCGCAAACGAGCAACAGACCGGCCAGACACGGAACGGGACGCGGGGGCATCGCTCTGCTCCTCTCGCAGGGCCGCGGCCCGGCAGGCCGGCGGCAGGTCGACGAGATCGACTCTCCTCACGTCGCGCACACCAGGGGTTTGCGCCCAGGCGCACGGCTGAAGCCGCGCGCTACGGATGTCTTCCCTCCAGGGTTCCGGTGTGGAACCGATAGTGCGCCGGTTTCCGGAGCGCTGTCAACGGCGTCAAGTGGGGCGTCAAGCGGGGCGCGGCGAACCAGCCCATCGGATTGTCCAAACCTTAGCGCGCGTTGCTATCTGTTGCCATTTCGTGCGGACGGTGAGCCGGATCGCTTGAGCGCCGGAACGGAACGCGCTATCCTGTCGGCCTCCAGCAAACCGGCACTTCGAGGTCAGGACCATGGCTGGCTGCGCCATTCCCGGGTCCGTTGTGTACGCTCGCAGGCCCTCTGGACCGTCGCGCGAACCGGTGGACGACTTCGTCCGGCGGTGCCAGCTCGCGGCGGGCGCCTGGGCGCGACTCGACACCGAGGGACGGTTCCATCTGCTGGTCGAGACGTTGCGCCAGACCCCTGGCGATTGCCCTCCCGATCGCAGCCAGGTGGTCGTCGCCGGCCTCATCCACGAGATCACCGGGCGGTTCCTGCGCGACGCCGCGCAGGACGAGGTCTGGATGCGGCTCGCACGGCAGGCGCCCAGCGGGACCGTGGAGCCGGCGCGCGAGTCCGCCGGCGCAGACACCCTCCATCCGCACGTGCGGACGGCGATCGCGATCGTGCTCGAGCGCTCGACCGACCCGAAGCTGACGCTGGACACGGTGGCGCAGGCGGTCGGCGTGTCGCGCTGGCACCTCTCGCGGCTGCTCAAGCGCGGCACGGGCACGGGCTTCCGGGCCCTGCTCGCGAGCATTCGCGTCTCCCAGGTGCGGCGCCTGCTGCGGAAGACACCGCTCAGCATCAAGGAGATCGCCGCGCGGACCGGGTACGAGCACGTCTCGAACCTGGATCGTCACTTCCGCCAGTACAGCGGTACGACGCCCCGCCACTACCGGGCGCTGGTCCGGCGGACGCCGTAACGACACCGGCCGCGACGTCGTTTTGGTGGGGCGCGGGTGAGGGCACGGAAGGCGCCCGCGAGACGGGCCCGATGGCCGTACACACGAAAGGCCCGGAGGATGTCATCCCTCCGGGCCTTTCGTCTTCACGAGTGGCGGGGTCGACGAGACTCGAACTCGCGACCTCCGGCGTGACAGGCCGGCGTTCTAACCAACTGAACTACGACCCCATCGTTCCGAATGTCGAATGGCGAATGGCGAATGGCGAATGGAATGTCGAATCCATGGTGAATGCTGAATTGGCTCTCAGGTTCGAGCATCCATCATTCGGCATTCGGCATTCATCATTCGGCATTCGGCATTCGACATTCGGCATTCGACATTCGGCATTCGACATTCGACATTCGACATTCGACATTCGACATTCCCTGTCTTCCCTGGTGGGCGGTACAGGGTTCGAACCTGTGACAGCCGGCGTGTAAGGCCGGTGCTCTACCACTGAGCTAACCGCCCGGCAATCTCCGCCAACTGCCTACCAAACAGGTAATTATACGGGCGCCAGACCTCCATCGTCAATCTCTGCAGACGATTCTCCGGCCGCGGCGCGTCCTATCCTTCGTTGGGATGGCTCTGGAAGTGGGCGACCACCTTCGCCAGGATTTCGTCCAGAGACACCCGCGGTTCGTAGCCCACCAGCGCCTGGATCTTGCTGATGTCCGGAACCCGGCGAGGCATGTCCTCGAATCCCGCCTCGTAGGCCTGTTCGTACGGGACGTTCACGATCTCGGAGCGGTTCCCCGTCAGGCGTTTCACCCGCTCGGCGAGAGCCAGAATCGTCGTTTCCTCGGGATTGCCGAGGTTGAACACGCCGCCGACGGCGCGTGGCTCCGCCACGAGCGCCAAGACACCTCTGACGACGTCTCCGACGTAGGCGAAGCTCCGCGACTGCTTGCCGTCGCCGTAAACCGTGATCGGCCGGCCGGACAGGCCCTGCTGAACGAAATTCGGAATGACCATGCCGTAGCGACCCGTCTGCCGTGGTCCCACGGTGTTGAAGAGGCGGATGATCACGACGGGCAGCTTCTTTTCCTTCCAATAGGCGAGCGCAAGGAACTCGTCGATGGCCTTGCTGCACGCGTAGGCCCATCGGTGCTTGAGGGTCGGCCCGAGCACCAGGTCCGCATCCTCGCGGAACGGGACCGCGGCGCTCTTGCCGTACACCTCGGAGGTCGAGGCGATCACCACGAGCCGGCCCTTCTTCGCCGCGTGCTTCAGGACCACTTCGGTGCCGTGCACGTTGGTCTCGATCGTTCGAACCGGCGCGTCCACGATCAGCCGCACGCCGACCGCGGCGGCGAGGTGCACGACCACGTCGCACCAGTCGATGTGCTCCGCCAGTACGGGTTCGTTGGTGATCGACTCGATCGTGTACGCGAAGCCCGGTCGGCCCTTGAGATGAATGATGTTGTTGATCGATCCGGTCGACAGATTGTCGAGCAGGAACACCTCGTGCCCTGTGTCGAGCAGGGCCTCGGCGAGATGCGACCCGATGAAGCCTGCTCCGCCGGTGATCAACGTGCGCAATATCGTCTCCTCATGGCCATCTCATCCTCGTCGCAACCGTCAACCCTCGAAACGTCACGTGCAACGCGGTGCGGGCCTGCGATCATAGCAGGTCCGGGCGAAGAGCCCCGGGGATCAGCCCCATCGGGTCTTCCACGCCAGGAACAGCACCACCGCGAGGAGACCCAGCGCCGCGCGGTACTCGTGGTTCGCGCGCGCGCGCCGCCACGAGAACCGCCGCGAGGTCGCCGGCAGCCGGCCCTCACGGTAGCGATCGTACGCGTCGCCCAACGTGGAGCGAAGGAAGGCCTCCTCGGACCGGATGGCCGCCGTGAAGGCCACGGCGAGATACAGCACGACGAGCAGGCCGACCTCCCAGCGCGCGCTCGCGATCGCCAGGCCGACGCCCATCAGCGACGAGCCGGCGTACAGCGGGTGGCGCGTGAGCCGGTACGGGCCGGACGAGGTCACCTCGCGGCCCTTCTCGAGATGGCCCGCCGCCCAGACGCGCAGGGCCTCGCCCGCGACCGCCAGCACGCCGCCGGCGGTGAGCGTCACGGGGGTCGGCCGCGCCAGCCAGAGCGCAAGGGCTCCGAACAGGAAGCCAAGCGGCACGCGCCGGTGCGCGAGATACCCGACGATGAGCGCGCGTCGGGCGCTGGGCCGCCTCCGCTCTTCGAGCTTCGGCGGGCCAAGGCGTTGGGTCATGAGAGCCGCGCCTCAATCGCGCGCGTCACCTCGTCCACCTCGACGCCACCCAGGCACCACTCGCGGGCGCGGCAGCGCCGCCCGTAGCGGCACGCGCACGTCTCGTAGCGCGAGACGATCCGGTCGGCCGCGGACCACGGGCCGTTGCGCGCCGGGTCGGTCGGGCCGAACAGACCCACGATGGGCGCGCCGGCCGCGGCCGCGATGTGCAGCGGCCCCGTATCGCCCGACACGACCAGCGAGGCCGCCCGCGACAGGGCAACGAGGTCGGCGATGGTCGTGGGCGGCGCCTGGATCGCCGCGCCGCCCGACGCGGCCACGACCTCCGCGGCCAGCGCCTGCTCGCCCGGCCCCCAGAGGACGGCCGAGCGCCAGCCGTAGCGCTCGCGGAGGAACCGCGCGACCTCTCCGAAGCGCGCCGGCGGCCAGCGCTTGTTCGGCCACGCGGCACCGGGGTTGAGCAGGGCGAACCCGACATCACCGGTTTGCGACAAAGGGCCGCCCGAGCCGGCCGGCCCGAGCGCGGCGCGCACGGCGTCGAGCGCCGGCGACGCCGTCACGACCAGCGGGAACCGCCACTCCCCTTCGCGCGCGCCGAGCCGCGCCACCAGGGCGAAGCTCTTGGCGATGACGTGCGCGCCCCCGGGCTCGGCGGTCTCGGAGTAGAACGGACGCGCCGAGCGCTCGCGCAGGTGCCAGATCGAGAAGCCGAGGACGCGCCTGGCGCCCGACGCGCGCGCGAGCACCGCCGACTTCATCAGCCCCTGCAGGTCGACGGCCACGTCGTACCGCACGCGCCGGAGCTGGCGGATGACGTCGAGCCAGCCGCCGAGCGTCGGCCGCTCGAGCACGATCGCGCGGTCGACGACCGGCACGAGCCGCACGAGCTCGGCGTTGCGCCGATCCACGAGCCAGTCGATGACCGCCTCGGGATGCGCGTCCTGGAGCGCCGCCACGGCCGGCAGCGCGTGCACGATGTCGCCGAGCGAGCCGAGGCGGACGATGAGGATGCGGCCCAGAGGGGACTGGGGGCTGGAGACTGGGGACTCGGGACTGCCGCCTTCGCCACGGCTACGGCGAGCCCGCCGAAGCGCGACGCGCGAGGGCGGGGGGACTCGGGACTCGGTCACGCTCAACCCTGCTTGATCTTCGAGATGAGGTCGCGCGTCGAGTGGTCCTTGGGATCGCCCACGATGGCCACGCGCCCGCCGTAGGCACGGACGACGTCGCGCTCGGGCACGGTGTCCTCGATGTAGTCGGTCCCCTTGCAATGCACGTCGGGCTCGAGCGCCTGCAGGAGCTCGGCGACGGTCGGCTCGCCGAACACGACGACGTAGTCCACGGCGCGCAGGCCGGCGACGAGCTCGACGCGATCCGCCGCGGGCATGATCGGCCGGCCCTCGCCCTTGATCCGCGCTACCGACTCGTCGTCGTTCACGGCCACGATCAGCCGGTCGGCCTCGGCGGCGGCCGCCTCGAGATAGCGCACGTGCCCGACGTGCAGCAGGTCGAAGCAGCCGTTGGCGAGCGCCACCGTGCGTCCGGCGGCGCGATCCGATTCCACGAGCTCTTTCAGCTCTTCACGAGTGACGACACGGGCCATGATCGTTCCGAATGTCGAATGACGAATGTCGAATGGCGAATGGCGAATGTCACGGGACTCCGGAGGCCAGGGACCAGAGGCCAGGGGCCAGGGTTCCGGCTGTCTCCTTCCGTGGCGATTTCCGTGGCCACTTCCACGCGCTTTCCGTGGTCATTCCGTGGCGATTTCCGCGGTCATTCCGTGGTCATTCTCATCTGTCCCGCTCCACCGCGCCGCGCAGCTCGTCGGCCGACACGGTGGCCGTGCCGCGCTTCATCACGACGAGGCCGCCGGCGTAGTTCGCGAGACGCGCGGCCTCGTAGTAGGTGGCGCCCGCCGCGAGCGCGAGCGTCACGGTGGCGATCACGGTGTCGCCCGCGCCGGTGACGTCGGCGATCTCGTCCGAGCCGAAGATCGGGATGTGGCGGGTCGGCTCGCCCGGCTCGAAGAGCGCCATGCCGCGGCTGCCGCGCGTGACGAGGACGGCGGCCGCGCCGGTGCGCCGGACGAGCGTCCGCCCCGCCCGTTCCAGCGTCCGCAGGTCGTCGTCGATCCGCACGCCGAGCAGGTGCTCCACCTCCGACTCGTTCGGCGTGCAGGCGGTCATCCCGCGATAGGCGAGCAGCGCGTAGCGCGAGTCCACGAGCACGGGCACGCGCCGGCCGCCGCGCGCGGCGAGCGCGCGCATCGCGCGCCCGACGAGCGCCGGCGTCACCAGGCCGGCGGCGTACTCGGAGACGAGCAGCGCGTCGCAGCCGGCGACGGCCTTGAGCAGCCGCCCCTCGACGTCCTGGCGCGTGCGCCGGTCGAAGGCCTGGGTGGTCGCGCGATCGATCCGCACGACCTGCTGCTTGGCCGAGTGGATGCCGCCGGCCAGGATGCGCGTCTTGGTGGGCGTGCGGCAGGCGCGCGGGCGCGCCACGCCGGCCACCGACACGCCCGGCTGGAACGCCTCCAGCAGCCGGTCGCCGGTCTCGTCGCGGCCGGCCACGCCGACCAGGCGCACCCGCCCGCCGAGCGCGGCCACGTTGTTGGCGGCGTTGCCGGCGCCGCCCGGCACGACCTGGGTCGCGTCGTACTTGAGGATCAGCACCGGCGCCTCGCGCGACACGCGATCGAGCTGGCCGTAGATGAACTCGTCGGCGATGAGATCGCCGACGACGGCGACGCGGCGGCGGCCGAAGCCGGCGATGACCTCGAGCAGCCGGGCGGCCGGCGTCACGCCCATCGCGCGCGCTCCCGCAGGATCCACGACGTCGCCTCCATCAAGTCGGCCGCGACGAGCGCGGCCTCGACGCCCGGCCGCCGGCGGTCGGCGTCGAACGCGCCGTAGCCGGTCTTCACCAGGATGCCCGTCACGCCCGCCGCGCGTCCCGCCTCGACGTCGTGCCACCGGTCGCCGACAATGAACGAGCGGGCGAGGTCGAGCGAGAGATCCGCGGCGGCCTGCCGCAGCATGCCCGGCTTCGGCTTCCGGCACTCGCACTCGCGCCGGTGCGGTCCGGGCGGCGCCTCGGGATGGTGCGGGCAGTAGTAGAACCCGTCCACGCGGCCGCCGCCGGCGGCCAGCCGCTCGGCCAGCACGCGGTGCGTCTCGCGCACGAACGCCTCGTCGAGATAGCCGCGCGCGACGCCCGCCTGGTTGGTCACGACGACGACGCGGAGGCCGGCCCGGCCGAGCAGGCGCACGGCGTCCACGCTCCACGGGAACAGCACGAGGCGATCGAGCCGGTTGAGGTACCCCACCTCCTCGATGAGCGTGCCGTCCCGATCGATGAACACCGCGGGCGTCACCGGGGCGCGCGCTCCCCGGCGCGGTCGAGCTGCCGCGTGACGGCGTCGAAGACCTGGTCCGGCGTGATCCGCTTCATGCAACGATGGTCGATCGGGCACTCGCGCAGCATGCAGGGCCGGCAGAACACGTCGGCCGTCAGCACGGCGTGGCCGTCGCCGGCCGGCGCGGTCACGCGCTCGTCGGTGGACCCGAAGACGGCCGTCACCGGCAGGCCCAGGGCCGCCGCCAGGTGCATCGCGCCGGAATCGTTGGTGACGAACGCGCGGCACCGCGCGACGACGCCGATCGCGGCGCGCAAGTCGGTCTGCCCGATCAGGTTGACGAGCGCCCCGCGCGCGCGGCCGGCGAGCGACGATTCTATCTCACGACCCGCGTCGCGGTCGCCTGCGGCGCCCACCAGGACCGCCGTCGCGCCGCGCTCGGCGGTCAGCCGCGCGATCACCTCGGCCGCGCGCGCCGGGGGCCAGCGCTTGGCGTGGCCGTACGCCGCCCCGGACGCGAAGCCGACGAGCGGGCGGTCCGGCGTCCAGCCGTGACGCTCGAGCAGCGTCTCGGCGCGGCGGCGCGTGGTCTCGGTCGCCGCGACGGAGGGCGGCGCCTCGTCGCGGGCGACGCCGAG
>JAHECP010000032.1 GCA_024641665.1 Acidobacteriota bacterium
GGCCTGCGTGCCGGACGCCCCGCCCCGCGGCCGGGCCGCCGGCGCGACGGCGAGGCCGCAGGCGGCAACGAGCCCGAGAACGAAGGTCCAGCGAGCGTGCACGACGGCGGCGCGACCCATGCTCCTGCCTCCAGGCCGGCCCCGGCGACGAATCGTACGGCGGCGGGCCGTCCCGTATTGTAGGATTCCTCGGCCGGTCGGGTCGACCTCGGGCGGGTCATCATTCGTGGAGGACGACGCTGAGCAGGGAGGCGTTGATCTTGAGCTCCCCGTTGTCTTCGATGAACCCGAGCCGCTTGAACTTGTTCATGAAGAAATTGACTCGTGAGCGCGTCGTGCCGACCATTTCCGCGAGCGTCTTCTGCGACATCTTCGGCACGACTCTCTGCGGCGCGTCTTGCTGTCCGTAGCGCGCGAGCAGCAGGAGCGCCCGGGCCAGCCGCTTCTCGCTGGAGTTGAAGAGCTGATCGATCAAGTCCGCCTCGATGCGGATGTTCCGGGTCAGCATGTAGGAGATGAAGCGATCGGACAGCGCATGCTGCCGGTGGAGCAGGCGGAGCATCGTGTCCTTCTCAACGACGAGGACCGCGCTCGGTGTGATCGCGGTCGCCGTGGCGATTCGGACCGGTTGACCGGCCAGACACCCCTCGCCGAAGAAGTCGCCGGGCCCGAGTATCGCCACAACGGCTTCTTTGCCCAGTTTCGAGAGCACCGAGAGCTTCACACCGCCTTTCTGAAGGTACATGACATTCTCACAGGCATCGCCTTGCGAGAAGATGACCTCCGCCCGTTGATACTCCACAATCGTTCTCGCGACCCCCGCCGAGTCGAGAAACGCCTGAACGTTGAAGCTGGGCACGGTCTTGACCCCCATGGGGGGAGTATTAGCACGCCCCGCGGAACCACTGCTGTTCACAAGTGAACACTCAGGCCCGGGCCCTGCGTCTACCATGATTCAGCACATCAGATCCCTGTCCGCGACACGGGGGTTCACGACGCCACGAGGTTGCGGGCACCGATCGCGCGGCAGGCCCACTGCCGGGTCGCCGGACACACGGATCACATCAGGAGACGCCATGAGCAGACGACTCGTATTCGGCAGCATTGACCGCAGTGCTGATGTCCTCGACTCCGGCGTGGGCGCAGGTCGGTGGCGGCATCAAGGTCGGACTGAACCTCGCGACGCTGTCCGGCTTCAACGATCCGAACAGCTCCACGAGCCAACGCACGGGGGTGGTCGGGGGCGTGTTTCTGACCCTCGGCCTGGCGCCCATGATCGCGCTCCAGCCCGAAGTGTTGTTCTCCATGCAGGGCACCAAGTTTCACGTCGGCACGTCCGGGGTCTCGACGGACGCCACGGCCAAGCTCGACTACATCCAGGTGCCCGTGCTGCTCCGGATCGGCAACAGCAGCAAAGCCGGCGCGAGCCTGTACGGCGTCGTGGGGCCGACGTTTGGTCGCCTGCTGCGGGCGAACCAGAATGGCGAGGATATCAAGAGCCAACTGAACAGCACGGACATGGGCCTGGTCGTGGGCGCCGGCGTGAGCCTGTCCCGATTCCTGGTCGAGGGACGCTACACCTATGGCCTGAAGGACCTCAACAAGGTCACGGATCCGAGCGGCTCCAACCAGAACAGAGTGATCTCGGTGCTCGTCGGCCTGGTTTTCTGAACGCCGGTGTTCTGGCGCACGCGGTTCTTGTGAACGTCCGGGCGCCAATTTCGCGACTGGAACATGCTATGTGGAACAAGAACGAGCGCGACGGCAAGATCGATCAGGCCAAGGGCAAGGTCAAGCAGGCCGTCGGCGATCTGACGGACAATGACGGCATGAGGGCCGAGGGCGAAGTCGACGCGACCGTGGGGAAGGCGAAGACGGCGGTCGGCCGGGCGCAGAGGAAGGTCGGCGCCGCGATCGAACACGTGGGCAAAGCCGTGAAGCGCTAGTCCAGGCCGAAGAGCCGGGGAGACCTGCGGCCTCCCCGGCCACAGCCCCCAGCAAAGCACGTCTGGGAAGGCTGCCCTTCAAGCACGGAATCGGTGATGAACCTCCTGGGTGGGATCTGGACGCGCCGGGCATCGCCAGCGGACAAACCGCTGCGTGACGAGCTGCTCAGCATCGAGCGCCTGGAAGAACGGGCGAAGGCGCTGGCGGCCAGCTTCACCGTCGACCCGCATCCGCGGCGTCGTGCGCGAAATATCTTCCCCCGGTTCGACGACAACGCCCGCGTCCTGCGCCAGGCGTATCGCACGCTGGCCGACGATGTCCGGCGCGGGGAGTTCGTCACCTCCGCGTCGGAGTGGCTGCTCGACAACTTCCACCTCGTCGCCTCGGAAATCAGGGGCATCCGCCAGAATCTTCCCCGAACCTACTACCGCACACTGCCGACGCTCGCGCCGCGCGAGCGGGCGGGACACGCCCGGATCTACGCGATCGCCCTCGAGCTCATCCGGCACAGCGACAGCCGGCTGGAGCGCCACCAGCTCACGCAGTTCCTCAACAGCTACCAGCGCGTCGCGCCGTTGACGATTGGCGAGCTCTGGGCCTGGCCCAGCATGCTGAGGCTGGCGCTCGTCGAGAACCTGAGACGCCTGGCTGAAGGGACGCTGGAGGCCCGCGCCGCACGCCGGGCGGCCGACGCTGATGTGGCGCGGATCGAGGCACGCGCGACACAGACGGCGCCGGCGTTGCCGTCCGTCCTCCATCCGGCGTACATCGTCCAGCTCCTTCATCGCGTGCGCGAATACGGCCTTCGCCTGGTGCCGGTGCACAGAGCAATCGAGGCGTACCTGGCTTCCCGGCAGACGACCACCGAAGACGCCGTTCGCGAGGAGCACCAGCGCGAAGCGGCCGCCCAGGTGTCGGTGGCCAACGTGGTCGCGAGCCTTCGCCTGTGCTCGACGCTCGACTGGGGAAAGTACTTCGAGGCCGTGAGTCTCGTCGAGCAGGTGCTGCAGCGCGATCCCGCGGGCGTGTACGGACGCATGGACTTCCTGAGCCGGGACCGTCAGCGCCAGGCGGTGGAGGACATGGCCGCGCCCGACGGCGACGCCCAGATACGGGTGGCGCTGAAGGCGGTCGAAAGCGCCCGCGAGGTGGCCGCGGGCGGCTCGACCGCCGATCGAGCCGCTCATGTCGGCTACCACCTGATCGATCGAGCGCGGCGCAACCTCGAAGCCGACGTGGCGTACCGTCCTCCCCTCCTCAAGCGCCTGCGCCGTTTCGCGTTCGCCCATACGACCGGCGGCTACCTTGGATCGATCGGACTCGTGACGACGCTGCTGGTCGCCGCCGGTGTCTGGTACGTCCGGCTCGGGGGCGGGTCCCTCTCAGCGCAGATCGCAGCGGGACTGCTGCTCTTGATGCCCGCGAGTGAAGTCGCGACTTCATTCATCCAGCGCCTGGCCGCGCGTCTGGCGCCGCCGAGACGCCTGCCGCGCCTCGAGTTCGCCGAGCGGATTCCCGAGACCGCACGCACCATGGTGATCGTGCCGACGATGCTGACGAGCGTCTCGGCCGTGGCCGCGCTCGTCGAGCATCTCGAGGTGCTCGCGCTCGGGAACCTGGACCCGTGCATCCACTTCGCGATCCTCAGTGATTTTGCCGACGCCGCCACACGCGAGCTGCCCGGGGATGCGGCACTCCTCTCGGCCGCCCGCGCGGGCGTCGAGGCCCTCAACACGCGGTTCGGCCCCGAGCACGCGGACCGGTTCTATCTCTTCCATCGCGACCGGCAGTGGAACCCTCACGAGCAGGCGTGGATCGGCTGGGAGCGCAAGCGCGGCAAGATCGAGGAGTTCAATCGTCTGCTGCGAGGCGCGACGGACACGAGCTTCGCCGTGCAGGTCGGGACGCTCGACATCCTGCCCGCCGTGCGGTACTGCATCACGCTCGACTCCGACACCCGCCTGCCGCGGGACGCGGCGAAGAAGCTCATCGGGATCATCGAGCACCCGTTGAACCGTCCGCACGTCGACCGGCGGCTCGGCCGCGTGACGGAGGGCTACGGCATCCTGCAGCCCCGCGTCAGCGTGACGATGGCGAGTGCGGCGGGCTCGCTCTTCGCCCGCACCTACGCCGGCCATACTGGCGTGGACCCCTACACCACCGCCGTGTCGGATGTGTACCAGGATCTCTTCAAGGAGGGCATTTTCACCGGCAAGGGGCTCTACGACGTGGACGCGTTCATGGCGGCCCTCGAGGGGCGCGTCCCCGAGAACGCGCTGCTGTCACACGATCTGTTCGAGGGTGTCTTCGCCCGGACCGCTCTCGTGACGGACGTCGAAGTGGTGGATGACTATCCGTCGAGCGTCCTCGCACACGCGCGGCGCCAGCACCGCTGGGTCCGCGGCGACTGGCAGATTCTGTGGTGGCTGCTGCCCTTCGTCCCGACCCGCTCGGGCGTCGAGCGCAACCGGTTACGGATCATCTCGCGCTGGAAGATCCTCGACAACCTGAGGCGCAGCCTGCTGGCGCCGGCGACCGTCGCCCTGCTCCTGCTCGGGTGGACCGTCCTCCCGGGGAGTGCGGCAGCCTGGACGGCGATTGGCCTCGCCGCGCTCGCGTTTCCCGTGTGCTCGCGTGCGGTGGAGACGATCGCCGGGCCGATCCGCGGACAGGCGTGGTCCGTGTTCCTGCGGGCCGCTTCCGAGGATCTGAAGCTCGCCGTCGCCCGCGCATCGCTGCAGCTCGCATTCATGGCCAATCGGGCGTACGAGATGCTGCACGCGATCAGCATCACGCTCGTTCGCCTGGGAATCACGCGACATCGGCTTCTGGAGTGGGAGACGGCGGCGGCGAGCGGCACCCGGGGCGGACCACCGGACGTGCGCGCGTTCCTGAGGGGCATGATCGCGAGTCCGTCCATCGCCCTCGCCAGCCTCGTCCTGGTGTCGCTGGCGCATCCGCGCGCGCTGCCCGTGGCGCTCCCCGTTCTGGTCTTGTGGGCGGCCGCGCCCCTGATCGCGTTCGCGCTCAGCCGGCCGATGCCCCCGCGCCGGATGGCGCTGGGCGCCGAGGACCGTGAGTTCCTGCGTCAGGTGGCGCGCCGCACGTGGCGCTACTTCGAGACATTCGTGGGCGCCGAGGATCACGGCCTGCCGCCAGACAACGTCCAGATCGTGCCCGAACTCCGGGCTGCGCACCGCACGTCGCCCACCAACATCGGGATGGGGCTACTGGCGACGCTCGCAGCCCACGACTTCGGCTTCATCGGCACCGACGATCTGATCGGCCGGATCGAGACGACGCTCGACACCGTCGACGGCCTGGAGCGTTTCGAGGGCCACCTGCTGAATTGGTACGACACGCGCTCGCTGGCGCCGCTGCCGCCAGCCTACGTGTCCACGGTGGACAGCGGGAACCTGGCGGCCGCGCTCCTGACGCTCGCCGTCGGATTGCGCCGCCTCTCCACGGCCGCGTCAACACCCGCCGATGGCGCGCGCCTGGAACGCCTGGCGGCGCACGCGGCGGCGTTGTTCGACGGCATGACCTTCGGATTCCTCTACGACCCGCGCCGGCACCTGTTCGCGATCGGCTATCGCCTCGCCGACGCCGAGGGACCGGGCCGCCTGGATCCGTCCTGCTACGACCTCCTGGCCTCCGAAGCGCGCCTGGCGAGCTTCATCGCCATCGCGAAAGGCGACGTGCCCGAGCTGCACTGGTTCCATCTGGGACGATCCGTCACCAGCGTCCGTGGCCGACCGGTGCTGCTGTCGTGGAACGCCACGATGTTCGAATATCTGCTGCCGCTTCTCGTCATGCGCAGCTACCCGGAGACGCTCCTCGACGAGTCGTGTCGCATGGTCGTGCGCCGCCAGATGGACTACGCCACCTCTCGCGGTGTGCCATGGGGCATCTCGGAGTCGGCCTACAACCTGGTCGATCGACACGACACCTATCAGTACAAGGCGTTCGGCGTCCCCGGCCTCGGTCTGAAGCGCGGGCTGGGCGACGAGCTGGTGGTGGCGCCCTACGCGACGGCGCTCGCCGCGATGATCGATCCGGCCGGGAGCGCCGCCAACCTGCGGCGGCTGGCCGCCGCGGGTCTCGAGGGCGACTACGGCTTCTTCGACGCCATCGATTACTCGAATCGCGGGCCAGACCCTCACGAGCGCGGCGCGGGCGAGACGGCTCGCGCCGGAGGCGCGGTCGTCCGCACCTGTCTGGCTCACCACGAAGGCATGACCCTCATCGCGCTGGCGAACGCCCTGCTCGGCGAGCCGATGGTGGAGCGCTTTCACGCGGAGCCGAGGGTGCAGGCCACCGAGCTGCTGCTGCAGGAGCGCGTGCCGCGCCGGACACCGACGGCCGAGCCGCGGCCGCTCGACGAGATGCGGGTGGCGACGCCCCTGCCCGCCGTGCCGGTTCGGCGCTATCGGTCGCCGCACACGGTCTTTGTGCATGCCCAGTTCCTGTCGAACGGCACCTACGTCACGGTGGTGACCAACGCCGGCGGCGGCGCCAGCTTCTGGCGCGGTCTCGCGGTGACGAGGTCGCGCCACGACTCCACGTGCGATCCGGGCAGCCAGTTCATCTACCTGCGCGACGTCTGGAGCGGATCGACGTGGTCCGCGACGTATCATCCGACGGACACGGAACCCGACGACTGCGTCGTCACGTTCCTGGCGGAACGCGCGACCTTCCGCCGCCGGGATGGCGAGGTGTCCACGCAGCTCGATGTCGCGGTGTCGACCGAAGACGACGTCGAGGTGCGGCGGGTGACGGTCACCAACCACGGCGCGCAGATCCGCGAGATCGACGTCACGAGCTATGCCGAGATCGTGCTGGCGCCGCCGGCCGCCGACCTCGCCCACCCGGCCTTCGGAAAGCTCTTCGTCGAGACGGAGTACCTTCCGGAAAGCGCCGCGCTCATCGGCCATCGGCGCCCTCAGGATTCCCGGGCGCCTGGCGCGTGGGTGGTGCACGTGCTCGGCCTGGAAGGCCGGACGCAGGGCCCCGTCGAGTGGGAGACGGATCGCGCGCGCTTCCTCGGTCGCGGGCGGACGACCCGCAACCCGCTGGCGCTCGACGGCCGCACCCTGTCCGGGACCACAGGCGTCGTGCTCGACCCTGTCGTCAGCCTGCGGCAACGCATCAGGCTGCCCCCGGGGGCGTCGGTGCGGCTCTCGTTCGCCACGGGCATGGCGTCGGACCGTGAGACGGCCGTGGCGCTCGCACGGAAGTACCACGACCCCAGCGCGGCGTCGCGAGCTTTTGCCCTCGCCTTTACCCACGCGCAGAGCGGCCTGCGTCACCTGGGGATCTCGAGGGAGGAGGCGCGGCTCTTCGAGCGACTGGCCTCACGGGTGCTGTTCTCCGACGGGTCGCTCCGGGCGAGCCCGGACACGCTCGCGTCGAACGAGCTCGGCCAGGCCAGTCTGTGGCCGCACGGCATCTCGGGCGACCTGCCCATTCTGCTCGTGCGTGTGGTCGAAGACGACGACCTGCCGCTCGTCGGTCAGGTCCTGCAGGCGCAGGAGTACTGGCGCCTCAAGGGCCTCATCGCCGACGTCGTGATCCTCAACGATCACCCGGTCAGCTACCTGGACGAGATGCAGGCGCAGCTCGCGGCGCTCCTCGACAGCGGCCCGTGGAGCGCGTGGAAACACCGGCCGGGTGGCACGTATCTGCTGCGCGGGGATCGCATGGGTGCAGCCGAGCGCACGCTGCTCGAGGCGGTCGCGCGCGCGGTCCTCAGCGGCGACCGGGGCGACCTCCGCGCGCAGCTCGATCGACCGCATCCCGTCGAGGCGAGTGCGGCGCCGGACGCGCCGGCGACCCCGGCGTCCCTCCACAGCAGCATTCGTGACGCCGGTGGCGCCGAGCGTGACCGCGGTGAGGCCGAGCCCCAGCCGCGCGTGCCACCCCTGACGCTGGCCAACGGTCTCGGTGGCTTCGCCGACGAGGGTCGAGAGTATGTGATCGCCCTGGATGGCGACGAGGACACGCCGCTGCCCTGGGCGAACGTGATCGCCAACCCGTCTTTTGGAACAATCGTCACGGCCTCGGGCTCGGCGCACACGTGGTCGGGGAACAGCCGGGAGAACCGCCTCACGCCGTTCGCCAACGATCCGGTTGCCGACCCGACCGCCGAGGCCCTCTTCGTTCGCGACGACGAGTCAGGAGAGGCCTGGTCGCCAACGCCGGGACCGATGACCCGGCACCCGGCGAGCGGACGATTCATCGTGCGCCACGGCGCGGGGGTCACGCACTTCTCGCGGGCGACGCGTGGCATCCGTCACGAGCTGGACGTGTTCGTGGACGCCACCGATCCGGTGAAGTTCTCGCGGCTCACGCTGACGAACGACGGCGAGGCGCCGCGCACGCTGAGCGTCTTCGCCTACAACGACTGGGTGCTCGGACCACCGCAGGATGGCGAGCAGCGGCACGTCATCACCGAACACGACGGGCAGACGGGCGCCGTCCTCGCGCGGAATGCGTACAACCAGGAGTTCGCCCGTCGCGTGGCGTTCGCGTGCGCGAGCGAGCCCCCCTGCTCCGCGACGGGGAATCGTCTGTCGTTCATCGGGCGCAACGGTTCGCTCGCGCGGCCGGCGGCGCTTCGCCAGGCGGCGCTCTCAGGGCAGTTTGGGGCCGGACTGGATCCGTGCGCGGCGCTTCACGTCCGATTCGTCCTGAACCCGCGAGAGAGTCGTCGCGTCGTGTTCCTGTTGGGCCAAGGCACCGATGCGGACCACGCCCGCGCCCTGATCGACCGCCACCGGCAGGTGGACGAGGCCGCCGCCGCGCTCGAGACGGTGCAGACCTCCTGGAATCACACGCTCGACACCATTCACATCCGGACGCCAGATGATTCGTTCGATGTCTTGATGAACCGCTGGCTCCTCTATCAGGACGTGAGCTGCCGCCTCTGGACCCGCGCGGGCTATTACCAGCCGGGCGGAGCCTTCGGCTTCCGCGATCAGCTGCAGGACGTCATGGCGCTGTCGTTCGCGCGGCCCGATCTGGCGCGAGCGCACCTCCTGCGCGCCGCGGGCCGGCAGTTCGTCGAAGGTGACGTTCAACACTGGTGGCACGAGCCGTCGGGGCGGGGACTCCGCAGCCGGTGTTCCGACGACCTGCTCTGGCTTCCGTACGCGGTCACCGACTATGTCCGCGCGACGGGCGACGTGGGCGTGCTGGACGAGCGAATGCCGTTCCTGGAGGCGCCTCTTTTGGCGCCCGATGCGCACGAGGCGTACGGGCAGCCGGGCACCTCGTCCGAGCACGGCGTCCTGTTCGAGCATTGCGTCCGCGCCATCGAGAAAGGGCTCACGACCGGCGCGCACGGCCTGCCGCTCTTCGGCAGCGGCGACTGGAACGACGGCATGAACCACGTCGGCGCGGCCGGACGCGGCGAAAGCACGTGGCTCGGCTTCTTCCTCCACAGCGTGCTCATGGGCTTCGCCCCGTTGTGCGATGCACGGGACGATCGCGCCCGGGGCGAACGTTACCGCCGCGAGGCCAGCCGTCTCTCGAAAGCGCTCGAGCGGTCGTGGGACGGCGAGTGGTACCGGCGCGGGTACTACGACGACGGCACACCACTGGGATCCGCGCAGAGCGACGAGTGCAAGATCGACTCGATCTCGCAGTCCTGGGCCGTCCTCTCGGAGGCGGTCCCGCAGCGGTTTGCCGAACGCGCGATGGATGCGGTGCGCACCTCCCTGGTCGCGCGCGGATCGCAGATCCTGCTGCTGCTCAACCCGCCGTTCGATCGGTCGGCGCAGGAGCCCGGGTACATCAAGGGCTACCCGCCCGGCATCCGCGAGAACGGCGGCCAGTACACACACGCGGCGCTGTGGGTGGTGATGGCGCTGGCACAACTCGGCAGCGGCGATGAGGCGGTGGAGCTGTTCCACATGCTCAACCCCGTGAACCATGCGCGCACGGCCGCGGATGTCGCCGGCTACAAGACGGAGCCGTACGCGGTCGCCGGCGACGTGTACGCGCGGGCGCCGCACGCGGGGCGTGGCGGGTGGAGCTGGTACACCGGGTCGGCTGGCTGGATGTATCGCGCGGGCCTCGAGAGCATTCTCGGCCTGCGACGCCGCGGCGCCACGTTCGTCGTGGCCCCTTGCATCCCCTCGTCCTGGCGCGAGTACGAGATCGTCTGGCAGTGCGGATCGGCCCGCTACGAGATCACCGTCACCAACCCGGACCGCCGGTGCCGAGGGGTGGCAAGCGCAGAACTGGACGGGGCGCCCGTGAATGCGGCCGCGATTCCTCTCGCGGATGACGGCCGCGTGCATCAGGTGCGGGTCGTGCTGGGAGACCGGGCGGATCGGTAGCCGCCCGGGTCACGGCTGGGGGAACGTCCGAGGCCGTCCAGGAGGCGGCGGTCAGGCCGGCGCGACCGGCGTGTGACCGCAGTCATCGCACCGCAGGTAGAGCACCGGGAACGACTCCGATCGCCCGATGATCAGTCTGAACATCCTCTGAAACCGCCCCCCAGTATCCAGGACCTGCGCGAATGGGGATGTACCACATTGAACACCCGGGGCAGGGTGTGCACATTCGAACAGACGCCCGTCCTCGCCCTTCCTATAATGGCGTGAGGCAGTCATCCTGAACAGCCGCGGGCGTCAGAGACACCCGCGGTTCACCCGGTGCCGTCTTCTTGGAGGAATTGCTCATGCCGGTCCAGGCAATTCGTCGTAGGTTCGCCGTCGGCACCACGGCAGTCGTGCTCGGGCTGGCGCTGGTGTCGGTGGCCGCTGCGCAGGGCGGCGCGGAAACCCTGCACAACGCCACTCGGCTCGGGGGCTCGACCTCGTTCTACATGCCACCCATGCAGACGACCGCCCATCTGAAGCGCATGATGGCCCAGCCCCGCATCGTGGCGGACATTCGCAGCGTGCTCGATCAGGCCGGCCTGTCCAGCACCGCTGACGCCGTGATCGCCATGCTGACCAACCCGAGCGCGACGGTGAAGGGTGCGCGGTGCGCCGACGCCACGCCGGCTGACGGCACGCTCGTGGAGTGCGATGTCCAGCCCGGCGAGACGCTGGTCTGGATGGCGTACCGCCCGAAGCGCCAGGCACCCGCATTGATCCAGGGGGTCCGCTGGGCCGGCGAGAAGCCGTTCCCGGCGTTCCTGTTCCGTGTGACCGAGGAAGATCGGATCTACACCTTCGTCCTGCCGAAGACCTGCGCGAACCTGTCGCTGGCCGGCGTGCAGGAGATCTCGAAGCCGCCCGCGCAGATCTCGGTAGACCGGTCCTGCGCGCCGGACGGCACGCTGCGAGCCGTCGTGAAGGCCGACGGCGATCTCTCCCGCGTGGCGCGCGTGCGCGTCGCCATCGACGGGCGGTCCGCCGGTGAGCTGACCGCGCCGTCCTGGTCGATCACCACGGACACCTCCGGCACGTACAGCTTCGAGGCCAGCGACCCGACCGGCCGCTCCTACCCCGTGACACGCGCCTCCATCGTCGTCGAGGCCTGCCCGAAGCCGCCGCCACCGCCTCCGATCACCGTCGTCAAGCCCACGTGCGACGTGTCCTTGTCGGCCGCCCGCGCGAAGGGCGGCTACCAGATCACGGTCGATGCGACACGAAGCACGACCGGCACGAGCGAGGCCGCTCCCGCCGTGTCAGTGGAGTTGCGCGACGCGGCTGGCGCCGTCGTGGGACGGACGCTGACGCTGGACAGCAGCCGGACGGGCACGATCGTGGTGCGCCAGCCCGGCACATACCGCGCCACGGCGACGGTGAGCACGCCCACGGCCGTCCGGTCGGGCAACACCCGGTACGAAGGCACGAACACCTGCGAGGCGAGCGTCACGATTGCGCCGCCGACCGGTGGTCCGCGCTTCTTCATCGACGCCCTGGCCGGGAAGGAACGGCGCATGCGTCCGATCGAAGGCACGGCGCTCGAGTACGGCCAGTGTTCGCCGCTGCTTGGCTTCAAGTTCGGCGTGGCCAAGCCGTTCGACAACGGCTGGGAGGTGGCGGGCGCCGTGGGCGCCGCGATCAGCCTCGTCCAGGCCAACGACAAGATCAGGGAGGACGAGCTCTTCGTCGACGTTGAGGTGAACAAGTACCTGGGCGGCCGCTCGTTCCTCGGGACCGGCCTGTCGCTCTGGGACCTCACGCGCAGCAAGACGTTCACGCCGGCGTGGCTGCTGCACTTCGGGGTGCCGGTCACGAAGGCCGACGCCAAGGTCCCGGTGTTCATCATCGGTGAGGGCCGTCTGTTCCTCGACCACACCGACAACCTCGGCAGCAACTATCTCGTCTGGGGAGGCGTGCGGATCCAGTTCTCGAAGAGGTAGGCCCCAGGCCGCACATGAATACCGTCTCCATCAGGAAGTGGGGAGTCGCGGCCGAAGTCCAGGCAGGCTACTGGTGGCGCGCCTGCGCCACCGTAGCCCGCCGCCTCCCGTCTGCCGGCGCCTGCGTGGCCGGCCGCCTGCGATCCGCATGGGCGCGCCGCGGCGTGCGCCTGGCGGCCCTCGCGCTCTTCCTGCTCCTGCTCCTGCCGGTGGCCGGGCTGGTGCATCACGTCTACTTCGACGCGAGCGACCTTCCCGACATCGAGTCCTTCATCCGTTTCGAGCCGCCCACGATCGGCGAGGTCTCCGACGCCCGGGGCACGGTGCTGATCGAGCTGGCACGGCAGTACCGCCGGGTGGTCACCTACGACGAGGTGCCCGTCGTCCTGCGCCAGGCCATCCTGGCGGCCGAGGACAAGAACTTCTTCGCCCACTCCGGCGTGGAGTACGGCGCGCTGCCGCGCGTGATCCAGAAGACGGCGGTGCGCTCGTTGGCCACGTGGTGGAACGGCGACGAGGGGTTCCGGTTGCGACTCCCCCAGGGCGGCTCGACGCTCACGCAACAGCTCGTCCGCGGCTACTTCCTCAGGGACCGCGCGAGCCGCGAGGGCAACGACACGCTCTTCCGCAACGGCTTGACGCCGTGGCTCCTCTCCGCGGCTCTGGGCGTCCCGACCACGAACAAGCTCCTGCGGAAGCTCGAGGAGGTGCGCCTGACGCTCTGGCTCGAACGGGAGATGGAACGGCGGTACGGATCGAAAGAGCAGGCCAAGCGCCAGATCTTCGCCCGCTACGCCAGCTTCATCTACCTGGGCAACGGCCGGTACGGCTTCGCCGCCGCCTCGGAGTACTACTTCGGCAAGCCGCTGTCGAGCTACACCTCGGAGGACGCCGGCAAGGCGGCGCTCCTCGCGGGGATCGGCAAGTCACCCCGAGACTACGCGCCGGTCGCCGGCGACCCGCGGCCCCTGCGTCGCCGCAACGAGATCCTGGCCCTGATGGCGCGCAACGGCTACATCCCCGAGGACCTCGCGACGCGCTGCGAGGCCGAGCCGGTTCGCGTGGCGGCCGTCCATTCGGTCAAGACCCAGGCGCCCGCCGCGATCGAGAGCGTCTTCGACGAGTTGAGGCAGCACGGCGGCGACCGCTTCGGCGTCGAGGATCTGTTCATGGGGCGGGTGTCGGTCCGCGCCACCGTGGACGCGCGGGTGCGGACCATCGTGAACGAAGCCCTGGAGACCGGCCTCGCCCTCTACGAGAAGCGGCACCCGAGGGCGAAAGGGCTGATCCAGGGCTCGGTGGTGGTGCTGCGCAACGGGGACGCGGCGATCCTGGCCGAGGCCGGCGGCCGGCAGGTGTACCAGGACCGCCGCAACGCCTACTCCGACTACAACCGCGTCACGGGCTCGCTGCGGCAGCCGGGCTCCGCGTGGAAGCCGGTCGTGTACCTGGCCGCGTTCCGCCAGGGCCTGGACCTCGACACCACGGTGCCCGACGAGCCCATCGACGTGTCCATGGGCTCCGATCGCGGGGAGAAGTGGAGCCAACTACGACGATCGGTTCGAGGGCCCAATCCCGGTCCGCCGGGCGCTGGCCGAGTCCCGCAACACCGTGGCCGTGTGGATCACGCGCGAGATCGGCCTGGACATGGTGATCCGGACCGCCCGGGAACTGGGGATCCGCTCCCCGCTGCAGCCTTACATCAGCATCGCGCTCGGGGCGTCGGAGGTGCGGCTGCTCGAGCTGGCGGGCGCCTATCGCGCGATGGCCTCAGGGATCCTGGCGGAGCCCCACGTCGTCGATCGCGTCACCGACGCCTCAGGGGAGGTGCTCTACGGGGCGCCACGGCCCGCCGGCGCGCTCGACTCCACCGGGCTGCGCCAGATCCAGGAAGCTAGAACTGGACAGGCTCGGCGAACGGGCCGTCGCGGGTCGACGACACGCAGGTCAAGCAGCTGCTGACGCGGATCAAGAAGGACGCCGACCAGTTCCGCGGGAGCCTCGACAAGGCCCTCAATCGCAGCCGGCTCGACGGCTCGCGAGAGGAGCGCTCCATCAATCAGTCCGTCACCGACTTCGCAAAGGCGACCAACAGCCTGCGTACGCGATTCAACAGCCGGCAGATCGTCACGAGCGACATCGAGAACGTGTTGCGACGCGGCGAGGGGATCGACCGTGTCATGTTCACCGAGCGGGGACGATTGACGGTCAAGGCGGACAACGACTGGCTCACGGTGCGCCGCGATCTGGACGATCTGGCGCGCGCGTACAACCTGGCGTGGACCTGGAGCGAACCCGGCTACACGCCCGGAGCGGCGGTCACGGGTTTCTCGCGCGGCCTCACTGGCACGTACCACCTGGACGGCAACCGCGGCGACGATCCGCGTCAGGCGGCCGAACAGGCGGCCCGCGCGGTGCCGTCCGACCGGCGGCAAGCCGCCTCCCAACGGCTGATGAACCGCCTGAACGCGCCGGAAGCCATCACCATCGACCGCAACGGGAATGCCGTCAGCATGGCGTCGTCGCGCGGACAGCGGGTGACGTTCGAGGCCGATGGCCGGACCCGCACGGAACAGGGGCCTGGTGGGAGGACGATCGAGACCAGCGCCAGCCTCGACGGCGATCGGCTGGTGGTCACGACCAGGGGCAATACGGGAAACGACTTCACGGTCACCTTCGAGGCGATTGACAGCGATCAGACCCTGCGGGTGACGCGCCGCATCTATGACAACGACCTCCGTCAACCGGTGACGGCTCAGAGTTACTATCGGCGGTCGTCGAACGACGCCCAGTGGGACATCTATGATCCCGGCAACTGGGGAACGCCCTCCAACACCAACACGGCGAACCGCGACTTCGTCGTGCCGAACGGCACCCGGTTGATGGCCACGCTCGATGACCCGCTGAGCACGGAGACGGCGCATGAAGGCGACCGCGTGACGATGACCACCCGCAGTCCGTCGCAGTACGAGGGGACGGTCATCGAAGGCGTCGTCTCCAGCGTGAACGCCTCCGGACGCGTCAGCGGCCGGGCGGACATGACCCTGGAGTTCCAGAGCATCCGCGTGCGCAATGGCGGAACGTATCCCTTCGACGGGGTCATCGAGACCGTCCGCACGCCTGGTGGAGAGACCATCCGGGTGGATAACCAGGGCACGGTCGAGGACAACACCAGCCAGGCTGGCAAGACCGTCCAGCGGGGCGCCATCGGCGCGGCCCTCGGCGCCCTCATTGGCGCCGTCGCCGGCGGCGGCAAAGGCGCGGCCATTGGCGCCGTGATCGGCGCGGGCGGGGGCGCCGGCACGGTCATCGCCGAAGGGCGCGACCAGCTCGACCTGCAGCGCGGCACGGAAGTGACCATCACCTCCAGCGACGCGCGGGGGCAGAAGGTGACCGGCGGCGGACCGCGGTGATGCCCGGGGAACACCGGGGACGAGCGGACCGCATCAGGCCTCGGTGGACAGCTGAACACCGGCCGTGTGGCGACGGCTCACAACCGGCCATGTCGACCGGCGGCGACCGAGACGGACGGAGTTCTACTTCGTCGGATCCTCCGTGCGGAACTCGGTGTCATGGCCTGGCTCCACCTGGGCCGGCCTACGTGAGCGCGGCGCTCTTCGAGGCCATGCAGTCCATCAGGTCGCGCCAGGATTGCGTGAAGGACCGGGTCCCCTCGCGCTGGAGTTGGGCGGCGAGCGCCGCAGGGTCGACCCCAGCCCGCCCGAACTCGGCGAGCAGCGCTTCGGCATCGCCGCCATCGAGCGGTACGGTGCCCTTCACGCGGCCATGGTCGGCAAAAGCGAGCAGGGTCTTCTCGGGCATGGTGTTGATGGTGTCCGGCGCCGCGAGCGCGTCGACGTACAGGGTGTCCGGGGCGTCGGGGTCTTTGGTACCCGTGCTGGCCCACAGCAGGCGTTGCGGCCTAGCGCCGGCAAGCTTCTGCCAGCGGGGCGACGCCAGCAGCTCGCGGTAGGCCTGGTAGGTGCGTGTGGCGATGGCGATGCCGAGACGGTTGCGAAGCGGCGCCGGAACCCGGTCCTTGATGGCCACGTCCCAGCGGCTGACGAACAGCGACGCCACGGACGCCACCGTGGGATCGAGGCCGGCGGCGATCCGCCGTTCGATGCCGCGCATGTATGCCTCGGCGGCTGCGAGGTAGTGCTCGCGTGAGAACAGCAGCGTCACATTCACCGGCACGCCCGCGAAGATGGCCTCTTCGATCGCCGCCAGGCCGGCGCGGGTGCCCGGAATCTTGATGAACAGGTTGGGGCGTTTCGCCTGCGCATGAAGTCGGACCACGGCCTTGATAGTGCCGGCCGTGTCGTCCGCCAGCAGGGGCGACACCTCCAGCGAGACCCAGCCGTCGACGCCGCCGGTCGCCCTATGGACCGGACGAAAGAGATCGGCGGCCTGAGTCAGGTCCTCGAGCGCCAGCTCGAAAAAGAGCGCTTCGCCTGACTGGCCGGCAACCGCCTTTTGGCGAATGGCCGCATCGTAGAAGCCGGCATGCCTGACAGCCTGGTCGAAGATCGTCGGATTGGAGGTCAGCCCCGTGACGGACAGCTCGCGGATATAGCGGCCCAGCGTGCCGCTCGTCAGCAGCCCGCGCGTGATGTTGTCGAGCCAGAGGCTCTGACCGAGATCGTGCAGCGGTTGTGTGGCGTTCACGATGCCTCCTGTGGCGCCCTGCCGGCGTTGGGCCTGCCGAGCAAGGCGGACACGTCGTCATTGATCAGGTCGCCGATACGCTCAATCGTCATGTCGGCGGGTGAATAGGCGGCGATATTCGCGGGGTCGAGCGCGTAGTGTCCCTGGCGCGGGAAGACGGTCGTCAGACGATCTCCCCAGACCTGTTTCATCGCCGCCAGAATGCGCAGCTTGTCGTCCACCATGATGTACCGGCGAGCCGGGTAGCGCCGCTCGACGTCATCGAGCATGTCCTCTTTGTGCAGGTAGATCAGCACCCGGTCCTCGACCGCGTCCCACAATCCCGATCGCTGTACCTTGCGCGGCTGGAACACCACGTCACCATCCGACAGAATCACCGTCGGTCCCCAACGGCGGAGATGGGCGATGACGTCGAGCGCGCCCGGGTACAGGCGCTCCGCAAACGGATAGTCCACCAAAAACGAAGACATCAGCAGCAACCGCGGGTCGTGCATCGCGCCGAGACGATAACGTTGCAACGCGCCCAGATAGTCCGCATAGCCGAGCTCGACGCGCAGCGCTTCGAAAATCTTCCAAGATCGATCCCGGTTCTCGTCGCCAAACTCGTGCGCCAGGTGCTCGCCCAGATCGGCGACGATGCGATCGTTGTCGAGTAGGGTGTTGTCCACGTCCAGCAGGAACACCACCTCATTCGTTCCCGTCATGTGCCCCCCTCACGGACTCATCCCTCCGACTCTCGCGCTCCGCCTCGAGCCAGTCTCGATCTGCCTGGCCATCGCGGCGGCCTCGCTGTTCATAGAGTTCATAGGCGCGCCTCGTGATCTGCGCGGTCACGTCGACAGGTGTCTTGGCCAACAGGGCCGCGGCGCTTGGATCGAACGCCCGATACGCGAACAGTTTCACCCGGTCATTCACGAGGAACCACGCCAGCGCATAGCCCCACACGAACAGCGCCCAGCTCCAGCCGAGGGGTGTCATGAACAGCCCGTACACCGCAATCAGAGTCGCCACAACTTGCGTGCCGAGCACGGCCCCCCAGAGGATCCGCGCGGGGCGTATGGACCAGAACGGGCCGCGCGTGCGCGTCAGGAAGATCGTCAGATGTCCGGCCACGGACAGCTTCAAATACATCAGCGTCTGGATGTGCGCACGGTCGAGATGAAAGACGCGCTCACCCAGATAGAACAAGCCGAAGGCGGAGACGACCCCGACGACGCCCAGCACCGTGGAGATCCCCAGCACCACGGGCATGTTCCAGGCCTCGGGCTTGTGCTGGTAATGGACGTTGTCGTAGGCAATGGACAGGATCGCGCCGTCGTTGAGCAGCGCGAGCATCACGATCATCACCGCCGTCAGTGGATAGAAGTTGAAGATCAGGATCGCCAGCGTCATGAACAACAGCACGCGCAGCGTCTCGGCGATGCGGTAGATGGCGTAGCTGTTCATCCGCTGGAAGATCTTCCGGCTCTCCTTGATGGCGTCGATGATCACGGACAGGCCTGGCGTCAACAGCACGATGGACGCCGCCGCGCGCGCGGCGTCCGTCGCCGCCGAGACGGCGATGCCGCAGTCGGCCTTCTTCAGCGCGGGGGCGTCGTTCACCCCGTCGCCGGTCATGCCGACGATGTGGCCGCGCTGCTGGAGGACGTCGACGATGTGGAACTTGTGTTCGGGGAACACCTGGGCGAAGCCGTCCGCGTTCTCGATGGACTCCGCCAGCTGCGCCGTCTCGTGATGCTTCGTGTCGCCGAACCCGCTGGCATCGAGAATGGCCGTGCCCATCCCCAGCTTCTTGGCCGTTTCCTGCGCAATGGCCAGTTGATCGCCCGTCACCATCTTGACCTTCACGCCCATCTGTCGCGCGGTCGCGATGGTGGCCTTGGCTTCTTCCCGTGGCGGGTCGAACAGGGGCAACACGCCGAGAAACTGCCACGGGCCGTCTCCCTCGGCCCGCGCCACGCCCAGGGAACGAAAGCCCCGCGACGCGAATGCGTTGACCGCCTGCTCGACGGCGGGCTTGGCCTGCCCGGCATTGGCCGAAAGCTCCAGGATCACCTGCGGCGCGCCCTTCGTCGCCTTGAACGTCCTGCCGTTCTCGGCCTTGACGGCGGCCTCGGTGCGCTTGTGCACCGGGTCGAACGGCTGGAAATGCACCACCTGGTAGCCCTTCAGGGCCTTGTCATCTTTCAGGCCGCTCAGCACGGCGAGGTCGATGGGATCCTTGTTGTCCGCGCGCGACGCCAGCGCGGCGTTGAGGACGACTTGATCGGCTGGGATGCCGCTCACGCCGAACGGATCGCCCAGCGTCAGCGTGTTCTGGGTCAGGGTGCCGATCTTGTCCGCGCACAGCACGTCCACGCCCGCCAATTCCTCGATGGCCGCCAACCGGGTCACAATGGCCTCTCGCCTGGCCAGCAGGCGCGCGCCGACCGCCATGGTCACCGACAGCACCGTGGGCATCGCCACGGGAATCGCGGCCACGGTCAGCACCAGGGCGAACTGCAACGTGGTGAGGATCGGATCGCCACGGGAGATCGCGACGCCGAGAATCAACACCACCAGGGTCACGGCGAGGATGATCAGGTAATGGCCGATCTTCAACACCGCGCGCTGAAAGTGGCTGACGGTGTGCGCCTCCTGCACCAGCTGCGCCGTCTTGCCGAAATAGGTGTTCGCACCGGTGGCGTACACGATCGCATTGATTTCGCCCTGGCGGATGATCGACCCTGAAAACACCGCCTCGCCAGGTTTGCGTGTCGCCGGCAACGACTCTCCCGTCAGTGCGGACTGATCCACCTCGATCGGGTCACCCTCCAGCAAGCGCGCATCCGCCGGCACGATGTCGCCCAGACGCAGGCGGAGGACGTCGCCCGGCACCAGCTCGCGCGCGGCCGGGGTGATCCACTTCCCATCACGTTTCACCCGGGCCTTGATCGCCAGCTTGGCCTTCAGGGCCGCGATGGCGTTGCCCGCCTGGTGCTCTTCCCAGAATCCGACCACGGCGTTGGCCAGAAGCAGGAGGAGGATGATGGCAAAGTCCGGCCAATGCCGGGCGACCGCCGAAAGGACCACGGCCGCTTCAATCATCCACGGGATGGGACCCCAGAAATAGGTGAGGAATGTCAGGAACGGATTCGTCTTCTTTTCTTCAATCTCGTTGGGCCCGTATTGGGCCAGCCGTTTCTGCGCCTCGGCTTGACTGAGACCGTCCGGCGACGATCCCAATCGCTTCTCCACCTCCGGCAGGGGAAGGGATTTCAGATCGTCCTTCGCATCGGCCTTCGACCCCGGCTTCGACTCTGGCACCTTGGCCTGATCGGCATTGGGGTTCATTGTGGGGTGCCCCACTTCCAGTTCCGGATCTCCGGCATGTCTTCGCCGTGTGTGTCGATGTATTGCTTGTGCTCGATCAGCTTGTCTCTGAGCTGCTGCTTCAGGTAGACGCCCTTGTCGCCGGTCTGCGGCAGACGGTCGATGGTGTCCATCACGAGGTGGAAGCGGTCCAGGTCGTTCAGCACCGTCATGTCGAAGGGCGTGGTGATGGTGCCCTCTTCCTTGTAACCGCGGACGTGGATGTTGTCGTGGTTGGTGCGGCGGTAGGTCAGCCGGTGGATCAACCACGGGTAGGCATGGAAGGCGAAGATGACCGGCTTGTCTTTGGTGAAGAGCTCGTCGAACTCCGTGTCGCTCAACCCGTGCGGATGCTCGGTCTGGGGCTGCAGCTTCATGAGGTCGACGACGTTGACCACCCGGATGCGCAGGTCGGGCAGATGCTCGCGCATGATGGAGACGGCGGCGAGCGTCTCCAGCGTGGGCACGTCGCCGCAGCAGGCCATGACCACGTCGGGCGCCACGCCCTGGTCGTTGCTGGCCCACTGCCAGATGCCGATGCCCTCGGTGCAGTGCTTGACGGCCGCGTCCATCGTCAGCCACTGCGGCGCCGGGTGCTTGCCCGCGATCACGACGTTGACGTAGTGCCGGCTGCGCAGGCAGTGATCCATCACCGACAGCAGGCAGTTGGCATCCGGCGGAAAGTACACCCGCACGACCCCGGCCTTCTTGTTCATGACGACGTCGATGAACCCGGGATCCTGATGGGTGAAGCCGTTGTGATCCTGGCGCCAGACGTGCGAGGCCAGCAGGTAGTTCAGCGAGCCGATCTTCCGCCGCCACGGTAGGTGCGAGGTGACCTCCAGCCACTTGGCGTGCTGGTTGAACATCGAATCGATGATGTGGATGAACGCCTCGTAACAGTTGAAGAGTCCATGTCGCCCGGTGAGCAGATAGCCCTCGAGCCAGCCCTCGCACTGGTGCTCGCTGAGCATCGAGTCCAGCACGCGTCCGTTGGGCGCGAGAAACTCGTCATTGGCAAGGGTCGCGGCGTCCCATTGACGGTTGGTCGCTTCAAAGAGGGCTTCCAGGCCGTTGGAGAGCGTCTCGTCGGGGCCGAACACCCGGAAATTCCGCTGCTCGCCGTTCAGCTTCGCCACATCGCGCAGGACACGGCCCAGCACGTGCGTGTCCCCGATGCCGCGCGCGCCCGGCTCGGGCACGTCCTCCGCGTAGTCGCGAAAATCAGGCATCCGCAGGTCGCGGAGCAGCATGCCGCCGTTGGCGTGGGGATTCGCGCCCATCCGCCGGTCGCCCTTGGGCGCCAGCTCGGCCAGTTCCTGGTTCAGGCGGCCCTGCTCATCGAAGAGTTCCTCGGGCCGGTAGCTCCTCAGCCAGTCCTCCAACAGCTTGAGGTGTTCGGGATGAGTGGCCGGGTCGGAGAGTGGAACCTGATGCGCCCGGAACGTGCCTTCAATCTGCCGGCCATCGACCACCTTCGGCCCTGTCCAGCCCTTGGGTGAATTGAGGACGATCATCGGCCAGCGCGGACGCGTGAGGTTGCCGTTGACGCGGGCGTTCCGCTGGATTGTCTTGATCTGCTCCACCGCGATGTCGAGCGTCGCAGCCATGGCCTCATGCATCAGCTCGGGCTCGTGACCCTCGACGAAGTACGGCGTCCACCCGTAGCCACGGAGCAACTGCTCCAATTCCTCATGCTCGATGCGGGCGAGGACGGTCGGGTTGGAAATCTTGTAGCCGTTGAGGTGCAGGATGGGCAGCACCGCGCCGTCGGTGGCCGGATTGAGAAACTTGTTGGAATGCCACGCCGTGGCCAGCGGTCCGGTTTCCGCCTCGCCGTCGCCGACGACGCAGGCGACGACGAGATCGGGATTGTCGAACACCGCCCCGAACGAATGACTGAGCGAGTAGCCCAGCTCGCCGCCCTCGTGGATCGAGCCCGGGCACTCCGGCGATGCGTGGCTGGGAATGCCTCCGGGAAACGAAAACTGGAGAAAGAGCTTCCGCAGGCCGGCCTCATCCTGGCTGATGTTGGGATAGATCTCGCTGTAGGTGCCCTCGAGGTACGTGTTGCCCACGACGGCCGGGCCGCCGTGCCCGGGGCCGGAGACGTAAATCATGTCGAGGTCGTATTTCTTGATGACCCGGTTCAAATGCACGTAAATGAAGTTCTGCCCTGGGGTCGTGCCCCAGTGGCCCAGCAGCATGTGCTTCACATCCGTGAGCGCCAGCGGCCGCTTGAGCAGCGGATTGTCGTAGAGATAGATCTGGCCGACCGACAGATAGTTGGCGGCGCGCCAGTAGGCGTCCATCTTGCGGAGCAGGTCCGGGGTGAGCGTGTTGGGTTCCATGGTTCATGTTTCCTGATGTGCGCCGAGGCTCAGCGCTGCCACAGGATTCGTGCGTCTTCCAGTGGGATCGCCACGCCCTCGCAGTGCGGGATCACTCGCGCCGTGTAGTCCGCCGGCGGCCGGGCCGCGGACACCGCCGCGCTGTACAGGTGACCGCCCGACGTGCCGGCCAGCTGCCGAACGTGCGTCATCTCCTGCCGAACGGGAGCGCCGCCCTGGACGCCGTCGGCGTACAGCTCTACCCGCACCGCCTTGGGGTCGAGGTCATGGAGATAGACCTGAACCTCGAAGACGTGCTGCTCGCCACGAGTCTCGACCTTCACGTCGCCGAAATGCAGCGTGGCCCATGTCTGCTCCAGCCTGTGCCGCCAATCGACCACGTGCCTGCCGAGCGCGCCTTTGTCGGCGGCACGCAACTGGTAGGCGGCCGCAGCCGGGAGGTAGTGCTGCTCGGCGTACTCGCGCACCGCACGGTCGGCGGAAAAGCGTGGCGTCAACCGCGCCATGCTCTCCCGCATCCGCGCCAGCCAGGCCGTGGGAATGCCCTGTTCGTCACGGGCATAGAACTCAGGGATCACCTCCCGCTCGAGCCGCTCGTAGAGCGTCACGGCTTCGGCCGCGTCCCAGACCGGATCATCGCCATGCTCCTGACCATCCCCCAACGCCCATCCCACCTCAGGGGTGTACGCCTCAGCCCACCAGCCGTCCAGTTCCGACAGATTGAGGCCGCCATTGACGAGCACCTTCATGCCGCTGGTTCCACACGCCTCCCACGGCCGCCGGGGCGTGTTGATCCAGACATCGACCCCCTGCACCAGGTACTCGCTCAGGAGCATGTTGTAGTCACCGAGGAAGATCACATGCGCGCGGGCCTCGGGTCGTCGGATGAAACGGATCCACTCCTGAATCAGGGCCTGCCCCGCGCCGTCCGCCGGATGGGCCTTGCCAGCAAGGATGAGCTGCACCGGGCGCTGCGGATTGGTCAGCAGACGAAGCAGTCGCTCCGGGTCGTGCAGCAGCAGGTTCGGCCGTTTGTAGCTGGCGAATCGACGCGCAAAGCCCAAGGTCAGCGCGTTGGGATCGAAGACATGTTTCGCCCCCTCAACCGCCTCTGGCGACGCGCCGGAGGCGACCAGTTGCCTGGACAACCGTTCGCGGGCGTATTCAACAAGAGACTTGCTGGCGGCGATGCGAAAGTGCCAAAGGCGGGCGTCGGAGACGCGGTGAATGTCCTGCTCCAGGGTTTCCGTCGTCCCCAGCCAGCGGTCCTTGCCGCACGTCTTCGTCCACAGATCATCGGCCGCGGCCGAGTCCCAGGTCGGCATGTGGACGCCGTTGGTCACATGTCCGACGGGCACTTCGCCCGCTGGCCAGTGCGGAAAGAGCGGCTCAAAGAGGTGCCGGCTCACCTGCCCATGCAAGCGACTGACGCCATTCACCGCCCCGCTGCCCCGGATTGCCAGATAGGCCATGTTGAAACTCTCCGACGAGTCGTTCGGATTCTGGCGGCCCAAGGCCAGCAAATCGTGGAGTGTGATGCCGAGCTTCTGCTCGGCATAACCACCGAGGTATTGTTCGATGAGGGCCGGACCGAAGCGGTCAAAGCCGGCGGCCACTGCCGTGTGGGTGGTGAACAGGTTGCCCGCCCGGGTAACGGCCAGGGCCACGTCAAACGGCCGGCCTGTTTCCTCCATGAAATTCCGGGCGCGTTCCAACACCGCGAAGGCCGCATGGCCTTCGTTGAGGTGACAGACTTCCGGCTGGAGGCCGAGCGCGCGGAGTAACCGCCACCCGCCGAGCCCGAGCACCAGCTCCTGTTTCAGCCGCAACTCCGGCCCGCCGCCATAGAGCTCGCTGGTAATCCCTCGATGAGCGGGGAAGTTCGCCGCGTCATTGCTGTCCAGCAGATAGAGCTTCACTCGGCCGACCTGGACTTGCCAGGCGCGCAGCCAGACCGAGTACCCGGGCAAGGCGATCTCCAGCCGCAACCACTCGCCGTTTGCCTGGCGCAACGGCGTGATCGGCAGCTGTCCGGGGTCGTTATACGGAAAGAGGGCCTGTTGCGCGCCGTCCTTGTCGATCACCTGGCGAAAATAGCCCTGCTGGTACAACAGCCCCACGGCGACGACCGGCACACCCAGATCGCTGGCGGCCTTGAGCTGATCGCCGGCCACATTGCCCAGTCCTCCCGAGTAGATCGGGAGGGCTTCGCTCAACATGAACTCCATGCTGAAATAGGCCGCACAGGTGAGGGGCGCCTCGGGATAATGTCGCTGAAACCACGCGGGCGCCTTCTGTGACTGCTTCTTGGACTGCACAAGGGCATCTATCTTCTTGCGGAAGACCGGATCGGCCAGCAGGTCCTGGATCTTCTCCCGGGAGACCGTCTGCAGGACATCACACGGGTGATGTGTCAGATCCCACAGGACCGGATCCAGATGCCGCCACACCTCGTCGGCGGCATGGTTCCACGTCCAGCGCATATCCAGGGCCAGCTCCGCCAGGGAATCGAACCCCTCGACCTTCGTTGGTAGAATGCTGTATATTGGGTGTGTAGCACGCTTGTGCTTGCTCATACTGTCTTCCCCAAGTCCGTTTTGCACGAAGGCCCTGACCGCTGTGGCGCCGCAGCCAAAGCGTCATTGACGATGGTCTGCGCTTCTTCCAGGATGCGGCGCAGATGATCCGCTCCCCGGAAGCTCTCTGCGTAGATCTTGTAGATGTTCTCCGTCCCCGACGGACGCGCCGCGAACCATCCGTGCTCCGCCACCACCTTCACCCCACCGAGGGGCGCGCCGTCGCCGGGCGCGGCGGTGAGGATGGTCTGGATCCGTTCGCCAGCAAGGTCACTGGTCTGGATGTGCTGGGGCGAGAGCGCCTCCAGCAGCGCCTTCTGTTCCGGCGCGGCGGGTGCCTCCACGCGGTCGTAGGCCGGCTCGCCGAACTCGCGTGTCAGGTCGCCGTAGATCTCGCCGGGATCGCGGCCCATGCGCGCGGTGATCTCGGCCGCGAGCAAGGCGGCGATGATGCCGTCCTTGTCCGTCGTCCAGACGCGGCCGTTCAGACGCACGAACGACGCGCCCGCGCTCTCTTCGCCGCCGAAGCCCAGTGAGCCGTCGAGCAGGCCGTCCACGAACCACTTGAAGCCGACCGGCACCTCGTAGAGCCTCCGGCCGAGCTTCGCGGTGACGCGATCGATCATCTGGCTGCTCACCACCGTCTTGCCCACCGCCGCGTCCGGGCGCCACGCCGGTCGATGCTGGAAGAGATAGAAGATGGCCACCGACAGATAGTGATTCGGCGGCAGCAACCCCGCGCTGCCCGTGACGATACCATGCCGGTCGTGGTCGGTGTCGCAGGCGAAGGCGATCGCGAAACGGTCCTTCAGACCGATCAACCGCTGCATCGCATAGGGCGAGGAGGGGTCCATGCGAATCTGGCCGTCCCAGTCGACCGTCATGAACCGGAAGGTCGGGTCGACGGCCGGATTGACGACGGTGAGGTTCAGCCCGTAGCGGTCGGCGATCGGCCCCCAGTAGTGGACGCCCGCGCCCCCGAGCGGATCGACGCCCAGGGCGATCCCGGCGCCACGGATGGCGTCCATGTCGATCACGTTGACGAGATCGCTCGTGTAGGCCGTGACGTAGTCGTGCCGGTGGGTCGTGGAGGCGCGCAGGGCTCTCTCGTACGGGATCCGGTTCACACCGCGCAGGCCGGCCTCGAGCAGCTCGTTCGCTTTCGCTTCAATCCACCGGGTGACGGCGGGCTCGGCCGGGCCCCCGTGCGGAGGGTTGTACTTGAAGCCGCCGTCGTGGGGCGGATTGTGGGAGGGGGTGATCACGACGCCGTCCGCGAGTCCGGCCGTCCGCCCGCGGTTGAAGGTGAGAATCGCGTGAGACACGGCCGGCGTCGGGGTGTACTCCTCCGGGTCCGCCAGCATGAGCGGGACCCCGTTTGCCGCCATCACCTCGATCGCGCTCGCGCGGGCGGGGACGGACAGGGCGTGCGTGTCCATGCCGAGGAACAGCGGACCATCGATCCGGTGTTGCGCGCGGTAGAGGCAGATCGCCTGGGCGATGGCAAGGATGTGCTCCTCGTTGAACGCCTTGTCCAGGGCCGAGCCACGATGCCCGGACGTACCGAAGGCGACGCGCTGCTCAGGCACCGAGGGGTCTGGCCTCTCGGTGTAATAGGCCGTGACGAGTGCGGGCACGTTCACCAGCATCGCCGGGGCCGCCGGCTTTCCTGCCACGGGACTCACGGTCATGGGCTCTCCCTCGGATTCCGCAGGGATGTCTTCACATCATCGCCATCGAGGGCGACGCGGATCTGTTCACATTTGAACACCTGGCAGGACGGCGCAGACGCATCCAGCGTCTGCGGCGGAGCGCCTCGCGGCGCAGGCCCTGTTCTGAAGTGGACAGACGTGCCCTCGCGCCCTCGTCTAGCATGGTGCACAGTCAGAAGCGGGAGGGTCTGCATGCACGCCGGCATCGCGGTTCTTCGGCTTCCACTCGCCGAAGAGGAAGGCGCTGGTCAGAGGATACGTCGCGATTCGGGAGGTGGCGCATGCCCAGTCCGTACCGTCGCCTCGTCGTCATTCTGATTCGGACCTCCAAGTACGACGACGACGGGTACGTCGTGCGCCACTGGCGGGGCACCCTCCCCAGCAATACTCTGAGCTGTCTGAACAGCCTGACCGAGGACGTCGTCCGCTCGGGCGAGCTCGGCCCGATTGAGGTCCGCGTCGAGGTGATCGACGAGATCGTCTCACGGGTCGACCCGCCGGCGCTCGGCCGGCGATACCGGCGGGACGGCACGAAGGTGGTCGTTGGACTCGTTGGTGTACAGACCAACCAGTTCCCGCGCGCACAGGATCTCGCCCGTCAATTCAAGAGCCAGGGCTTCGACGTCATCATCGGAGGCTTTCACGTGAGCGGCGCGATGGCCATGTCGTCCACCACGCCGCCCGAGTGCCAGGAGATGCTCGACGGGGGGGTCACCCTGGTGCTGGGAGAAGTCGAAGGCCGGTGGGGTGCCCTTCTTCGGGACGCGCTGGCGGACCGGCTCCAGCGACTCTACAACTACCTTCCGACACCGCCCGATCTCACCGACATGCCGCTGCCGCGGGCGTCGGGCCGCACGCAGAGGCGGTTCGTCCTGACGCACAGCGGAACCATCGATGCCGGCCGGGGCTGCCCGTTCGCCTGCTCGTTCTGCACGATCATCAACGTCCAGGGGCGGAAGATGCGCTCGCGCAGGGCAACGGGCATCCTCGATCAAGTCCGCGCGAACTACCGGCTGAAGGGTCGAAGCGGCGTAAGTCACTACTTCTTCACCGACGACAACTTCGCGCGCAATCCGCAGTGGGAGGCCATCTTCGACGGGCTGATCCGCCTGCGCGAGCAGGAAGGCATCCATGTCGATTTCATGATGCAGGTGGACGTGCAGGCCCCGAAGGTCCAGGGGTTCGTCGACAAAGCGGCGCGCGCCGGATGCGTGCAGGTGTTCATCGGGATGGAGTCGGTCCGCGACGACAACCTGCAGGCCGGTGGCAAGCCCCAGAACAAGGCCGCCGACTACCGCGACATGATCGCGCGCTGGCACGAAGTCGGCGTCGTCTGTCACGTGGGCTACATCATCGGGTTCCCCTGCGACACGTACGCGCGCGTGATGGAGGACGTGCGCACGCTCCGCGAGACGCTGCACGTCGATCAGGCGTCGTTCTTCATGCTGGCGCCGATCCCCGGGTCGCGCGACCACCAGACCGCCGCGCGCGCGGGGGTGGCCCTGGACCCCGACTACAACAACTACGACTCCTTTCACGCCACGGCGCCCCACCCGCGCATGAGCAAGCAGGAATGGGAGCGCGCGTTTCGCGACGCGTGGGTCGAGTTCTACTCGTTCGAGCACATGCGCCGATCGCTGCTCACGCAGAACCCGCACACCTATTGGGCGGTGCTCAAGAACCTCATCTGGTACCGGGCGGGCATGATCGAGGGGGCGCACCCCATGATCACCGGGTTCTTCCGCCTCAAGGACCGGACGTCGCGGCGCCCCGGCTTCCCGATCGAGCGCCGGTGGCCGTTCGCCAGACGCCGCGCCCGCGAGATGGCTCACCTGGTGCGCGAGTACCTGAAGCTGTGCCTGGAAATGCGGGAACTGTGGCTGCTCACGCGCATCCGCCGCGACGACTACTGGTTCCTCGGGGATCTGCGCGGCGTGGGCCCGCGGTCGGTGCAGGCGGCGAAGCTGACGTGGGGTCGCGTGCACGCCGCCGTGGCCCTCCGGCTCACCTCGATGCAGGAACGCCTGGGCGTCGGAGCGGGCATGCTCAGCGCGACGATGGCCGAGCGGCTCGACGCCATGCGCGACGTGCTGGGGAACCGGGCGGCGGTCCTGGCCGGAGCGACAGGCGAGCGTCCCGATCCCGCCGCCCCCCAGAGAGACGCGTCGATGGGCAGCGCCGGCACGGGCCCGGTCGACGAGGCGCGCCTCGCGCAAGCCGCGCTGGCCGATCTTCGACTTCCCGAGTTGCCGGCGTCGCTTCCACCCTCATCGTTCAGGAGCCGGGTGACGCGCCTGAACCCGCTCTCGCTGGATCGGCTCGAGTACGACCCCGCGCTGGCCGCGTACTGGCGGCGAACCCGCCGCGCGATCGGCCGACTCGAGCTCTGGCGCCTGAACCCGGTGGCGCTGGCGTGGAATCTGGCCCGTGGCACCCGGCAGGCCCTGGGGTTCTTCGTCGCGATGCACGGGGAGCGGTACTGAAAGACGGTGCGTCAACGCGTGTTCCCAATTGAACAGACGCCCGTCGCCGGTTCCCGTACGCTTGGAGCCCTGAAAACGACACCGAGACAAGGGGCCGTGCCGACATCAAGGAAAGAAACCCGATGAGGACCAAGCCCGTCCTTGGAGCGTTGGCGGCGCTGCTCACCGTGCTTCTTGGTGGGTGGCTCTGGGGCACCCGTGGAGACCCGGGCCTCGATCGGGCGCTCCGGACGTCCGAGCTGCAAGATGCTCTGCGCGAGGCACAGATCTCTCTGCTCGGCGCTCGTGTCGATCTGTATGAAGGCAACTTCCCCTCCGCGAGTCGACGGCTCGAGGACGCGCGGCGCCTGCTGCGCCAGGCCGAAGAGCGAGGCAAGCGCCTCGGCTGGCGGGACGAGGTGAAGCGACTCGATCTCGCCCGCTTCGAAGCGGACATCGACGAGGCAAAGCGGCTGCTGGGCCAGCTCGATCAGGGAGCCAACGACCGGGCGCCCCGGAGGCAGGACATCCTCGAAACTGTACCGGGGTGGCGTTCGAGCCGGTTCGTGCCTCCCTAGCCACAATCCCTGCTAAGATTCAGGTTACAGGAGGACGGCTGTCGGCGCACGTGCCGGCCCAGGGCCCTATGGCAACACGGAAGAAGCGCGGCGCCAGCGAAACATCAGCCAACGGCGCATCCCATGCGGTCGCCGTGCCAGGCGTCACGAAAGCGGCTGCGTCCAAGAAGCCGCCCGCGTTCGATGCCCAGGCGTTTCTCGATTCGGCCGGCGTGGCGAGAAGGATCCTGAGGTTTCGACGGGCAGAGGCCGTCTACACCCAAGGCGACCCCGCCAGGCATGTCTTCTACATTCAGGACGGCGGCGTGCAGCTGTCGGTGATCTCCAAAGCGGGGAAACAAGCCGTCGTGGCCATCCTCGGACCAGGGGAGTTCTTTGGCGAACGGGCCCTGGCAGGTCATTCCGTCCGCATAGGGACCGCGACCGCGCTGACCCCCACCACGGCACTCGCCATCGACAAGGACGAGATGGTCCGGGTGCTCCACGCGGAACACGACCTCTCGGACATCTTCATCTCGCACGTGCTCGCCCGGAACATCCGAATCGAAGAAGACCTGATCGATCAGCTCTTCAACTCGAGCGAGAAGCGGCTGGCCCGCACGTTGCTGCTGCTGGCCCGATACGGGCGCCAAGGCGAGCAACCCCAGCCGCATCAGGCGCTGCCCAGGATCTCCCAGGACACGCTCGCGGAGATGATTGGCACCACGCGGTCGCGGGTCAACTTCTTCATGAACAAGTTCAGAAAGCTCGGCTTCATCGAGTACAACGGCGAGCTTCGCGTCAACAACTCCCTCCTCACAGTCGTCCTGCACGACTGACGTCCGCTCTGCCGCCGCCGGGCCGGCTGTTCAATTTTGAACATCTGACGCCTCGTGCCATTAGGTATATTTCCCCGCGGAATGGATTCTCACGCCCGCCCCGTGCTGTACTCAGTCGACCTCGGCGAATGCGAGGCCCTCGCCGCGCTGCCCCCGGAGGACATCAGCACCGCCTTCGCCGCGGCACTGGAGCACTCGGGCGCGACGATCGTGCAGGCGCTGTCCCACGCGTTTACCGGAGCGGGTCTCGCCTGCGTCCTCATCCTGCGCGAATCGCACGCCGTCCTCCACACCTGGCCGGAGACCGGCACCGTGAACCTCGACATCTTTTCCTGCTCGAGCAAGCTCAAGAGCCAGGAGGCCATCGACGAGCTGGCCCGGTCCTTCGGCGCGCGCCGCGTCTCGATCCAGGAGCTGGCCCGTGCCGACGGACACCGCCCGGACCTGGACGCGCGCCGGTAGCTTCACGCTGCGAGCCGTCGCCTGGAGCCTGGGGCTGTTCGGCCTCCTGCGCCTGAGCTGGGTCGAAACCCACGGACTTCTGCCGCTCACGCAGCTCCAAGGGCGACTGGCGGTGGGGTTGTGTGGGGTGCCCGCGCGCCCCATCGACGCCACGCTCGCGTGCAGCGGCGCCGATGCGCTGGCGCTCTGTGTCGGCGCCATCCTCGCGTACCCGACCAGCTGGCGGATGCGGCTCGCTGGGGCCGGGGGCGGCCTGGGACTCATCCTCGGCCTCAACACGCTGCGCATCGGCACGCTCGGCCGCGTCGCCGCGTCGCCGGCGTGGTTCGAGACGCTCCACGTCTACCTGTGGCCGGCGGTGCTCACGCTGGCCATCGCCGGCTACGTGTTCGCGTGGATGCGCTTCGCGGACAAGGGACGACGCGTCGAGAGTCGTGCCCGTGAATCCGTGGCGCGGGACGCGGCGCCCGCCACCGCTTCTGCCCCGGCACGCCTCACCCGCCGCTTCGTGATCCTCACGACGGCCCTCCTCCTTCTCTTCACCGCCGCCTCGGCGCTGTACCTCGAGAGCGCCGGTGTCCTCGCGGTGGCCGCCTTCGTCGCCCGCGCGGCGGCGGCGGTGCTCCACGTCCTCGGCTTCGAGGCCAGCGCCGCGGCCAACGTGCTGTGGACGTCCCGGGGCGGCTTCACGGTCACCCAGGAGTGCGTCTCCACGCCGCTCATCCCGGTCCACGCTTTCTACCAGCTGCTGCTCGGCGCGGTGGTCGTGTTCTTCGCTGCGTTCTGGCGTCACGGCGTCGGCGGAACGGCCCTGCGCCGGGCGCTGCTGGGCGTGCTCCTGGGCGCCGCCCTCGTCCACCCGTTCGGCGCTCCCTACACGTGGCTCGTCAAGTCGGCGGCGGAGATGCTGGGCGGCCCCGCGCCGCTCCAGGACCCGCAGGGAGCCATCGCGGCCCTGCCCGCCTTCCAGGTGGGCCTCTACGTGGCGCTCTGGGTGGCGGCGTTCGTCGCCGCCGGCTGGAGGCGCTTCCTGGCCGGCTTCGCGTTGCTCGCGCTCACGCAGACGGCGGGCTTGCTCGCGCTGCACGTCCTCGCCAGCCACTCCGGCCTCACGCCTCACGTGGCCGACGTCCGCGCCTGGGCGGTAGTCGGCCCCCTCCTCGTGATTGCGGCCGTGATGAACGTCGACCGGCTGCTCCGCAGGCCCACCCCGGTCGCGAGGCCGGTGGGAGACGGTCATCCAGGCTATTCGTAACGGAGAGCGGACACAGACCGACTTCGCCTGGCGGCAGACCGCCCTCGCCTCATTTCATCAACTTCTTGACAGAACAGCGATGCCGACGATCAGAAAGATGACGACGAGAACCCACAGCATCCGCATACTCGCGAAATAACGGGCCCGGCCGGCCTGCTGCGCGGTCTGCAACATCAGCGACATCAACATGGGCTCCCTCCCGTCGCACTCCGGTCATCTCGGCCGCGACCGATCGATAGCGACAGTTTCTTTCGATTCCTCTTGGCCGCCCGGGCTGCGCGGCCGCCCCAGCAACTACATTGCGCGCAACGCATCGTTTGCCATGTACAAAAGTGAACAGACGCCTCTGATCCCCTGCGCCTACCATGCTTCAGGCGAACACACGATCTGGTGTCACACGTCGCGGTGGGAGGCGTCCGGGACCCATCAAGGCGCAACAGCCCGCGACAGGGCGGTTGACGGCACCGCGTCGTACAGGAGGTCACTCATGTCCCGTTATCTCGGTCTCGCGTTGTGCTTCGTGTTCGGCGCCACGGCCCTCGCCGCCCAGGGCGGCGACCAGAACAAGGAACAGGCCCGGCTGGAGAATTGCGGCGTCGTGATGCAGGAGGTCCTCGACGTTCCGGACAACATCCCGCAGGAGCTGTTGGAGAAGGCCGAATGCGTCATCGTCATTCCGTCGATGACGAAGCTGGCGATGGGCATCGGCGGCAGCTACGGCCGGGGAGCGATGGTGTGTCGATCCGGCAAGGGGTTCAACGGGCCGTGGGGCGCGCCCGCGATGTACGCGATCGAGGGCGGCAGCTTCGGGCTGCAGCTCGGCGGAGAATCCACCGACCTCGTCCTCCTGGTCATGAACGATCGCGGTGCGGATGCGCTGATCAACAGCAAGGTCAAGATCGGCGCGAACGCCTCGGCCGCGGCCGGACCCAAGGGACGCAGTGTGACCGCGTCGACCGACGCGTCGCTGCGTGCTGAGATCCTCAGCTACTCGCGTTCGCGCGGTCTCTTCGCCGGTGTGTCGATCGACGGCGCGTCGCTGCATCCCGACGACGACGCCACCGAGCAGGTCTACGGACGCCGGATCAAGGCGCGCACCATCCTCACCGGGAAGGGAGTCGCCGTTCCGCCGTCAGGCCGTCATCTCGTGGACGTGCTGCAGAAGAATGCCGCGCGCAACCAATCGAAGTAGACGACCTGACAAGAGGATGTACCTTGGAGGGGCCGGCGATCCGACCGATCGCCGGCTCACTCCCTGGCGCGTTCACAGGCGTCACCGAAGGGACCGCCCATCATGACCATCACCTTGCCGGGGCTCATCCTGCTCGTCATCGTCGCGGCCGTCTGCGGCGCCATCGGCAACGCCATCGCCGGCGGGATCCGCGGCGGGCTCATCGTGTCGACCGCCCTCGGGTTCGTAGGCGCCCTCCTCGGGCTCTTCCTTGCGGCCCGGTTCAACCTGCCGGAGCCTCTGGTGGTTCACATCAGCGGGCATCCCTTCCCGGTCCTGTGGTCGATCATCGGCGCCGCCGTGTTCGTCGCGATCATTCACCTGATTTCCGGACGAAGGTGACTGAGGCGCGGGCCGCACACGCCAACTCCCACCGAAGCGACCGATCTCAGTTCAGGATCTGAATCGATTTCACGACGCGGCTGAATGTCTTCTGATACTCCGACGCGCGCTCGCCCGGGGCGACTCCGAGGACGTAGAAGAGGTTGCCGTCGGGCAACAGGATCGTGAAGACGTCGATGCGCTCCTGCCGGCCTGTCGCGTCCGACACGTTCGAGAGTGCCGTGTGCAGCCCCTTCCGGCCGCCGATCTTTGTCCCGCCGTAGCTGGATGGCCGGCTCAGGTTCGGGTTGCCGCGGGCGAGCGAGGCGATGAACTGGTCGGTCGCGGTCCGCAGATCGCGCGTCTCGCTGCGGGTGATCCCGATCTGTGCGCCGTGGGTGAAGACGTTCCGCCCGCCCGCGGTTCCATAGGCGCCCTCGGGCGCGAAGGTGACGGCGTTGTTGCCCGGCAGCTCGCGCCAGTTCGACGGGACGCTGACGCGAAACAGGTTCCCTTCGGTATACGTGTTGCGTGACGAGGGCGGGGCCACGCTTGCCGCGGGGGCGAGCTCGGGGCCCGCATCGGGCGAGGTGCTTTGACCCGCCCTGCTGCGCGTCGCCTCTTCGGTCGTCGGCGCCGGCGCCATCCGGCTCAGCCGCGCCTGTATCTGCTCGAACGCGGGCGCGTCGTGCACCGGGTTCCGCACCTGGAGCATCTGCGCTTCGCGCATGATGGCCTCGGAGCGGTTCCCGGGGTCCGGGTGATCGCTCAGCCACTGCGGCACGCCGGGCCCATTCTCCTGCTCGAGCGTCTTGAACATGTTCGCCATCTCGCGCGGGTCGTAGCCGGCGCGCGCCATGATCTGCGCACCGACCAGGTCCGCCTCACGCTCGAACTCGCGGCTGAACCGCAGGAATGCCGTGCCGAGCCCGAACTGGGTGCCTTGCGACACGGCGCTCCCGACGCGGCCACCGATGATGGCGCCCATGACCTGGCCCGCCAGCGTGCCGAGCTCGTACTTGGTGGCCTTGCTGGCTTGCGCGGTTCCATGCCGCAGCGCGACGTGACTCAGCTCGTGGGCCATCACGCCCGCGACTTCGCCCTCGGTGTGCGCCCGCTGGATCGTCCCGCGATTCACGTACATCGGTCCGCCTGGCAGCGCGAACGCGTTGATCTCGCTCACGTTGATCACCTGGAAGGAGTAGCGGAACTCCGCATGCCGGAGGTCCGGCGTGAGGGCGCCGACCAGTCGCCGTCCGATCGACGCGACGAACGACGTCACGTCCTCATCGTGCAGGATCGGCAGCTGTTTTTCGACCTCGGCTGCGGCCTGGCGCCCGAGCGGGAGAGGCCCGATGCTCTGGACACTCGTAGTGATTCTGCTCGCCTTGTGGTTCCTGGGGCTCCTGAGTTCCTACACGATGGGTGGGCTCATCCACCTCCTGCTGGTCGTGGCCATCGTCGTGTTGGCGATTCAGGGCCGCCGGATCGCCTGATCGCGAGGACGACCTGTGGCCGGAAACCGGGCGCCTCAGGTCGTCCTCAGTCGTTGCCACGAACCCGATACCCTCTTCGCCCATGCCTTCCTGATCGCTCCGCTCATCGTCGACGTGTGTTCTCCTGCCGCACGCTCCGCCGCCAGGCATCGATCGCCGCGCGCATAAGGCTTGCATCCCCGGTTGATTCCCGGGCAGATGACGGGACTCAGGACAGCGAAGACACCTGGTCCCCGACTCCGGCCCGGCCCGGGCGACGAATCGTGCGGTAACGGGCCGTACTCTATTGTAGGATTCCACGGTCAGCCAAGGACGCGGGCATGAGTCGCGCACCTGTGCCCGCCTGACCATCGCCCAGGTCGCAGACCCGTGCCGCCCGACTTCGACATGGACCTCACGTTGATCATTCTCGCCGCCGGGCTCTCGAGCCGGTACGGCGGCACGCTCAAGCAGGTGGACGGCGTCGGCCCGAGCGGTGAGTTCCTCCTCGACTATGCCGTCCACGACGCCGTCCGCGCGGGCTTCACCCACGTCGTGTTCGTGGCGCGGTCGGACATCGAGCCGGCGCTCAGGGCGCGGATCGCGCGCTTCCGGCCGGACGTCACGGGCGACGTGGTGTGTCAGCGGCTCGAGGACCTGCCGGCCGGCGTCGTGCCGCCCCCCGACCGCGTCAAGCCCTGGGGCACCGGCCAGGCCGTGCTCGCAGCGGCCGGCGTCGTGCGCGCGCCGTTCGCCGTCGTCAACGCGGACGACTTCTACGGCGCTCACGCGTACCGCGCCATGGCGGACCACCTGTCGCGCGCGCGCTGGACGACGCCGCACCCGGCGGCCATGATCGGCTACCGGCTGGGCGACACGCTCTCGGCCAACGCCGGCGTCTCGCGGGGGATCTGCAGCCTGCGCGCGGACGGCCACGTCGCGCGCGTGGTCGAGACGTTCGACATCACGGAGCGCGACGGCCGGCTGCGCGGGCGGACCGCGGAGGGCGAGACGGGCGACCTGGACCCCGACGCGCTCGTGTCGATGAACTTCTGGGGCTTCCAGCCGCCGGTCATCGGCATGCTGCGCGACCGGTTCGCGCGCTTCCTGGCCGCGTCGGCCGGCGACCCGTCAGCCGAGTTCCTCATCAGCACGGCGGTCGACGAGCTGGTGGCCGCGCACGACCTGACGTTGCGCGCGCTGCCGACCGACGGGCGCTGGTGCGGCATGACGTCCCGTGCCGACCGCGACGTCGTGGCCGCGCGCCTCGCCGGGCACGTCGCCGGCGGCGAGTATCCCCCCTCGCTGTTCGGCGCCTGAGGACCCTCGACATGGAACTGACGTTTCCAGACTGGGCGGTGGTCGCGGTCTACGGCGTGGTGGTGCTCGTCGTCGGCGTGCTGTTCACGCGGCGCGCGGGCCAGGACCGCGAGGAGTACTTCCTGTCGGGCCGCCAGGCGCCGTGGTGGCTGCTGGGCACGTCGATGGTCGCCACGACCTTCTCGACCGACACGCCGAACCTCGTCACCGACATGGTCCGCACCGGGGGCGTGAGCCAGAACTGGTCGTGGTGGGCATTCCTCATCACCGGCATGCTGACGGTGTTCGTCTACGCGAAGCTGTGGCGCCGCGCCGGCGTGCTGACCGACATCGGCTTCTACGAGCTGCGTTACTCGGGCCGCGCCGCGGCGTTCCTCCGCGGCTTCCGCGCGATCTACCTGGGCGTCTTCTTCAACGCCATGATCATGGCCACGGTCACGCTCGCCGCGATCAAGATCGGCGGCGTGCTGCTCGGCCTCGACAAGTACTCGACGGTCGCGCTGGCGCTGGCGGTGACGGTCGTGTATTCGGCCACCTCCGGCCTGTGGGGCGTCGTCGTCACGGACCTGCTGCTGTTCGTGGTGGCGATGACCGGGTCGGTCGCGGCGGCCTACTACGCGCTGGCCCGGCCCGAGGTGGGCGGCCTGACGGGACTGTTCGCCCACCCGGCGCTCGCCGGCAAGCTGAGCCTGCTGCCCGACTTCTCGGACTGGACGACCGTGTCGGCGGTGCTCGTCATCCCCATCGCCGTCCAGTGGTGGAGCACGTGGTACCCGGGCGCGGAGCCGGGCGGCGGCGGCTACATCGCCCAGCGCATGCTGGCCGCGCGCAACGAGGGCGACGCCCTGCGCGCGACGCTGTGGTTCAACATCGCGCACTACGCGCTCCGGCCCTGGCCCTGGATCCTGGTCGCGCTCGCGTCGCTCGTCGTCTACCCGGATCTGGCGGCGATTCACGCGCGGTTTCCCGCGCTCGACCCCTCGATCGTGCGCAACGACCTGGGCTATCCCGCGATGCTCGTGTTCCTGCCCCACGGGATGCTCGGTCTCGTCGTCGCCTCGCTCGCCGCCGCCTACATGTCCACGATGAGTACGCACCTCAACTGGGGGGCGTCGTACGTGGTGGACGACTTCTACCGGCGCTTCCTCGCACCCGAGAAGAGCGAGCGGCACTACGTCAACGTCGCGCGCGCCACGACGGTCGTGCTGAGCATCCTCGCCGGCGCGCTGTCGCTCTGGCTGTCGAACGCGCTCCAGGCGTTCCAGATCCTGCTGCAGATCGGCGCCGGCACCGGCCTGATCTTCCTGCTGCGCTGGTTCTGGTGGCGCATCAGCGCGTGGAGCGAGATCGCGGCCATGGGCATCTCGTTCCTCGTGGCCATCTATTTCCAGTTCGGCCACGAGGCGCTGGGCTTCGCGCCCCTCTCCGCCTCGACCGCCCTGGTCGTCGGCGTCGCCGTCACGACGGTGGGCTGGCTGCTCGTCACGTGGCTCACGCCCGCGACCGACCGCAAGACGCTGCAGGCGTTCTACGACCGCATCCACCCGGTGGGCCCGGGCTGGCGCGGCGCGGTCGAGACGCAGCCGCCGAGCGGCCGCGAGAGCTTCCCCGCCGCCCTCCTCTGCTGGTTCCTGGGGTGCGTGGGCGTGTACGCCGCGCTCTTCGGCTCCGGCTTCCTGCTCGAAGGCCGGCTCGGTCCCGCCCTGGCCTGCCTCGTCCTGCTCGGCGGCGTGGTCGCCGGCCTGTTCCGCGCGCTGCCGCACGTTGGTGTAAGGGAATGAATGTCGAATTCGGAATGCTGAGTGTCGAAGGAAAGGCCTTGAGTCACGCTGCGCCGGCCGTTGGTCGGCCCCTCGTCAGCGAAGCCAGCGTGATCCGATGCTCTTCGTTCGACATTCCACATTCGACATTCGACATTCTTCAGGCGTCAGATACCCCCGCTCCCTCCGACGGCACCGCCACGAACACGGCGCCGGCGAGCCCGCGCGGGCGGCAGTAGGCCTGCGCCCAGCGTGAGACGATCCCCGCGGCCGTCGCTTCGTCGGCGAGCGCGACGACCGAGCCGCCGAAGCCGGCGCCCGTCAGGCGCGCGCCGCGCGCGCCGGCGCCGAGCGCGAGGTCCACCAGCGCGTCGAGCTCGGGGCAGCTCACCTCGTAGTCGTCGCGCAGGCTGGCGTGCGACGCGGTCATCAGTCGCCCGAACGCCGCGAGGTCCGCCGCGCGGAGCGCCGTGACGGCCTCGTCGACCCGCGCCGCCTCGGTGACGACGTGACGGGCCCGGCGGTCGAGCGGCGGCTCCAGTTCTGAGACGGCCAGCGCCGCGAGCTCGCCGGCCGTGCCCCGCGCCACGAGCGCGGGCCACGTCGCCTCGTCCGCCAGCCCCGCCGCCTCCGCCAGAATCGGCAGCGCCTCGGCGCACTCGCGCGGGCGGCGGTTGTACACCTCGCGGGCGGCGGCCGACTTCTGCGCCCGCACGCCGCTGAACGCCACCACGAACCGCCAGCCGGAGGGCACCTCCACCGGCGTGAGACGCAGCGGCCGGAAGTCGATGCGCGTGGCCGTGCCGCGCCGCGCGCCGAGGCAGATCGCCTGGTCCATGCCGCCCCCGCGCGTCCCCACGTAGTGCTCCGCGTCGGCGAGGAGGGCCATGAGCGCATACGGCGCGATCTCGAGGGCGTTGGCATCGACGAGCGCGAGCGCGGACGCCACCACCAGCGCCGAGGACGAGCTGAGGCCGGCCGCCTGCGGGATGTTGCCGGCGACGAGCGCATCGAGGCCGCCGATCGGCCCGCACGCGGTCACGAGCGCCTGCGCGGCCGCCTTGGCGTAGTTCGCCCAGTGGCCGGCGGGGCGCGCAGGGATGACGGGGCCCAGCTCGAAGGTCACCGGCTCGAACGCCTCGTCCACGTTCGCCAGCCGCACCTGCCCGTCGTCGCGCGGGGCCACGAGCATCCGCACCTCGTGCTGGATCGCCACAGGCAGCACGGGCAGGCCGTTGTAGTCGATGTGGTCGCCGATGAGGTTCACGCGGCCGGGGGCGCGCACGAGCCGCGAGGGTTTCGTCCCGTGCGCGGCAATGAAAGCGTCTACAAGTCGGCCGATCTCGGTCACGGCCATGGATGATAGCGCGATCACGGGAGGCGGGACGCGGGGTCCGGGAACAATGTTGAACGCCTTTCGTATAAGGCCTACAATGCAGTCACGGTGACTGCCTCGCGGGCCAGACCATGAACAAGCCGTCTCTCGGTGAGTTCGAGCAGATCGTCCTGCTCGCCGTCCTCCAGCTGGGCGCCGACGCCTACGCCGTGCCCATTCGCGACGTGATCGACCGGCGCGCCGGCCGCCGTGTCGCACGCGGCGCGCTGTACACGGCGCTCGAGCGCCTCGAGGCCAAGGGGCTGCTGGCGTCGCGCATGAGCGATCCGCTGCCGGAACGCGGCGGGCGCTCCCGGCGCTACTTCCGGGTGACGCCCTACGGCCTGGCGGCGCTGCGCGAGGCGCGCGCGGCGCTGCTCGGGCTGTGGCAGGGGCTGGAATCCCTGCTGGAGAAGCCGTGACGAGGCCTTCGCCCGCGCGCCCCGTCCCGCCGCGGCTCGCCGAGCGGCTGCTCGGCGCGCTCGTCCGCCCGGCGACCTGGCGCGAGGCCGTTCTCGGCGACCTGCACGAGGAGTTCGCGCGGCGGACCGGGCACGGTCGGGCGCGCGCGGGCGCGTGGTACTGGTGGCAGGCGGCCCGGATCGGCGCGCGGCACGCCGCGCGCGATGCCGTGAGGGCCGCGCGGTCACGCCGTCATGCTCGACCACAGGGAGATCCCGCCATGCACGTGCTCGGACAGGATCTGCGTTTCGCGCTGCGCACACTGGTCAAGCAGCCGGGCTTGACGCTCGTCGTGGTCGTCACGCTCGCCCTGGGCATCGGCGCGAACGCGTCGGTCTTCGGCCTCATCGAGCGGATCGTGCTCGACCCGTTCCCGCTCCCGGACGTGGCGCGGATGGTGATGGTCGCCGAGCCGGAGCCTGGCAGCATCTTCCTGAAGGAGTCGGTCGCGCCGGCCGACTTCCTGGACATCGAGGCCCAGACGCACACGCTCTCCGCCATCGCGGCCTGCGAATGGTGGAACGTCAACTTGAGCGGGCTCGACGCGCCGGAACGCGTGCAGGGCTTCTTCGTCTCGCCGTCGTTCTTCCATCTGCTCGGGGTTGCGCCCGCGCTCGGCCGCGACTTCCTCCCCGAGGAGGGTGAACGCGGGCGGCACCAGCGCGTCATTCTCGGCAACGGCCTGTGGCACCGCCGCTTCGCCGCCGACCCGTCGGTGGTGGGCCGGACGGTGCTCCTCGACCGCGAGGCGTACACCGTGGTGGGCATCGCGCCGCCCGGCTTCGACTTCCCGATGGGCGCGGAGCTCTGGTCGCCGCTCGCCTTCGACGCGAAGGAGGCGGCCGAGCGTGGATCGCAGTACCTGACGGTGATCGGGCGGCTGTCCGACGGTCGCAGCCTGGAGGACGCACGCAGCGAGATGCAGGTCATCGGCGGCCGGCTCGCCCAGCAGTATCCCCGCACGAACGAGCAGCGCAGCGTGACGGCCGTGGCGCTGCGTGAGGGCGTGAGCGACGAGGGCTCACCGGCGTTCCTCGCGCTGTGGCAGGTGTCGGCCGCCCTGGTGCTGCTCATCGCCTGCGCGAACGTGGCCAACCTGCTCCTGGCGCGCGGCGCCGAGCGCCATCGCGAGATCGCCGTGCGCCTGGCGATCGGGGCGAGCCGGTGGCGCCTGGTGCGGCAGCTGCTCACCGAGAACCTCGCGCTCGCCGCGCTCAGCGTGCCGCCCGCGCTCGGCGTGACGTGGCTCGGGCTCACGCTGATTCGCACGAGCATGCCGGCGCGCATCGCGCGCTTCGTCACCGGCTGGCAGCTGATCGGCATCGACGACCGCATCGTGCTCTTCACCGTCGTCGTGGCCGTAGCGACGGCGCTCGTCTTCGGCATGGTGCCCGCGCTGCAGGCGTCGCGGCCGCGCCTGAACGAGTCGCTGCGTGAGGGCGGCCGCGGCACGACCGGCGGCCGCGCGCGGGCGCGCCTGCGCCACGCGCTGGTCGTCGCGCAGATCGCGCTGGCGCTGGCGCTGCTCGCGGCGTCCGGCCTCACCGTGGCCGGCACGCTCCGCTTTCTCAACGGCCCCCAGGGCTACGACCCGGACGGCGTGCTGACGCTGCGGCTCTCGTTGCCCGACGTCGCCTATGCCGAGCCCGAGGCGCGCCGCACGTTCGCGTCGGCCGTGCTCGACCGCTTCGAGGCGCTGCCGGGCGTCACCGACGCGGGGTTGACCAACACCATTCCGTCGGGCGGCAACAACGCCGGACGGAGCCTGATCCTCGAGGGTGCCGCCAACGACGATCCCGCCCGCCGCCCGAACGTGGACTACCGGGCGATCTCGACCGGCTACCTGGCGGCGATGAAGATTCCCGTGCTGCAGGGACGCGGCTTCACCGATGCCGACGGGCCCGACGGCCAGATGGTGGCGCTGGTCAGCCAGTCGTTCGTGGATCGCTACTGGTCGAATCAGAACCCGCTGGGCCGGCGCCTCAAGCTTGGCGACGGCACTGGGCCCTGGCTGACCGTCGTGGGGGTCGCGGGCGACATCATCCAGGACTGGTTCGACTTGCACCGTACGCCCGTCGTCTACCGCTCCTATCGCCAGGCTCCGACGGGCTCGTTCGCCTTCGTGCTGCGCACCCACGCCGACCCGCTCACCCTCGCGCCCGCGGCGCGCGCCGCCATCCTCGCGGTCGACCCGAACCAGCCGGCGTTCGACGTCATGAGCATGCGGCGGAAGCTGCGTGAACGCACGATTGGCCTGCAGTTCGCCGCGGCGATCATGGGCGTCTTCGCGCTGCTGTCGCTGGCGCTCGCGCTCTTCGGCGTCTACGGCGTGATGGCCTACGCCGTGACGCAGCGCCGCCACGAGATCGGTGTGCGCATCGCGCTCGGCGCGCAGGACCGCGACGTGCTGCGCCTCGTCATCGGCCAGACCTGGCGCCTGACGATCGCCGGCGTCGCGATCGGGCTGGGGCTCGCGGTGGCAATCGGGCGCGTGATGGCGAGCTCGATGTTCGGCGCTTACGCGATGGACCTGCGTCTGTTCGCGCTCGTCGCCGTCGCGCTGGCCGCCGTGGCGCTCCTCGCCGGCTACGTGCCGGCGCGGCGCGCGACGGGCGTCGACCCGGTGAGCGCGCTGCGATCCTTGTAGGGGCGACCTGTTGGACGCCCCTGCTCCGCTCGAGCCATCTGACGCCGCGCGTCAGAACGCGATGCCGAGATTGACCAGCCGGAGCGTGGGGACGGTCAACGACGCGCCCGGCAGCTCGCCGCCGAACAGACGCGTGGCACCGACCCCGAGGCTGAGACCCACGTTCCGTCGCGATCCCAGCAGCCAGTCGTACCCGATCTCGAAGCCCGCACCGTAGAAGACGGCGGCGTCCCGGCTGTCCGAGACGTGGAACACGCCGCCACGACCGCCCAGGAAGAACCCGTTGAGCGCGTGGCCTTGCGGGTAGTAGCGGAAGAGCGCATTGCCGTTGGCGTAGTCGAAGTCCCCGTGATCGAGCGAGAACCAGGACGTCGACACCCCCCAGGTCGTCGTCGGTCCGAGCTTGTGCTCGTACTCCACGTTGAACCATTCGAACATGAGACCGAACGGGTTGGCCGAGATGATCTGCCGGTGCTCGACCGGCGTCGTCGGGCGCTCGTCCGACTGGGCGTGCGCGGTGGCGGGCAGTGCCAGGATCAGGGCTGGCGTGAACAGTGCGGCTGCGATACAACGAGCGAGACTCCTTGTACTCACGGTCGTCTCCAGTGCCGCAGGCGTGGCACCGACAGGCACCTGAGCAACGCGCGTGCCGCATCGCGCGGCGCGGCGCGCCGCCGCGAACCGGTGCCCCGTGTGTGTTTGGAGTATCGACGTCTCGGGAGATGTCCGAACGGAAGGACAGGTGGCGAAGCCCTCACTCCCGTGTGGAGGACGATGTGTGCGGTTCCGCACGCCCTACGCGGACCGCCCGGCTTGCCCCGCCGAAGCGCGATCACGCGCGAAGGCGGGCCTCGCCCGCGCGCACGAGCGCCGAGCGGAACAGCACCGGGCCGACCAGCTGGTGCAGCGCGATGAGCGCGACGACGAGCGTCTGCAGCCGCGCGCCCCAGTCGGGGAACTCGGTGGCCACCATCGTGACCAGGCCGAGCGTGACGCCGGCCTGCGCCACGAGCCCCATCCAGATCATCCCGTCCACCGGCGCCGCGATCCCCGACAGCCGCGCGCCGGCCATCGTCCCGGCCCGCATCAGGACCATGCGCAGGACGGCAATCACGGCGGCCACCGCGCCGATCTGCGCGAGAGCGTCGAGCTGCAGCGACGCGCCCGCCGCGACGAAGAAGACGATCAGGATCGGCAGCGCGCTCTGCTCCACGCCCAGCCGGAGCGCGTCGCCGTCGGGCGGCGCGATGTTCTCGACGACCAGGCCGGCCGCCAGGCCCGCGAGGATCGGCTCGAAATGGAGGTGGCCGCCGGTCTGGGAGATGAGCGCGCAGAGCGCCACCAGGACGATGGCCACCTCGCGTCCGACGTGTTTCAGGTACAGGGCGAAGATGGCACCGATGGCGCCGCCGAAGGCGAACGACCCGAACAGCTGCCACGACAGCCGCGCGAGGAGCGCCACCTCCGCCGCGCCCGTCGTGCCGAACGCCGCGCGCACGAGCTGCATCGCCAGCGTGAAGAGCAGCATCAAGGCGAGGTCCGCCAGGATCACCACGGCCACCACCAGCTCGCTCAGCGGGCCGGAGGCGCGCGTCTCGGCGATCACCGCCATGGCCACCGACGGCGACGAGCAGCTCACGACGATGGCCGAGAGCAGCGCGAGCGAGACGCGCAGCAGGCCGGTGGCCGACGGGAGGATCGGCAGCCAGGGCCAGGCGATCCAGAAGATCAGGAAGAAGCCCACGTTGGTGAGCAGGATGTTCACGCCGCCGACCCGCAGCATGCCGAGCAGGCGGGGTCGAAGCCGCGCCACGTTGATCTCGAGCCCCGCGATGAAGGCGATGAGCACGACCGCCAGGCCGTTGAAGAGCTGCAGCTCGCGCGCCATCGGGCGCGAGATGAGGTTGGCGAGGTAGGGGCCGCACGCCATCCCGAAGAGCAGGTAGCCGGTGACCTTGGGCAGCTGCAGCCGCTCGACGAGCACGCCGGCCAGCGCCGCCGCGATCAGGGCGAAGCCGAGCGCGAAGGCCGTGCTGCGCAGCTCCAGCTCGCCGCCGACCTGGCGGACGACGAGCGCGGCGAGCAGCACGAGCACCAGTGCGAACGTCCGCCGCAGGGGGAAGGTCGTCACGTCGTCACCGCTGCAGGCGCACGAGCGCGGCGCGCGCCGCCTGCAGCGCCTTCTCGGCCTTCTCGCGCGCCGCCGCGGTCCGGGCCCGTGCGCGCGTGGCGTCCTTGAGCGTGTCGAGCGCCCGCGTCGATCGCGTCATCGCGTCGGTGAGCTGGCGCCGCGCGACCGTCACGTCGTCTCGAGCCTCCG